>NZ_JBNKSF010000043.1:0-202790 GCF_050297175.1 Gynuella sp. | reverse complement strand
CTGGGAGAGCAGGTGATTGCGATGAGAGTCAGTGGCAATCGTTTGTATTATGTGCACAATGATCACCTCAATACGCCCAGAATATTAACTGACCAAAACCAGGCCAAGGTGTGGGAGGTTCAGACCACGCCGTTCGGGGAGGTGAGTGAAGAAATCACCACGGGCATCACTAACCTGAAAGGCTTTCCTGGGCAAATGCGAGACCCAGAGACGGGCTATAGTGATAACTGGCACAGAACCTACGACCCGAGTATTGGGCGGTATCTGCAGAGTGATCCGATCGGGCTGAATGGTGGGTTGAATACGTATGGTTACGTCAATGGGAATCCAATCAACTTCTATGATCCCAATGGACTAATCGCTTGTGCAGCATCGGGTAACTGGGCGGCGGCGTGTGCCGCTGCTGCGGCAGCGGCTGAAGCCGCCGGTTCAGCAGTGGCGGGAGCTGCCACAAGTGCTGCAGTATTCGTTGGTGGTATGTTGATACCCAGTGGTATGAGCGATGGGACATTGGCTGGCAATGGAGTTACCCCGCCTTATTTCAATAGCTCGGATGATGACGATGAGTTGGTTCCTCATTTTCCAGGATTGCCATCGAGAGTTGATCCTAGTGAATGGCAGTGTATGGCAGAACAACCTACATCACCTTTGCCAACTCCCCCAGAAGACCCAAGAGAGAAGTGTTTCAATGGCGCAAAGTTCATGTATGCCCAATGTTTGGCCACGTCTTCAAGTTCAGCATCATGTTATGCCGCTCTACTTGCGAGAATAGCAATATGTTCTCTTCATTCTCCTGGAGGTGGTGATCAATGAGAGAGTTTCGTTACGATACATCTATATTTAAAAAAAATTTAGCCAGAAGCCTAATTAGAGATATTTTGATAATAGTTGTATCTATTTTCGTTGCAGTCATGGTTAATCATATTCAATGGCTATCCATTACAGTTGTGTTAATAGCTGCTCTAAATTTGTTGATAGATCTAGTCAGTCTCCCAAAATCAAAGAAACTCTTAAATACTAATTCTCTGTGTATCAATAGTGGCGTTTTGTATTTTTCAGCAGTAAAAGATACCCAACTTTATGTATCTTCTATGAAAGTTATTAGAGTTAAAAAAGATTCCAGGGGTAACGTTCAGTCACTTACCCTGAAAACGGAATTCAATCAGAAAATTAAGCTTTCAGGATTTATTGATATGAATGGTATATATGAGTGCTTGGTGAAAGGAGGTATCCAGATATAGCTACAGCTTCACGGGACCTGCAGAGTGATCCGATCGGGTTGGGTGGTGGACTCAACACCTATGGATACGTCGGTGGAAATCCGCTGAGTTATGTGGATCCAAATGGTTTAAGAGGTGCATTGGGGCAGGCCACTGCCACTTATTATGACATCATGACCGGTGGTGCAGCTGCCAATGGTGGACATGGTGGTATCAGTGGTTATGGCAGTCAGTATGATTTGTATTTTGATCAGAATAAGTTGCCTACACCACCGCGTCATCATGAGGATGGTTCAGCATCTACCGGTGAGGAGCCACCAGCATATTTTGTAGTAGAAGAACCGCCCGCCTATTTTATGGATAACTCAAGTAATCAAAACACTCCGCTACCAAAAAGCCGAGACTGTAATGCTGCTGAGTGGGCGCAGTGCAATCAGCAGTGTGGAGGTGTAGCTGAAGGCTGCTACGTTACAGTTACATGGAAATTACGGCTAAGAAATGGCACAACTGTGCGTAGCTCGCAAAAAAATGTTGAATGCTCTTGTTACGATGATTGCAGATAGGAAAGGAAATAATGAAAGAATATATTAAGCACGATGTTTACTTTATGGTTACCTATCCTGACAAAAATCTGGCCTATCCAGTAATTGAATCTTATGTATTTATAGGACGAAATATATTTGGAGATGAAATAGGCAATACTTGGTACTTCCAATATTCAACAAGCTTTGGCCGTTATGGATCAATACTTGATACAGAAGATGGAGATAGGCGAATAGAGGAAGTTAAAGAGGAGGAATTAATTTCCTTTTTAACACGAGAAGAGCTTGAACAGGAACTACAACAGTCTGAAAAAAGACGCAATATACCAAGAGCTTGATTGTCCAAGGATTACCAGTATCTAGTCTAAAAAATAAAGGGGAGGCAATTATTTTAAGCGCCTCCTCCACATCAACAGCCCCAGCCGGGGGGCTGTTCTGTTTAACTTAACGGCCCAATCCGCTACCGCCAGCCCCGAACCGCTTCCACCTCCCCATACACCCGGTTCAACTGATGTTCGACCAACCCGATTACCCCGGAGACCAACCGCGCCACCTGGGAGAACTAATGGATATAGAATGACCTTTTAAAACATCCCGCTACTGCCAGAGCATCGACCTCCCCATACTCCCGATTCAACTCGAATACCATTCATGATGGTATATTCCAGCCCCGAAGCGCCGGACCGAGTCTTCCATGGCCGGTTGTTCAGTCTTTAGCGGGGTGGGCTTCACTCCTTGGATGCTTTCCAATAGAGCTGGTTTCATATTTGCCTGTTTTACGTCAGACCAAGCTTCGGTTTCCGGATGGTGCTGCGCTTATTTGGCTTGCGCGCTTTAGGTGAAGGTATATCACGGATGCTTGTATGTCGGTGCAGGTGACATTTTACGGTTCACTGTTTTTTCGCCCTATGGGGTTAACCCGGTTGGTATTCCGGGTTAACAAGGCGGTTAGTGGGCGAACCATTTAGCCGCTGACGTGCTGAAATAACATCCCGCTACCAATAGGGTCTTTGGGGACGGAGGAAATGAGTTTTCGGGTGTATAACTGTTGCGGATTGCTATACAGGTTGTCCGGGTCTCCGATTTCCACTACCTTACCCTGCTGCATGACCATGATCTGATCGGAGATGTGTTTCACGACCGATAAGTCATGGGAAATAAACAGGTAAGACATGTTGTATTCGTCTTGCAGATCCTGCAGCAGGTTCAGAACCTGCGCTTGTACCGAAACATCCAGAGCGGATACTGATTCATCGCAGATCAGGATTTCCGGTTTCAGTGTCAGGCATCGGGCAATGGCAATGCGTTGTCTTTGTCCGCCAGAGAATTCATGAGGATAGCGATGGAACGCACTCTCGGGCAGACCGACTTTTTCGAGTAGTTCTTCAGCTAACTGTTTGCGTTGTTGTCGGTTGTCACCAATGTTATGCAACAGCATTGGTTCCATAAGAATCTGGCCCACGGTAAAACGGGGATTTAATGATGCATACGGATTCTGAAAAATAATCTGTATTCGTGGTTTCAATTGTTTAAAGTCTTTCGCGGCCATGCGGAGAATTTCCTGGCCGTCGAAATAAGCATGGCCGGCCGTGAACTCGTGCAGACGCATCAAGGTCAGACCGACAGTGGACTTACCGGATCCGGATTCACCGACGATGCCCAGGGTCTTGCCCCGTTGCAGCTGGAACGAGACGTTATCGACGGCCTTTAAATCCTCATGACTGAATAGCCCGGTTTTGATTCGAAAATATTTGCTCAGCCCCACCACATCCAGCACGATGTCGCCGTCTTGTTGATAACCCCGATGCCGTTCCGGTGGTGGCGTATAGGGTTTGTCCTGTAGAAAGTCATCGATAACGGCCAGTCGTTGTGGGCGGCTGGTCAGGCTTGGCCGACAGTTCAGCAGAGCTTTGGTGTAATTGTGCTGAGGATTGGAAAAGATGGTTTCTATGCTGCCCTGTTCGCAAATGGAGCCATGGCGCATAACCACCACTTCATCAGCAAACTCTGCGACTACACCCAGATCATGGGTAATAAACAGAACCGACATGCCATGGCGTTTCTGCATCTGTGTCAGCAGGTCCAGAATCTGTTTTTGAATGGTCACATCCAAGGCTGTCGTCGGTTCGTCGGCAATCAGCAGTTTGGGTTCACAGGCCACAGCCATGGCAATCATTACCCGTTGCTGTTGACCACCTGACAGTTCGTGCGGATAGGCGTTGATGCGGTTTTCGGGATCAGGCAGACCGACTTCGTTGAGCAGTTCGATGGTTCTGATACGGGCAGCTTTTCGCGACATGGATTTATGCAGCATCAGGGTTTCAATAATCTGATTACCAATGGTAAACACCGGATTCAGCGAACTCATTGGCTCCTGAAAAATCATTGCGATGTCACTGCCCCGTAGACGCCGCAGAGCTGGTGTTGAAAGTTTCAGAATGTTATTGCCGTTGAATTCAATCGTGCTGCTGGGATCGATAATCGTATTGGATTTGGGTAGCAGACCCAATAACGCCATGGAAGTTACGGATTTGCCTGAGCCTGATTCACCGACCAATGCGACGGTGGTGTTTTCGGGAACTTCAAAACTGATACTTTTTAAGGCGTGGAACAGGTTTCCGTCTTCGAGTTTGAAGTCGACTTTCAGATTTGTGACTTTGAGTAAAGGATTGCTCATTTTACGGCTCCACACTATTTCACTTTAGGGTCAAGCGCATCGCGCATGCTGTCGGTCAGCAGACTGAAGGCAGTGACCAGTACTGACATAAACACGGTAACGGTCACCATTTGCCACCAGTATCCCTGAATCAGTTCGGCCGGTACTTCCGCAAGCATGGAGCCCCAGCTGGTCTGGGTGATATCGACACCAAAACCGAGGAATGACAATACCACTTCTGACTTGATCATCCCCACGGTCAGAATGGAAAACTGCACCAGCAGAATATGACTGACGTTGGGTAATATGTGTAGGAACATTTTCCGTGACTGTCCCGCACCGATGGTGTCAGCGGCCTGAACATATTCGCGGTGTTTATGTTTCATAAATTCTGCCCGCATTAAACGGAAAATGCTGGTCCAGGAGGTTAGGCCGAAAATGATGATCAGGGTATCGATGCCGCGCGCGAATACCACTGCAAATGACAGCAATAGCAGCATGTCCGGAATAGAGGTGAAAATACTGTAGAACCACATCAGAATGTCATCGACCCATTTACCAAAATATCCGGCGATGGCGCCGAGCAGGGTCCCGATAAGGATGGCGCAGAATGAACCGAACAAGGCAACCACTACGGATACCGAGGTACCTTTAAGGGTTTTTTGCAGAATATCGCGACCGCGACCGTCGGCACCCAGAATCAGGGTTTCAAGTTTTGGTGCCTGTTGCTGTTCATACTCTCCGGCATTGGATTCCGCCTCAGCCATTAATGCAGCCAGTGGGTCAGAGTCGTCGGTTTCGTCTGAAGCCGAATCCGTTGCTTCCAGACTGGAATCTTCAGCAATGCCAATTTTATTGGTATTAATCTCTGTGCCTCGTGGAATCCAGGTGGCAAATGTTGGTGGCGCATGGGGCAGGGCGATTTCATCGCGCCAATCGGCGCCGATCAGATTCACCCAGGCCCCCAGGCACAGTAACAGGTAGGCGATGACAATCAGCAGGCTGGTAAAGCCAACGCGGTCGCGTCGCAGTCGTTTCCAGGCCAGAGACCACAAACTGCGTGATGCAGTATGGGTGGCCGATTGATTGACGTTAGGGGTTTGGTCGCTGGTTTGAGAGGTCATGATCTTCCCTTATTTAATGAAGTTGCACACGTGGATCGATCAGTTTGTAGATCAGATCCGCCAGCAGATTGAAAATCATGACGGCAATCACCAGGTAAATGGTAATGGCCTTGATCACCGGAAAGTCACTGGAATCCACGGCTTTCAGAATTTCGTTACCGAGGCCTGGAATACCAAAAAAACGCTCCATCAGCACTGAACCGGTAATCATATACGGCAGTGCGGTCATAACACTGGTGATGATGGGAATCAGTGCATTACGCATGACGTGTTTGAGCATAATCGTTTGTTCTGACAAGCCCTTGGCCTTGGCAGTACGCACATAATCGCTGTTCATTTCCTCAACAAAACAGGTGCGATAAAAACGGGTATCTGGCGCAATGCTGACCGCCAGGCCGATCAATAGCGGCAGCGGGATATAAATCAGAAAATTTTCCCAGAAACCATTCCCCCAGCCATACACCGGAAACCATTGCATCTTATAGGCAAGAAAATATTGCCCGGCGATGATGTACACCAGGATGCTGATTGACATGGCAATGGTTGAGAGAATAGTGATGGTGCGGTCATAAATGCTACCGTTGAAGAAGGCTACGGATGCGGCAAATATCAGTGAAATAAATAAGGAACAGATCTGCCAGGTCAGAATCAGCATGATCGAGGGACCGATACGGTTATTGATGATATCCGAGACCGGCTGCTGGGTAGACCAGGATGTACCAAAATCCATGGTCACCACCTGTTTGATGAAAATCAGAAACTGTTCCGGCAGGCTTTTGTCCAGCCCGAGCTGGGCACGAATGCTGGCCAGCATTTCGTTACTCAGACTTTTGCCAGCCAGAATATAAGAGGGATCACCACCGACCAGATTATACAATGCGAACAATAGCAGCATGACGCCAAGCAGGGTCGGAATCATCTGCCAGACCCGGCGAATTATATAAGAAAACATGAAGGCTCCAGTTGTTACCTTGGCAATCAGACAGATCGTTCGAAGTTACCTGACGTGGTCTGCGACTATGGTTGTCAGTGTTTCGTATTGGTTTTCAGGCATTAATGATACATTTCTGTGTCATTGTATGATGCCGCCATAAATACCTGTCAGATCAATAGCACACAAAACCGGTATAGGTCATAGCCTATACCGGTGCAACAATATTAAATATTATTTTTTAAGTTCTATGTAACGCCAGCCGTTGAGGATTGGATGGATTTTATATCCATGCACGTAGCTTTGCGTGACAATACTTCTGACCCGTGTATCACTAAAAATATAGGGCTGATATTGGGCAAGCAGTTTGTCCATTTTGTCATACAGTGATTGGCGTTTTTTTCCGTCCGGCAGTTTCAGAGCCTGTTCGTAATACTCGTTAAACTTCGCCAGATCGAAAAATGCAAAGTTTGAATCCCCGCCGTTCGGGCCATAAAACATCTGCATGAAGTTTTCCCCATCAGGATAGTCGGCCCCCCAGGCAAGGCCCCACATCTGTAGTTTGCCTTCACGGTTGGCTTTGGACAGCTCACTCCATTTTCCGGTTTTAAAGGTAAGTTTCAGGTGCAGTGAATCGAACGCCTGTTGCCAGTACTCATTCCATTCTCTGTCGATGGCAGCGGTTCCGGTACCCATTTCAACGCTCAAAGGGGAACCATCCGGCAGGGTACGGTAGCCATCGGCGCCGATTTTATAGCCAACAGCATCCAGTAGGGCATTGGCCTTGGCAGGATCATATTTCGCACCATCGCGGGCTTTCGGGTTGTGGCCGGCGACTCCTTCCGGAATCGCATATTCGACCGGAACTGCCTGACCTCGACGAATACGGGCGATCGTTTCCTGGCGTGGAAAGGCCATGGCAATGGCCCGGCGTAGTGCAATTTTGTCTGCGCTATAACCGCCTACGATGGGATCATTCATGTTGAAGAAGTAAAAGGTGATTTCCAACAATCTTTTACGCTGCATCTGAATCCCCATCTCGACATATTTGGGGGCCAGCTTGACGTCCAGAGGATTCTCCGGGTTAATGATCAGTGCTTCTCTTAGAGCAGGCTGAGGGATACCAACAATATCCAGCTGCTTGTTAAGAAACGCCAGCCAATTTGGCTGTTCTTCTTGAATAATGCTGACTTCAATATTGCCGGTTTGAGGGATCACTTTGCCATGCATATCTTTGGCAACGGCGACGGAAGTGGGGTCTGACTTGTCCGCTTTGAAATTAAATATCTCTTTACGGAATCTGGGATTGGCGGTCAGCGTAATTTTAGAACCCGGCTTCCATTCTTTGAGCATGTATGGTCCGGTACCGACCGGGTGAGCATTGGTGTTGTCAGCATAGGCCTCAACGACTTCGCGGGCGACTGCGCTGAAAGCCGGCATTGCCAGAATGGTGGCAAAGTTATAGTTCACGTCGGTCAGGTTCAATTGCAGCGTGTACTTATCCAGCGCCTTGATACCTTCTACTTCGGTATCGTAGTTCAGCGGCCCCTGACCTGCTTGTTTGACCAGTTCGTCGAGTCCGACAAATCGACCATCCACCAGATAGCTTTGTGGTGAATTGATGGTTTTATCCAACAGGCGTTTTAATGAGTAGACGAAGTCGGCTGCGACCAACTCACGTTTTTGTCCTTTAAACGCAGGGTCATCGGCAAAATAAATGCCTGGTTTGATTTTAAAGGTATAGGTTTTACCCCCATTGCTGATTTTTGGCATGTCTTCGACGACATTGGGAATAATTTTGATGGGGCGGGCCAGATAATCATAGGTGAGCAAGGTATCGTAAATGTTTTCATTAATACTATTTGAATAATTATCGGATACCTTTGCCGGATCGAAACCGGTGGCACCGGCAACAAATGAAAGTCTGAGTGTTTTGTTCATATCAGCGGCATACAGCAGGCTTGAAGAGGCCAATGCGGCTGAAAAAAGAATCGCTTTACAAAGTGTTCGCTTCATCAATTGCTCCCAATGTATCAATGACAGGGTGATGACCATTATCACCGTGCCTAACAGGTTATAGAGTTTGCCAGGGCCGGCATACAATCATTTGATTTCTGTAGTCAATGTTTTCCTTAAATACTTAACTGCCTGTAATGGACGTTATGGCTATGACTGGAAATGTCCATCCTGTTTTATTGTTTGGTCGGTCAGTATGCACTTTTTTTGAACGTGTTAAATGTCATCTGATAAAAAACAGCGCATTGACATCATTCAACAGCAGTACTGATGGCTGCCATGAAATTGTTATGCCACATGACTGACATAATTGCGACTTTGATCAAAAGAAACGCATTAAATAGCTGGAAATATGCCATTGTATAAAGGTTGAGCGAATAATCTTCTGATAACTTTGAAATTTTCGGTACTTCTTAGTAGAAATGACGGGCGCGAAAATGCCATTCATCATCACTCATGTTATTACTAATGGCGTTCAACAGTGCGGTATCAATCTCCGGTGAATGTTGATCGTACAAACCGCACATCGACAGTGCCCGCAGCTTATCTATGGACTGACCAAGATGTTCGTAGACCACTCGGGCACAGCACGGCATGCGCTCTCCACTGCCGGAAACACCCAGTTTTAAACCGGTCAGTCGTGAAACCCTGTTCTTGAATGACGGAAATAGAATGGTCTGAGTGATTTCGTTGCCGGTCAGGGATTCATAATCGACCATAAAAATCCGATCATGAAGAAAATACGCCATCCCCAGATATATGCCGTGAAAGATTTTGTCGTCCGGATGTTCCTGTAATCGTTCTGTACGTTGGTAATAGATTTTGTCTTCTCGTTCTTCGAGTCTGACCAGGGTGCGCAGAATCTTGCCGGGACAGGCCATGGATTGGTAATGCTCAAAGTAATAACCCAGATATTTTGCCAGCCCTTCAGAGCCCTGTTGATGCAGCTTTTGCAGATGGCTGAGTTCCAGTAACTCCGGAGCGTCGTCAGGCTGACTGCGGGAACGCACTTTGATCAGGCGCTGAAACTGATCATGAGGCAACATGATTTCATGCATTTCGACACCAAAAAAATCACAGAAACGTATCATTTTATGGGCGGAAGGCTTGCTCGTACCGTTGAGATAACGGTTGAACTGCGGTCGATTGACATCCAGCCGGCGACAGACCTCCGCGATGGATTTGTAATAACTGCACAACAATCGCAGGTTGCGGGGAAAATCCTCATGCATGATGGTTTGGACCCAGTAATTGTTCAGAGTTTGTTCAGTTCAAGCGTAGGAAATATATCATAAATAGCGCGTTATGATGCTTTTATGGCATCAAATGGCATCACAATGCAACAGGTTGTCAAATATTCTGACCAGCGACTCTTTGGTTGAATAGAGCCTTCATAACAATGACAAAAACAACAACGCGATAGTGATTCGCAGATGGAGGCAGAATATGTTGGGTCTATTGAATGATCTTCTATGGGGAAAGGTACTGATTGTTGTACTGATCTCCCTCGGGCTGTGGTTTACGATTGCATCCAGGTTTGTGCAATTCCGCTATTTCGGAAAAATGTTCCGTATTCTCAGTACCAATCAAGCGTTTAAAGACGATAAATATGGTCATTTAAGTTCATTTCAGGCGCTTTTGTTATCCGTTGCCGGCCGGGTCGGCGGTGGGAATATCGCGGGTGTTGCCGTGGCCATTACCCTGGGCGGCCCGGGTGCCATCTTCTGGATGTGGGTGGTTGGTCTGGTTGGCATGGCGACCAGTTATTTTGAATGTACCCTGGCGCAGGCTTTTAAGAAGTCAGAACCGGATGGTACCTATCGGGGCGGTCCAGCCTATTACATTACCCGAGGGCTCGGAAAGCAGTGGAAATGGCTCGGTGGCTTGTATTCGGTTCTGCTGCTGATCACCTTTGGTTTCGGTTTCAACGCTTTGCAGTCTTATTCGGTGGCGACATCGGTCAACGATGCGTTCGGTATTCCAACGTATTACACCGGAATTGCATTGGCGATGGTGGTTGGTCTGATCATTTTTGGCGGGGTTAAACGGATCGCCCGGGTTGCTGAGGTGCTGGTACCGGTTATGGCTCTGGGCTATTTGGGCATTACCCTTATGGTACTGGGTCTGAATGCCGGCAAAATTCCAGATGTGTTTATGTTGATTGTCAAAAGCGCTTTCGGTCTTGAGCCGGCCATTGGCGGTGGTATCGGTGGTGCCATTCTGCTGGGTGTGAAGCGTGGCCTGTTTTCCAATGAGGCCGGTCTCGGCAGTGCGCCGAATGTCGCCGCTGTGGCCTACGTACCGCATCCGGCCAATCAGGGCATCGTGCAGGCATTTTCGGTCTTCATCGATACGTTGATTCTGTGCTCTTGTACGGCATTTATCATTCTGCTCAGTGGTATTTATGATCCGGCCACCATCGCGGATCAGGGTGGCGTGGCATTGACTCAGACCGCCCTGGCTGACCACGTGGGTGAATGGGGTCGTAGCTTTGTGAGTGTGGCGCTGCTGCTGTTTGGTTTCAGTACTATCATCTATAACTACTACCTCGGTGAAAACAGTCTTAACTTCTTTAGTGGTGAGAATCAGAACATCTATAACGCCTTCCGTGTGGCCATCATCTGCCTGTGCTGCTGGGGTGCCATTATGGATCTGGGAACGGTCTTTGCGTTTGCGGATGTGACCATGGGATTCCTGGCGTTGGTTAACCTGTTTGCTCTGGCATTGCTGTTCAAAACCGGTCTGCGGATCATGAAAGATTATGATCAGCAACTGGCCAGCGGCGTTCGGGTGCCAACGTTTGATGCTCAGCGTTTCAGTGATTTGAACATTGATTCTTCTGCCTGGGAACTGGAACCCGAAGATCAGCAACAACGTCAGTCCGGCGCGTCTGAGACCGCGACCAGCACTGGTCGCTGAAGCTGATTGGTGGCACAGGGACGTGCCAGTGATGAATACAGAATTCGATTTGCAGTTCGCAGGATGGCAGCACCTGCGAGGTAGTTAACCTGGCAGAACAACAAGCTCACTGGTCAGTTTTCCGGCTTATATGATTCCCCTCGGTTAATGGATATTGGCTGCTGAATAAAAACGTCAATTTGTATTAGCTTGGATATTTTGCACGCATGAAAACACGTATTGAACACGATCTGCTCGGCGATAAAGAAGTACCGGTGGATGCCTGGTATGGCATTCAGACGCAACGAGCAGTGGAAAACTTCGCCATCACCGGCGTACCTATCAGTCATTTCCCGGAACTGGTTAAAGCCCTGGCACTGGTCAAAATGGCAGCGGCCAAAGCGAACAATAAACTGGGTAATCTCGATAGCACTAAAACCGGTGCGATTCTCGCAGCCTGTGAGGACATTTGTGCCGGTCACCTGCATGACCAGTTTGTGGTCGATTTGATTCAGGGCGGTGCCGGAACCTCCACCAACATGAATGCCAATGAGGTGATTGCCAACCTGGCGCTCGAAAAACTGGGCCATGGTAAGGGCGAATATCAGCATCTGCATCCCAATGATGATGTCAACCGTTCACAGTCCACCAACGATGCCTATCCGACAGCGGCTTGCCTGGCGATTCAGTTCGCGGCTGATCCGTTGATTGACACCATTGAAAGCCTGATTGCGGCATTGTCGAAAAAAGGGGTCGAATTTGCGGATGTGGTGAAGATGGGACGTACTCAGTTACAGGATGCCGTACCCATGACCCTGGGACAGGAATTCGAGGCATTTGCTGTTAACCTCAGTGAAGATATCGATCGTCTGCGCGAAGCCTGTGCATTGCTGTGTGAAGTCAATCTGGGTGGTACCGCCATTGGTACCGGCATTAACACCCATCCGGAATACGCGGCGCTGGCAGTCCGTTATCTGGCTGAATTTTCCGGTAAACCCATGGTGCGTGCCGCCAACCTGGTGGAAGCCACCTCAGACATGGGCGCATTCGTGCTGTTCTCCGGTATATTACGGCGCTTTGCAGTCAAGCTGGGTAAGATGGCCAACGACCTGCGCCTGTTGTCCAGTGGCCCGAGAGCGGGTTTTGGTGAGATCAAACTACCGCCAATGCAACCCGGTTCGTCCATCATGCCCGGTAAGGTTAATCCAGTGATTCCGGAAGCGGTTAATCAGACGGCTTACCAGGTGATTGCTAATGATCTGGCAGTTACCCTGGCAGCCGAAGCAGGACAATTGCAGCTGAATGCCATGGAACCACTGATTATCTACAATCTGTTGAATTCTATGAAAATGCTGGGCTCAGCCTGCTCAATGTTGGAAAATCGCTGTATTCAGGGAATCGAGGCGGACCGTGAGCGTTGTGCGCAATTGCTGGATCAAAGCATTGGCACCATTACTGCGCTGGTTCCTTATATTGGCTATGCCAACGCGTCACGCATTGCCCAAACTGCCCTGCATACCGGCAGTACAGTTCGGGAGCTGGTGTTGGCAGAGGGTTTGCTTGATGAGGCTGAACTGGAACAATTGCTCAGCCCGCAGTCCATGCTGGCCCCGCATCTGACAACCATAAATAAAAAGAGCTGATGAAACGTCGCATACTAATACTGCATACCGGTGGCACCATTGGTATGCAAAATTCCCCTCAGGGGTACGTTCCGGCGACAGGATTTGCGGATCTTGTCGCCCTGCAATTACAGGCGCGGGCGGTAGAAGAGTTACCGGCCTATGACCTGGTGGAGTTTGAACAACTGATCGACAGTTCCAATCTGAACCCATCCGATTGGATGCAGATTGGTCGCCGTATCACGGAACACTGGCAGGACTATGATGGTTTCATCGTTCTGCACGGCACCGATACCATGGCCTACACGGCCTCGGCGCTGTCATTTATCCTGCAGGGGGCGAATAAGCCCGTGATCGTGACAGGCTCTCAGATTCCCCTGACCGAATTGCGTAATGATGCTCTGGATAATCTGGTGACCAGTATGATACTGGCTGCTGATGAGCGGATTTCCGAAGTCTGCATTTATTTCAATGGCCGCCTGTTGCGTGGTAATCGCAGTACCAAGGTGCGCAGTGTGGGGTTCGATGCATTCGATTCACCCAATCTGGACTGGCTGGGTGAGATTGGCATACACATTCAATTGCGCCAGAATTTGTTATTGCCGGCTGGTCAACCGCATTTTGAATTACCCGAATTCAGTGCCGGTGCGGTGGTGGTCGCGCCTATGTATCCCGGTATTCAGGCCAGAGTGATTCGCGATTTGATTGATCATGATGATGTTCGGGCGCTGATTATCCAGTCTTATGGCGTGGGTAATCCTCCTGATGGCAATCGCGCACTGATCGATGAACTGGCGCGTGCCGGTGAGCAGGGAATCGTGGTGGTTAACATCAGCCAGTGTTTGCAGGGTGGCGTTTATCAGGGTGCATATGCGACCGGTTCCGCACTCAATCAGATAGGTGTTGTCGCCGGTGCCGATCTGACCCTGGAAGCGGCATTTACCAAGTTGCATCATCTGGTTGCCATGGGTTCCGATGCGGATTCCATCCGTCATCTGTTTGCCGAGGCATTGTGCGGAGAATGCACCGTCAACTGAGTGTTACACATGGTCTGGACATATAATCACCAACGGGGCGATCCAGATCATATCAATACCAGTGCAGACAACGGCACAATAGTGTGATGTGATCGTTCTGTGCTGTTGCTCATGCATCCCTCTAAACCCTCCAGTCGAATTGCCATGCAACAATTGCTCTGTACTATTCGTGAGCAGCTGCCTTTGGGCGCCCCTGAAGCTGACTTGTGCCAGAAGACCTGTATCGGTTGTCCTAAAAAACTGATGGGCTATCTGGAGCAGGAAGTGAATGATTGGCAGAGAGCGCTGGATAATGGAGATGTCCCCAAACTGGGTGACATTCGTCTGCTGGCCCGTACGGCCCGAAAAATATATGCGGTCATCGAAAAAAATGATTTGCTCATGCCTCAGCGTTCACCGGTGTCTCGTACACTTGAATGATTGTCTTTTCTTTACCAAGTGGTAAAGAATCCAAAATTCCATATCAGACTGGCCAATAATCCTAATAAGCCTGTATCAGGCGCTTGATTGACTGATCGGGTGTTGATCTGTTCGGGCTATCCGGCAATACAGTAATACTTTGCAGCGACACCCCTGCCGGATTCATACAGACAACACTCAGTATTCTTGTTTCAGGCAGCGGCGGTTCTCACCTTCAAAAAAGAGGCAATGTTATGACTTTCCCGGAAGCGATCATTCAGAAACTGGAGATACACCCGGAGCATGTTGTCGTGGAACAGGAATGCGATGGCCGGCAGGTCACTGCGGCTGAACTGTTGTCCATGGTGAGACGTCTGGCGGCCGCCATGAACGATGCCGGTCTTGGGCCCGGCAGTCACGTGGTCCTGATTCTGGATGTCTCACCCGAATCCCTGGCAATGTATCTGGCGCTCTATGCCCGTGGCTGTCTAGTGATCGATATCCGGCCTGGTTACAGCGAGGCGCAGTTGCAGTTTATTCTGGATCAGGGAGTGGACCGGGTGATCGATCAGCAGGTGGTGCATGGAATGCTGCAGACGCCTGAACGACCATTGGAACTGCTGGCGAGGATTGATGACATTGCCCATGTGGCCTATACCAGCGGCAGCACCGGACAGCCTAAAGGATGTTCCCGGACCTACCGGGCCCTTGCAACTCACTGGGCAGTCAATGCCGCCATGTTAAGTCCGGAGCTGCAGGAAATTGCTGCCCGTTCCCAACGTTTTTTGTTATTTGGGACGTTGGCCAGTATCCCGATACAGGATTTTTCCTTTCTCAGTCTGTTCAATGGTGGCACGCTGGTGATCCCCAGGATCGACGATGCGCCGTTGTTTCCGGATGTCATCACCCGGCTGAACATCACGGCTTCGCTCATGAATGTCCCACGTCTGTATCAGATGCTGGATACATTACGCACCCGTCACTGTGACCTGAGCAGCCTGAAGATGTTAATGGTGTCCGGCTCACCGATGTCGGACCACCGACTGTCTGAAGCGTTTGATCGATTGGGCCCCGTGGTTTATTTCGCCTACGGTCAGACAGAATCCAATTGTATTTCGATAATTACGCCGGATGAGATTCGTCAGGGCAGATATGGATCCGTTGGTCGGCCATTGCCACATGTACAGGTGGATATTCGCGAAGGTGAAGTTTATGTCCGTAATGAACTGGCGGCATTTGAGTATTGGCAGAAACCTGAATTGACCTGTGAGATATTTCAGGACGGTTGGATCAGAACCCGCGACTGTGGCTATATAAAAGATGGTTACCTGTATCTTGATGGCCGTGCCCGGGATGTCATCATGGTCAATGCTTTACCGGTATATATAGGACCTATTGAACGGGTGTTGAACAATCATCCAGAGATTGATGAAGCGTTCGTGGTAGGCGTGCCGGATGACACGGTGGGAGAGGCGGTTCATGCGTTTCTGATTGCCATAGATCAGCCGCCCGATCATGAGTCCATCCGAACCACTGTGCGCCAGTCGCTGGGTGATTCCAGTGTGCCCAAGAGTATCCATTTTGTCTCCTCCGTACCGGTCATGCCCAGTGGCAAAGTGGATAAAAAAGCGTTGGCAGCACAGTACCTGGCCGATGACTGACCGGCACTGTGCGTTGTATCAGTGTTGAAGGTTTACTCGGCAGTTGCCGATTGACGTAATACTCTGGCGGCACTGACCATGTTCTGCAGAGCCGGAATGACTTCCTCCCAGCGACGGGTTTTCAGGCCGCAGTCAGGATTGATCCATAGACGCTTATCTGGGATGCGCTCGGCAGCTTTACGCATAAGCCGAATGATGTGTTTCTGATCGGGTATGTTGGGTGAGTGAATATCGTAGACACCCGGGCCGATTTCATTGGGGTACTCAAATTCCTCAAACACATCCAACAGTTCCATATCAGAGCGGGAGGTCTCGATGGTGATGACATCCGCGTCCATCTGCGCAATGGCCTCAATAATATCGTTGAATTCCGAGTAACACATATGCGTATGGATCTGGGTTTCATCACGCACGCCATTGGCACTGATGCGGAAACACTCCGTCGCCCAGTCTAAATATACCTGCCATTCTGAGCGGCGCAGCGGTAAGCCTTCGCGTAAAGCTGCCTCATCGATCTGAATAATGTTGATGCCGGCGGCTTCTAAATCCAGGACTTCCTGACGGATTGCCAGAGCCAGTTGCAGACAGGTCTGCCGGCGCGATTGATCATCGCGGACAAATGACCAGTTCAGAATAGTCACTGGACCAGTCAGCATACCTTTCATGGGTTTGTCGGTTAGCGATTGGGCATATTTGATCCAGGTGGTGGTCATGGGGGTTGGCCGGCTGATATCGCCAAACAAAATGGGCGGCTTGACGCAACGGGAGCCATAAGACTGTACCCAGCCAAAGCGGCTGAATACGTATCCTTCCAATTGCTCGCCAAAATACTCCACCATGTCATTCCGTTCGGCTTCACCATGCACCAGTACATCCAGACCCAGCGCTTCCTGCTCACGCACTGCACGCTCGATTTCGGTTTTCATACCGGCCTGATAATCAGACCAGGATAACTGCTGTTGTTTAAAGGCAAGTCGGGCTTTGCGGATTTCCGCCGTCTGTGGGAACGAGCCGATCGTGGTCGTGGGGTAAAGAGGGAGTCGTAAATGCGCGGCCTGTTTTTGCGCCCGCTGGGAATAATGATGTTGACGTTGACCGAATGCTGGAGTGATTGTTTCCAGCGCTTGTGCCACCTGGGGATTATGCACCCGCGAGGACTGCTGACGGCTGACAATAGCCGCCTGATTGGCTGCCAACTCCGTTGCTACTGCTGCGCGACCCTGATTGATGGCTTTGCCAAGAACCGTCAGTTCAGTCAGTTTCTGCCGGGCAAAAGCGAGCCAGTTGCGGATTTCCGGATCCATGTCGGTTTCATTGTCGAGATCTACCGGGACATGCAACAGCGAGCATGACGGGGCCAGCCACAGCCGCTCACCGAGTTTCGCCGCAATGGGCTCAAGCCAGTCCAGAGTGGCGTTGAGATCGGTTTTCCAGATATTGCGGCCATCGATGACACCAACGGACAGTACCTTGTGGGCCGGTAGCCAGTCGACTATCCGACTTACCTCTTCACGGCCACGGACGGCATCGATATGAAGGCCGGCCACCGGTAAATGACAGGCCAGCTGCAGGTTTTCCTGCAAAGTGCCAAAGTATGTGGTCAGCAGGAGATTTGGGCGATTGGCTTTTAACGTATGGTAGGCAAACTCAAATGCATGCTTCCACTCAGGGGACAGTTCCGTCACCAGTGCCGGCTCGTCAATCTGTACCCATTCTGCCCCGGCATCCACCAGTGATTCCAGCAACTGACTGTAGACCGGCAGTAGTTTGGGCAGCAAGTCCAGGCGAGGAGAGTCGTCCTTGGCCTTGCTCAACCACAAATAGGTAACGGGGCCGATGATGACTGGTTTGGCCTTGATACCTGCATTGCGTGCCTCATTAAACTGCTCCAGCAGGCGGGTTGGGTTCAGGGAGAACGTGGTATCTGCCGTGACTTCCGGCACCAGGTAGTGGTAATTGGTGTCAAACCATTTGGTCATTTCACTGGCATGAAGGCAGGGTTCGGTATCGTTTTTGGTTGCTCTGCCTCTGGCGGCACGGAAATAATGTTCCAGTTCACTGCCATGCCGTTTGCTAATCCGGGTGGGTACGTTGCCGAGGCAAAAGCTCATGTCCAACACCTGGTCATAAAGGGAAAAATCCCCTACTGGAATCCAGTCCAGTGGCAGTTGCTGTTGCCAGTTCTGCATGCGGATATCCGCAGCCTGTTGTAACAGTTGCGTGGTACTGATCCGGTCATCCCAAAATGTTTCCAGTGCAAACTTCAACTCTCGATTGGCACCGATGCGCGGAAAGCCAAGGTTGTGCAGTAATGCCATGTGTGTTCTCCAATCTGTGAATATCACGGATTGTAGAAGAGGGTATTCATGATTAATAATGGTCAATTCTAATCAAATCATTAGTTATATTCATGAGTAAGCGATGATAGAACGAATCCATCTCCGTATCCTGCGGGAAATCGAACGTCAGGGATCACTGACTGCCGCTGCCAGCGCGCTGAATCTGACACAGTCGGCGCTCAGTCACACCATGAAGAAGCTGGAACAGAGTAAAGGCGTGCCCATGTGGAGCAAGGAAGGCAGAACTCTGCGGCTCACCCAGGCAGGTGAGTATCTGCTCAATGAAGCCAGACGCCTGTTGCCGCAGCTTGAACGTATCGATGAAGTCCTGCGGCAATATGCCGGAGGTGAGCAGGGCACTTTGCACATTGGGATGGAATGTCACCCGTGTTATCAGTGGTTGCTGCGGGTGGTCAAACCGTTTCTACAGCGCTGGCCGAATGTCGACATTGATGTGAAACAGCAGTTTCGTTTCGGGGGACTGGCGGCGTTGTACAACCATGATATCGATATACTGGTGACCCCTGATCCCATCACCCGTGCAGGCATTGTGTTTGAGCCGGTGTTTCCCTACGAGTTGGTATTGTTGGTCGGTGAAGCGAATCCCTTAAGGGAATTACCGTATGTTCGCCCGGATCAACTGTCGGATCAGGTCTTGTTAAGTTATCCGGTCAGTGCCGAACGATTGGATATCTATCAACAGTTTCTGGTGCCGGCGGGCTGTCGGCCCAAAAAGCATAAAACTCTGGAGGCCACAGAAATTATCCTGCAAATGGTGGCATCCGGTCGGGGGGTGACCACACTGCCGCAATGGTTGGTGGCCGAATATGCAGAAACCTTTGCGGTTTATCCAGTGCGTCTGGGGCAGCAGGGTATTCATAAACAGATTCACCTGGGCGTTCGAACCCAGGACGTAGATCATCTGCATATCCAGACGTTTAAAGAGTTCTCTCGTGTCTCTCAGCCGTAGAAAATCTATAAAGGAAAGGTAACGATAATAAACAGAATACTTGTTGTGGCCTTTGCTTGTTCGAAATTCAAAAGGTGTTGAAAATGCTGATTCTATGCTAACGAACTGGAATAGATATCCCGGTTATACCTGTTCGATATATTGGTTAATTTGATAATCACTGGTTTGTTCTTTCTTGCCTGTATCCTTCTGGGATAAGTCGGTTTTCATCGTGGCATATTTGTCTATGAGCGTTAACCGACATCCTTGCAGGCCAGTTAAATGGCAATGGTTTTGTGCTGCCGAATAGACAGTAAATGTTTTCCATCATCCGCTTGCAGATTGCTGTTTCAGTTTTTTCAGGCTGAAAGGGAAAAATTGGCAGCAAACATGCCTTTTTAGACCGGTGCTCCAACCTGTGTTTGATTTTTCATCGTGCGATAAAAGGTAAGAATGCATTCACTCACCGTTTTTGTTGCCGAAAAATGGACGTAAGTACCCCACACTGCGGGAGCTGGTTAACAAAATTTTTCATGAGCCACGTTACAATCGGCGTGGCTGGCTATTGTACTGACTGTTCAAGTGGTCAGATTGCCAAATACAGGACAGGAAGGTGCCGGTATTTTTGTAAATCCAATGTGAGCCTGGTAACCATCAAATTGTTCGGGATGATCTGTTTGATTGCCGGATATATATGTCGTATGACAACAGACTCCTGCTTGATGTTATGGCGTTAGAAGCTGTCTTATAAGCCTGGGGTATTTTTAAACAATCATCAAGTGACACAGACCTATGCAAAAATTAACACCCATCGGTAATGTGATGGCAGCAGCGACTCTGCTGACCTCACTGACTGCATGTAATATTGATATTTTTGATGATCACTCATCATCGGATAACCCCCCCGATAAACCCTCTTCTGATGATTCCGGTGCTCCTTCCGGCAGTCAGGCATCGGTGAACGGTGACGGTCCGTTTATCGTCGTTGACCAGTTTGGTTATCCAACCGATGCCCGTAAAGTTGCTGTCGTTCGTGATCCTGTGGAAGGGTTTGACTCCGCAGATGCCTATACCCCCGGTGTTCATTTCGAGCTGGTCGATGCAGATACTTCGACCGTGGTTTTTCGCAGCACTTTACAACCATGGCATGATGGTGCAGTAGACCCATCTTCCGGTGACAAGACCTGGCGGTTTGATTTCAGCAGTATTCAAACCCCGGGTAACTATTATGTCCGTGACCTGGAGGCCGAAGTGGTATCGCCCACCTTCAGTATCGACGATGCAGTATATGATGACGTGCTTAAGCAGGCGATGCGGGCGATGTTTTATCAGCGTGTTGGATTTGCCAAACAGGAACCATATGCGGAACCCGGCTGGACTGACGCAGCCAGTCATTTGGGCACTGGCCAGGACCCACAGGCGAGACTCTTTAGCGACCCGGACAACGCCGCGACTGAGCGGGATCTTCGTGGTGGCTGGTTTGATGCCGGTGACTTTAACAAATATACCAACTGGACGGCGGCTTATGTGGTCGATCTCCTGCATGCTTACCTGGAAAACCCGGCGGCCTGGGGAGATGACTTTAACATCCCCGAATCCGGCAATGGCATTCCGGATATTCTTGATGAAGCCAAATGGGGCATGGATTCATTGATTCGGTTACAGAATGACAATGGTTCAGTCCTGTCCATTGTGGGTCTTGCCCACGCGAGTCCGCCTTCCAGTGCCACTGGAGCGAGCCTTTACGGACCGGAAAGTACCTCTGCGACCTTATCGACAGCCTCGGCGTTTGCACTGGGTGCTAAAGTGTTTGGCGATATTAATCAGCAAAGTTACAAAGACTATGCGGGTGATCTGCTGGTCAGAGCGAAAAATGCCTGGGACTGGGCCGACGCGAATCCAAGCGTTGTGTTCTATAATAACGACTCTGCCAATGGCAGCTCAGGTTTAGGCGCGGGCCAACAAGAAGTGGATGACAAAGGCCGGTTATTGAAAAAGCTGCATGCGTCAGCTTATTTGTTTGAGATGACAGGTGACGTGGTCTATCAAGACTTTTTTGATAGCAACTATAGAAATGCCGACCTGATTGCCTACTACTGGTCGAATCCGTTTGCGGTGTTCGATACACATATTCTGTTGTATTACGCGAATCTTCCCAATGCCACGGCCAGCGTTGCCAATGTCATTAAAGAGCGTTTCGTGAATGCCATGAATAGTGACAGCCACCTATGGGGAGCGGTCAATGACGATACCGATCCTTATCAGGCACAACTGAAAGATTACACCTGGGGAAGCTCCGGTGTTAAATCAGACGTGGGCTTCATGTTTTATGAGCAGATACTTCAGGGGCTGAATACCCAAAGTGAAGCGGAGGTCAAAAATGTGGCACTGGGATATCTTCATTACCTTCATGGTGTGAACCCGCTGGGTAAAGTATATCTGTCCAATATGGGGAATTATGGCGCTGAAAACTCTGTAGATCAGTTCTATCATTCCTGGTTTAGCGACGGCAGTGCCAAGTGGGACAGCGTCAGCGACTCGCTTTATGGTCCGCCTCCGGGATTCCTGGTCGGTGGTGCCAACCCGTCTTACGACTGGGATAGTTGCTGTCCTTACAGCTGTGGCAGCCCCGAAAACAACGCCAAGTGCGGGGTTCAACAATTGTCGCCGCCATATGGTCAGCCCAATCAGAAATCCTACACAGACTTTAACGACAGTTGGCCTCTTAATTCCTGGTCTGTTACGGAAAACAGCAACGGATATCAGATTCGCTACCTGCGGTTGTTATCCAAATTTGTTCACTAACCTTTGGTGACTCATCCGGTCAAACTTATGGCCGGATGATCTTCCCGGCGGATTTATCAGCCCGTCGGGAAGTCCGCTTTTATTTCAGGCCGCCCCGCAAAAACCATTACCTTCCAGAATGTGAGAACCAGTGCTCGTTCTATATCTTTTTTAAAGGATATTTTGGACGTGGTTGCCACGATTGTCGTTAACCTGCTTCTGTCTGAAAAAAAGTACTATAAGATAGCGTGGCCACTACCTTAGCAAACCCTGCCTGTGGGGTTGTTATGTGCGGGTATTCATCCAAAACTGAGATCGTAGGTAAGTATCTAGCATGGTCGATAAGAAGCCTGGAGTTGCTGCCAGAAAGACTGCATTGGTGGTCGATGATTCGAAACTGGCGCGTTACGTATTAAAAGAAATGCTGGTTGATATGGGCATCCATGTCGAAACTGCCTCTTCAGCGGAAGAAGGTCTGGGGTTTTTGAGTGCATCGGCACCGGATGTCATCTTTATGGATCACATGATGCCGGGAATGGATGGTTTTCAGGCCGTACAGGCCATTAAAAAAGATCCCAAAACCGCCCGTATTCCCATCATCATGTATACCTCCAAAGAAGGGGAAGTGTATGTGGCGCAGGCGCGAGCATTTGGTGCCGTCGGTGTATTGCCCAAAAAACTTAAACCCGTACAGCTGGAAAAAGTGCTGGAACAACTTAAGCTGGTCGAACCCAGACCGGCGGAACCCATTGTTGATAACACGCCAAATACGGTTACGATTGATGAACCTGCAGAAATGCCCAAGGTGGAGCATACGCTCGAAGAGCTGGCCAGAAGTGCCAGTGAAGAGCTTGAAAAAGACTCCATGCGCGGGCTGTTCCGTCAGCTGTTTGTAGAACAGCGTGATCGTATCAAGCTTGATCAGTATGAGCTGCTGGAGTCTCTGGCGTCAAAAGTAACGCCGGTTGTACACACTGCGACCCGTCGGGCCTTATGGTGGATCCTGGGCACCATCACCGCTACCTTGATTGCGGTTATGTTGCTACTAAGACCGGTATATGATGCCCTGAAAACCGTTACCTTAGAGCTGACCTCAGCCAATGCGACTTTGTCCCACCAGACTCAGCAGCTGGAGGATCTGCAACAGCAGGTGGCACAATTGGGAATGTCGGCCACATCTGCATCAGCAGACACCACCCCGGCAATCAAAGTCGAAGCGCTGGAATGGGCCATTAACCAGCATTCACAGTTGCCATATGGTATTCCGCTTAACACCCAGGAAAATGAAAAATATATCGCACAACTGGCAGAGTATCTGTCGAGAGGTGGCTTTGAAGGTGATGTATTGATTCTTTACCACGCCGGGGAATTCTGTGAAGTCAAAAATGAGGTCGGCCAGGCGGTTCTCGCCGACCCTGATCTGCCTGTGACCGGCTGTACCCTACGTACCTTTAACGTCAGTGATCATGAACAGGAAGGCATTGCCGAATTTGAGTCGTACTTGTCCACTCTGAATAAGTACTATCCGGATATCAATATCGAATTTGAGATGATGGGCACCAAATACCGGCTGAAGGAATTTCCTGAATATACCAGCACAACGAGCAGTGGACAGTGGAACCAGATTGCAGCTCAGAACAACAGTCTTGAGTATCTGTTACAACAGGCCAAGAATAACCAAGAACTGACGCAGGTGTCGCAGTAGATGGATAATCTTTTTTTCAGATGGTATGGACACCGCCTTCCCAAAACCGGCATCTAGGTGCCATAGTTGAAGTGTCATTATCAACTGATAGGAAGGGCGATGTCATGAAAGAGATTAACGTCATTGGGTTGGATTTAGCAAAGAATATTTTTCAGGTATATGGCGTGAATAGACAGGGGAAATGTACGATAAGCCGTAAACTGGTTCGCAAGCAAATGCATCGGTTTTTTTCGCAACTAGCTCCCTGTCTCATTGGTATGGAAGCCTGCAGCAATAGTTATTACTGGGCGCGCGAGTTAATCGGGTTAGGCCATCAAGTCAAACTGATGAATCCAAAATTTGTGAGACCCTACGTCAAAGGCAACAAGAACGATTATCACGATGCCGAAGCCATTTGCGAAGCTGTTCAGCGGCCAAATATGCGCTTCGTTGAGGTGAAGTCACCCGAACAACAGGCTGTGTCACACCTGCATAAGAGTCGTCAGTTGCTGATGAGAGAACGCGAGAGTCTGAGCAATCATATACGAGCCTTATTGTCTGAGTTCGGGATAGTATTTGCGAAAGGTGTGACGGTATTTGAGCAGGCAGTCCCAGTGTTATTAGCTGATGAGTACACGGAACTACCCGCACTGTGCCGTCGAACCTTAGAGGTCATGTGGCGTTCTTATCAACATCATCAACACTTGATCAGTGATCTGGACAAGGAGTTGGCGATTTGGCACAAGGCGAATGACGACAGTTGCCGGCTGGCCGAAGTTCCGGGTATTGGTCTTCAAACGGCCACCGCGTTAGGCGATGGTCGAGGTTTCCGTAATGGCCGGGAAGTTGCCGCATTTATCGGACTGGTCCCCAGACAGGCATCCAGTGGTGGTAAGGAAAAACTACTGGGTATTAGTAAACGGGGGGACGGTGATTTAAGGCGTCTATTGGTACAGGGAGCGAAATCAGTGATACGGCATATTCGGCGCCGACAACAAGCGGGACAGTCAGGTGGCTATCCCTGGGTAGAATCCCTGCTGGAACATAAGCATTCGAACCAGGTCGCGATTGCTCTGGCCAATAAGATGGCTCGCATTGCCTGGGTGATCTTGGCTCGAGAGGAACACTACCGTAGCGCAAACGCGTCGTACACATAAACGAGAAGCAGGCACACTAGACAATACTCATCCGGTTGCAGAAGCGATGAATGGCAAAACAGGTCGAACCGCAGCAGGTCAAACCCGAGGAACCTCTTGGCACATGATGCCGGTTTTCAGATAGGGCCCTGTTGGCAAACTCCATAGTGGCCAGGGTGTTATACCCATAGACAGGCCGAATGTAAGAGCGCAATCGAACCTATGAGCTATTTGTGGCTTGGCAAACGGGCGGTGTCCATGTAAGAGGTTCCCTTAGAACAATTATGAATTCAAGCCTACTTATTACTGTACTTCATTTCCAATTGAAAAACTGAAATTACGTGAACAAATGAGAGTGAAAAATAAGCGGGCTGATATCGCAAACCCGCTTATCTTGGAATCAAAGTCCGTAATCTTTTAGTATGGCTTCATAAGTCCCATCGGTCTTTATTTGTTTAAGGCCTGCGTTAAATTTTGCTGCTTTTTCCTCGGCGGAACCTTTTGCACGGGAAAATGCTAAATAGAAGTCAGCTTTATATTGCAAAGCTTCGTTATCAGAGTAAGTAAAGTCATCCAGTGTCATTCCATCTATGGTGTTTATAAGATGTTTGGTGGTATACAAGTCGGCAACTAAAACATCAACTCTGCCTGCCTTTAAGCGTAACAAGCCTTGTTCTATATCCGTCATAGCCGTCACATTGATACCGTTTTCTTCCATCCACTTGATCTGAGTGCTGGCGCGGAGTGCCACAACATTTAAAGCTTTCAAATCCTCCATGCTATTAAACGTTACGCCTTTTTCTTTTTGTACCCACATTACGCTGATGACTGCCCCGACTTTGTCTGAGAATACTGCCCATTTTTCTCGTTCAGGATTTTTATTTGCTAAATAGAGTGCATCCATATTGCCTTTTTTGGTTTCCTCCAGTGCCCTTGCCCATGGCATGAATGTTAGTTTGGCATCTATTTTGCCTCTGGCGCTCGCTTCCTGCACAACTTTCCAGGCCCAGCCATTTTCTTTCAGCGTGCTGGAGGCATACGGTGGATATTCCAGCGTTACAACCTGTAAATCCTCAGCGGTGGCAAATATTGTGATTAAAAAAGCAGCAACTATTAAACAGCTTTTCGCTAAAGTTCGCATAGAAATAAACTCCCATAGAGTATTGAGTGCTTTCAATTGGGCCTTTCCAGGTCGATCATTCAGAATGAAGCTAGAAGGCGGTTGTTGTTTTCCATATATTTTGAGCTTTTAAATTCACTTCTTTAGCCTTGTCGAAGCAATAGTTCGCTCTCAGTATGCCAACAGGCTAGTATTAACAAATCCCTTGTTTTATTAATTTAGCCCAATATTTAAATAAATCACTCTGAAAAAGTTTAATGTTTCTATGCTAAGTATAGGCATTATTTTTAATTTTGATTTTTTATAGAATCATGAATGAAGGTATCATCAGAACCAAAGCCTTATTCATTAAACATAGTAGAACATTGTCATAGACAAATGAGTCGAGTTTATATCGCTGTATCTCGACTTTTAGAAGTCTCAATTTTATATATTGGTTCGCTATTATTGCTATACGAATCGGGGGGGAGGGGGGGTAGTAATAGAGTGGTGAAGAACAATATTTTAATGGGCCCTGACAAACAGACCATTTTTTAGCGGTTCTTTATCAGAGTCTGACTCAGTTTCGCTATCTATAACGTAATTCAGGATATGATGCGACTGGTTGCAGAGATTCCCGTTAAGGAAAAAATTAAAGGTTTCTCCTTCTTAAGGGCCCTTCTTGTCATACGATGCCACTTTTCAGATGGGGTTCTGCTGATAAGCTCCATAGTGGACAGGCCGGATGTAGGAGTGCAATCGAACCTATAAATTATTTATTACTTGGAAAACGGGCGGTGTTCATCTGAGAGGTTCCCTGGATCGATTGCGACTTATGTGAATAACGGATTAGTGGTATAGCAGGAAGATCCAATTGCCTCAAGTGGTATAACCAAGTGAGGCAAGGGCAATCTATTGCGTTTTTACTAATACAACCGCTGTTCCACCCAACGACTGTTTCTCAGTCCATGAATACGCTTGGCGATGGCCAGTACACCGAGGTCGATCAGCGGTTCGGCAATGATCACGCTCATATAGCTCACCCCAAAGCTGAACACTGATGCCAGGTTATCGGTGCTGAAACCATGGCCGTAAAAAGCCCAAAAAGCCACCCAACTGACAATCCCACCCTGGTAGGCAAATGACAGTTTTAATGCCTGACCGTAACTGATGTCCACATAGGCCGTGTTGTTGGGGATGATACGGCGTGCCAGTACCGCAGTGGCAAATAGCGGTACTAACAGAGTGGTGACGTTCATACCATATTGTGGCAGGTCAAAGGGGGCAAAAAAGAGTCCCTGGACCAGCAGGCCACCCATCAATCCTACGGCTGCCGGGCCGGTTCCGAGTATTAACAACAAAGTGGTTCCGAGTATCAAATGCACTTCTGATACGCCAACCGGGAAGTGAGGCAATACTTCGAAAAAGCAGAATACCAGTATGGTCGCCAGCAGGCTGCGCAGTGCAAACGCAGCAGTGCCAGACTGTTTTATGGTGTCGCTGATGTGTTTGATCATATATCCGGCAGCACCCAGTGCCGTGCCGTAGCTGAGAAAGATTTTAGCGCCACTGACGACGCCGGGTTCGATATGCATGTTTAAGTTCTCCTGTTTAATAGCATATTTTCGAGACGATCGGGTGAGCGATCGTTATGTTGCATCACAAGCAGTTTTTTTATTGGCTGCCAGTAACACGTGATAGGGGTGGGTAAATATGAGTGATGATGACATTCGACTAATATGTATTTCATGATTGCTCCATGCCTTCATCGAGATCCAGCAATAGATCCTGCAGGGTATTTTCGTATCCGTCTGGTTGCTGCCACATGCCGCGTTGAGTGGCTTCCAGCAGTCGCTCTGCCATTTCTTCCAGGGCATGAATGTTGTGCTGGCGCAGAAATGCCTGATTGTCCGGATCCAGTACCAGAGCATCCGTGACCTGGGCATATTGATAATCGGCGATGAGTCCGGTGGTGGCATCGTAGGCAAACAGATAGTCGATACTGGCGGCCATTTCGAATGCGCCTTTGTAACCATGCTCACGCATGGCATTGATCCATTTGGGATTCAGCACCCGGGAACGGATCACCCGATTGAGTTCTTCTTTTAACGTGCGGATTTTCGGTTGCGCCGGGTTGGAATGATCACCGTGGTAGATCGTCGGCATGTTGCCGCTGAAAACGTTCACCGCATTGCTCATACCGCCCTGAAATTGATAGTAATCGTCGGAATCCAACAGATCGTGTTCGCGGTTATCCTGATTCTGCAGGACAACCTGTAAGCGTGATAACCGGTGCTGGAACTCATCGTGGGCCGCCATGCCATCACCGCCTTCCTGGCCATAGGCATATCCGCTCCAGTTCAGATAGGCTTCGGCGAGGTCACTGCTTTGCTGCCAGCAACGTTCATCGATCAGCCCCTGCAGGCCGGCGCCATAAGCACCGGGTTTGCTGCCAAATACCCGGTAAGATGCCTGCCGGGCAGCCTGTGCTGCATCGAGGCCCTGGTCCATAAGCGCTTGTCTGCGCTCACGAATATGATTGCGGATGGTATTGTCGTTGCCTGGTTCCTCAGAGCTGGCAATGGCCTGTACCGCTGCATCATAGAGTTTGATGACATTGGGAAACGCATCGCGAAAGAACCCGGATACCCGCAGGGTCACGTCGACTCTGGGCCGGTTCAGTAACATGGTGGGAATCACCTCGATGTCGGTCACCCGTTGCGAGCCGGCAGCCCACAGGGGCCGCACGCCCATCAGCGCAAATGCCTGAGCAATGTCGTCTCCACCGGTGCGCATGGTGGCCGTGCCCCAGACCGACAGGCCAAGCTCGCGCGGATAATCGCCGTGTTCCTGTAGATGGCGTTCGATCAGTGCTTGGGCAGATTTTTCACCGATGGCCCAGGCCGCCGGTGAAGGAATTGCGCGGCTGTCCACAGAAAAAAAGTTACGACCAGTCGGCAGCGTATCCAGTCGCCCACGAGTTGGGGCACCACTCGGGCCCGGTGGTACAAAGCGGCCTTCAAGGCCGTCGAGCAGTGATTGAATTTCCAGCTCGGCGCTCTGATGCAGCGCTGGCAATATTTGCACCCGGGCATAGTGGAGTTGTTGATAGCTGTTCGGAAACGTCGTGTGCAGAGTGGTGAGGTTCTGAGATTCCACGACATATTTCCGGACCCATTGCCGGGCCAGTAATTCCAGGCGTTCGCGGGTATCGGAAGCACTGCGCCATGGGGTTTTCGAGATGGTTTCCAGAATGTCCGGTCTCGGGCCCAGCCAGTCTTCGCGCCCGACGCTGAGTGGATCAAAGTATTCCGCAGTCTCGGTATGTGTGGTCAACTGTAAATCACGCACCAGATTATGCAGGATGCCACGGTGTTCAGCGCCATCTCCTCTGGGCAGGCGTAACAGTGCCACCAGGGTATCGATCAGTTTTTCTGGTTCTGGTAATTGACCCAGGCGATGCAAGCCATGACGAATCTGGGATTCTTTGATGTCGCATAAATAGGTATCGAGTTCATCCAGCAGTGTTTCATCATCGTCTGCTGCCGGGTTCAGTTCCTGGGCGATACCGCTGCTACGGGCCAGTTCGAAAATCGCTTCCCGCAGCCAGCTTTCGCGCCGGCTGTCCATCCCGGCTGCCTGATAATACTCATCGACCAGTGCTTCCAGCCGGGCCATATCGCCATAACTTTCGGCGCGTGTCATCGGTGGCATCAGGTGATCGATGATGACCGCCTGGGTGCGGCGCTTGGCCTGTGAGCCTTCACCGGGATCATTGACGATAAACGGATAAAAATGCGGCATCGGACCGAGGGAGATATCCGGCCAGCAGTGATCGGACAAAGCTGATCCCTTTCCGGGGAGCCACTCCAGGTTGCCATGTTTACCAACGTGGATGATTGCATCGACTTTATACACATGACGCAGCCAGAAATAGTAGGCTAGATAACTATGGGGTGGTACCAGATCAGGGTCGTGATAATTGGCTGCCAGGTCGCGATCAAATCCACGCGCCGGTTGAATGCCGATAAAGGTTTCACCCAGTCGGATTCCGGCCAGCATCAGGTGGTTGTTGCGACACTTGGGATCCTGTTCCGGGCCACCCCAGCGCTGCCAGACGGCCTGCTGACAGGTCTCTGGCAGTTGCCGGAAATAAACCATGTAATCATGCAGATCGAGGCTCTGCCAGCAAGGCAGAGTGTGCAGGGTATTGGGATTATTGGTCACAGCGCCAAGCAGAGTTTCAATCAGCGCCGTGCCATCAACCGGAATATCCGTAACCGGATAGCCGGCTTTGGCCATGGCCTGCAACAGCGTAATGACCGAGGCCGGTGTATCGAGCCCGACACCATTGCCGATACGGCCGTCCTTGGTGGGATAATTGGCCAGGATCAGGGCAATGCGCTTGTCTGGATTGGGCGTTTGCCGCAGGGCGCAGAAACGCCGGCTCAGTTGTGCCACAAATGCTGCCCGTTCCGGATGCAGGGCATAACGCACCACCGAGGTCTGGCAGCGCCGGCTGTAATGGCTTTCGGTTTTAAAACTGATGGCCCGGGTGATGATACGGCCGTCCATCTCCGGCAGCACCACCTGCATGGCCAGATCGCGGGCCCGCAACCCCTGGGTATGCCGCTGCCAGTCGGCCTCGTCGTTGCTCGCCAGAATTAATTGCAGCACCGGCAACTGACCGGCGAAAGGGGAATAAAAGGCAGATGGTCCGGCGGCCTGATCGGCGCTGTCCACACGGTTGATGGCAAAACCGGTAGTGTTGATCAGTAGGCTGGCATTCACCGCCTCAATCCAGTGGTTGATCTGTTGTAGTGTCCCGTCGTCTTTCAAAGACGCCACCGAGACCGGCAGAATATTGATGCCGGCTTGCTCCAGACAAGTTATCAGCTCATCAAACATGGCCGTGTTCGCGCTTTGCAGATGACTGCGATAAAACAGCAGCAGTGCGACCGGGTGTTTCGTCTGCCAGCGCCTGCGCCACTCAGTCAGCACAAGGTTGGCATCTGTTTTGGCCGGTTCTTCAGTAAACGACTGAGCCGTCAGCGAGAGCCTGTCTGGCGGATAAATCATGCACCCGGGCAGTGTTTCAGGCGGTAGCCATGTTACCGGCTGGTCAAAATAATGAGCGGCGAGGTAGTGAAACAATTGCAGGCTGTTGCGGGTTCCGCTTTCGCGCAGATAGCGCCACACCCGGGAGCTGTGTTCAATGGCCTCGGTGCCGGCATCGAACAGTGTCTGATCAGGCGTATCATCGCCGGGCACCATGATCAGCACGCGTTGTGGCCGTTGCTGTGCCCAGTGTTGTAACTGGTCATAGCCATAAGGCCAGTAACCCGACCCCCCCAGCAGTGACACCACGACCACGCGAGCATGATCCAGTACCTTATCCTGATAGAGGTCGAAGGCTGCCGGTTTCAGCAGGTTCATCCAGTTGGCCAGCCGCACGCTGGGGAAATCTGCGGGCAAACTCTCCGCTGCCATCGCCAGGGCCGACAGACTACTGTCTGCGGCAGACAGGATGACCATGTCTGCCGGACTCTGATCGAGGTCGATAATGCCCTCGTCGTCGACAAATCCACCGGGTTTGGCAGCGAACAAATGCATCAGTCGACACTCACCTGTTCTGCCGGAGACAGGGCCGCCAGCAGAGTATCGCGATTCAGTGCTTTACCAATGATCACCAGCTGTGTTCGGCGCGGTTCATCGGTCCGCCAAAGACGGTCAAAGTGCACATCCAGGCGCTGGCCTACGGCCTGTAATACCTGACGCATGGGTTTGTCCGGCAGCGCGGCAAATCCCTTGATACGGAAAATGTTCTGGGTTGCCAGCAGTTCCCGCAATTGGTGTTGCAGTACTTGGGTATCGACTTCGCCGAGACTCAACACCAGAGAATCGAAGTGGTCGTGTGCATGTTCGTGGTGTTCGCCATGGGCATGATGATGATCGTGATGGTTATGGACCTCAGTAATGCGCTCCTCAGTCGCTGCGGCAATGCCGAGTAGTTGTTCCAACGGCAGCTCAGCATTCACAAAATTGGCGTTACTGATGTAAACGGTTTTGACGGCCGGCGGCACTTTGCGGGATACAATGGCCTGTACCTGCTGGCGTTCATCGTCGCTCAGCAGATCATTTTTGCCGACCAGCACCAGATCAGCTGCGCTGAGCTGATCATCGAGCAGTTCCTGTAGCGAAGGGTCATGATCCAGACTGTCGTCGGCCAGGCGTTGGGCCTGGACTTGAAGTTCATCGTGGGCAAAACGTCCGGCCGTCACCGCCGGGCCATCGATCAGAGTGATCACCGCATCGACGGTGCAATGTTGTTTGATCTCCGGCCAGTTGAAGGCCTGTACCAAGGGTTTTGGCAACGCCAGACCGCTGGTTTCGATCAGGATGTGGTCGATGTCATCGCGCCGTGCCACCAGTTGCTTCATGACGGGCAGAAACTCCTCCTCCACGGTGCAACAGATGCAGCCATTCGCCAGTTCGTAAATGCCGTTTTCACCCTTAACCTCACCGGGTTCATCACAGTCCAACGGACAACTGCGCAGCAGTTCGGCGTCGATATCCAGTTCACCGAATTCGTTGACGATGACGGCGATACGCTTACCGGCGGCCTGTTGCAGAATGTTTGACAGCAGGGTGGTTTTACCGCTGCCGAGAAAGCCGGTTACGATAGTCGCGGGAATTTTGTTCAGTTGCATGCAAAGCTCCGGTAATGGTTCAGCGTTTAACAGTTCTGGGATTTGTTGGTTTCACTTTTGGCCGATAAATGTGAGCCTGGTCCTGGTCGTATAAATATGAATCGCGGAACTCATCGGTGGCCAGCACCCGGCCGACCAGAATCAACGAGGTGCGGGTGAATTTTTTGGCCCGTACTCGTTCGACGATGTTGCCAAGGGTGCCGATGACCTTGTCCTGATCCGGCCAGGAAGTGCGATAGCACACCGCGACCGGGCAATCTTCGCCATAATGAGGGATCAGCTCTTCGACAATTTTATGAATCCGGGTCACCCCCAGATGAATTGCCAGAGTCGCACCGCTTTGCGCCAGTTGTGGCAACCGCTCCCGTTCCGGGAACGGAGTTTTGCCTTCATAGCGGGTCATGATGATAGTCTGGGAAACTCCCGACAGGGTCAGTTCCCGGCCCAGCCAGGCGGCCGACGCTGAGGTCGCCGTGACACCGGGGACGATTTCATAGTCGATGGACAGCGCTTCAAGCCGGCGGATCTGTTCCCCGATAGCGCCGTATACCGACGGATCACCGGAATGTACGCGGGCAACATCCTGACCTTGGGCATGGGCCGTGCGGATATGTTCGATGATGTTGTCGAGATCGAGTGACGCGGTGTCGATGATCTTCTCTGCCACGGCTTCTGCCGGTTGCAGAACTTCCCGTGGCACCAGTGAACCGGCGTATAGAATGACCGGACACTGACGTATCAGGCGTTGGCCTTTGACGGTGATCAATTCCGGGTCGCCGGGGCCGGCACCAATAAAATAAACGGTCATGTGGTCAGTTTCCGTGAGTAGCCTCGAGGGGTGTAAACCCATTCGCGGGTGCCATTGATGATGTGCCGGCTTTCGCTGTTGCCGACGCTGACCAGGGTGAACATGTCGACATCAGCGGCGTCGAGTTCGGCCAGCGTGGTAATGCGGACCTGTTCGTCGCTGCGGGTCAGCTGCCGGCCAATGAGCACTGGCGTGGTGGCTGGTCGCTGCTGTAATAACAGGTCGCGGGCATGGTTGAGTTGCCAGTTGCGTTTTTTCGAGACCGGGTTATAGAACGACACCACAAAGTCCCCAGCCGCAGCGCATTCGATTCGTTTTACGATGGTTTCCCACGGGGTCAGCAGGTCTGACAGGGAAATGGTGCAGAAATCATGACCCAGCATCGCCCCCACCCGGCTGGCACCCGCCTGCATGGCACTGATACCCGGAATGACTTCAATCTCCACATCGAGCCATTGCGGCTGGTCACGGCGGCCCTGCAATTGTTGATCGAGCAGTTCGAATACCAGGGTTGCCATCGCATAGATGCCGATGTCGCCGCTGGATATCAGGGCGGTCGTGCGACCGCTGGCGGCCAGATTCAGGGCCAGTTCGGCGCGTTCGGTTTCTGCACCGAGTGGCAGTTCGTGGTGAACCTTACCATTGACCTGTTGGGCCAGTAGCTCAAGGTACAGACCATAAGCGACCAGATCACTGCTGGCCTGAATGGCCTGACTCGCAGCCGGTGTGATCCAGTTCTCATCTCCAGGACCGGCGCCCACAACAAATAACTGTTTCATGTCTGTGTATATTCCTGTGGATAAGTTCGGGGATAACTGCGCGCGATGGCGCAGGTGGCGCGTTGACTTTTATGTTTATTGAGAATCAATTCGGCAGCACTGCCAGTCATGGTCATGGCACCGTAGAGGGCAGCCGATTCTGCCACGCCATAAACGCCAACAGCCCTGAAAACATAGTCTGAACGTGTACTGAGCTGTGATTTCACCGTGTTTAGCTGCTCCGCGCTCCAGGTTTGAAATTTTTTGTTAACATGATTACAAAATTCAATGAAACCGGTCTCATCCGCCTTGATATCAATACTGTGGATAGTTGCAATTTTGGCCGTTGTCAGTCCGGCCTGATTCAGACAATAGTGGAAGAGTTCTGTGATTTCGGTCACAGAACAACCGCGTTCACAGCCCATACCCACGGTATAAACGGGTTTTAGGTAGGGGTTGGCGGTAGTCAGCACTAGCTGGGCACTCAATTGTCCGGCCAGTTGCCGGCCCCATTCATTCGCGCCGCCTTCATGTCCGGACAACAGCGGTACCACAAATTGTCCGTGTTCATCGAGTACCAGGACCGCCGGGTCCTGATGTTTGTCCGCCAGCACCGGTGCCAGCGTTCTGACTGCAATGCCCATGGCGCAGATCATGATCAGGCGCTCCCCCTTCACAAACGCCTGCTGGACTGTTGCGGCAAAGGGTTGGGGGCGGTAATCGATCCGGCTGTCAGGCCAGTAAGTCTGAATGCGCCTGGCCAGATCGTGACCGGTGTCGGTCAGGGCAATAATCCGTATCATCGTGACAGGCGCTCCTGACGGGTGACGACAAACAAGGAAAAATACGGCCCGGGTTCATTCGCCAAAGTGTGGACATCTTCCACCACCCGTTCATCGTGGCGGCCGATATATTCCAGATACCGGGCATCGGCACTGCGACCGCTCTGCTGCAATAACGCCAACAGCCGTTGACGGCTGCGGCCGGCCTTCATAATCACCACGCTGTCGAACTGTGTCAGTGTCAGCAGAATTTGCTCATCATCGTGGCGGCCACTGATCACCGCATAGGACTCCGCCAGTATGGTCAGTGGCTGCTGTAGTCGTGCAGAAGCGGCCTGTGGTGAACTGATACCGGGTACTACGACGCAGGCAAACTGCGGTTTTATACGGTCCAGCAGATAACTGAACGAGGCAAAAAACAGTGGATCACCTTCACACAGAAACACCACCGAGTGACCATCCTGCAAATGCCGGCAAATGGTCGCGGCGGCGGCATCATATTCCCGGTTAATAGCACTGCGTTCATCGCTCATGGTCAGTACCACCGGTAATTCAGTCATGGCACCTTCCAGCGGACGGAGAAATTCCGCGACGATCTGGCGCGCCTGCGAATGACCTTCAGGGTTGGCGATATAAGCGATGACATCGGCCTGCTGAATATGGCGCAATGCCTTCAGCGTCAGCAGTTCCGGATCTCCCGGACCGACGCCGACACCATAGAAACAAGCAGTCTCATGCGACATTATCGGCGGCTCCGGTTTTAATGAAACGAAACAGGCTGACCGGCAGATTGGGCCGGTACACCAATTGATTCGCCAGAGTGCTGCCGGCGCTGACTGCCACCTGCAGAGTCTCCAGCCCGGCATCCTGAGCCTGTTGGCGTTGTTGCCAGAAACCCAGCCACCAGGCTTTACTGGTCTCAGTCACGGCGCAGCCGACGATCATGCTGTGTAATGGCAGTTCTTCCCAAAGTGTCTGTAACAGGGTGGGCAGCTCGCCATCACTGCCGCCGATAAAAATTTTGTTCGGTGCGTCCAGTCCGGCCAGTGCTGCCGGCGCGCGACCATCCACCACTTTCAGATTGTCCACCACGCCAAAGCGCTGACGGTTGATTTCCAGGCACTGAAGTCGTTCCGCATGTTGTTCCACGGCCAGTACTCTTGCCTGGGGCGTCCAGTACGCCAGTTCTATTGCCACGGAGCCGCAGCCGGCACCGATATCCCAGATGACATCTCCGGCACACGGTTGTAGCAGTGACAGAATATTTAATCGCACCGCGCGTTTAGTGATCATGCCTTTGCCGGCTTCGACGCCGGTATGAAAGTGCTCATCGGCAATGCCCGGAAACGCTGGCAGAAAACCGCCCTGTCCGCGGACTTCGATCACGCTGACATGCAGTGGATCGAACTTGCGTCGCATCCGCGCCAGTTTGGCAACCGGAAAACGCTGGATCTTCTGTTTGCGGTAGCCCATGGATGCACATACGATCAGCTCCGATTCGGTAAATCCTGCTGCCAGACATTCCTGAGCCAGGCGTTGTGGCGTGCTGTGCTGATCGGTCAGAATCAGTAACGTATGGTTATGGCACAGCCGGGTACGGATTTTTTCCACCGGTCGACCGTGCAGGCTGACTACGTCGACGTCCTGTAGTGCCAGACCAAGGGCATGGCACACAGCCTGAAGACTGGAAACCGCAGGATAAAAAGCCAGTTGTGGTGCTTCAAAATGACGTTTCAGCCAGCTGCCGATGCCATAAAACAAGGGATCGCCAGAAGCCAGCACCACCACAGACGGGTATTGTTGCATTGCTGCATTGAGCTGCGCGGCCAGCTCTGCTAGAGGCGGCAATGGCTGTACCGGCTGCTCACCGAGCAGGTGTTTGATGGTTGCCAGTTGTCGTTCCGAGCCGAACACCACCCCAGCCTGATCCAATACTGACTGAGCCGCACGGCTCAGCTCCGCTTTCTGATTGACCCCCAGGCCGATCACATGAATACCTATCGTCATCAGTACCACTCTCCTCGCTGGCAACGCAGCAGAGCATTGCAGGCTGCTGCTGCCACAGCACTGCCACCCTGGCGACCGAGCAGGGTGATGCAGTCAATGCCGAGGGTTTGATGGCAATCCCACAAAGCCTGCTTGGATTCGGCAGCACCGACAAATCCCACCGGCATGCCGATGATCAGAGCTGGTTTCGGCGCGCCCTGCTGCAGCATTTCCAACAGCCGAAACAATACCGTTGGTGCATTACCGATGATGACTATGGCGTCGTTGAGAAACGACGGCCAGAAACGCAGCGCTGCCATTGAGCGGGTTTCCTGGTGTTCCTGGGCCAATAGCGGCACCGCCGGCTCGTTGAGAAAACACAGTGGTTCCTCTGCCAGCATGCGTTTGGTCAGTCCTTGTTTGACCATTTCCGCATCACACAGAATCGGCCGCTGGCGCGCCAGTGCATGCAGGCCGGCTTCGCAGGCGGCAGCACTGAAACGTACCTGAGATGCCAGCTCAGGCGTGCCGGTGCTGTGCACGATGCGCATGACCACCTGCTGTTGCTCATCGCTCAACCCGTTCAGTTCTGTCAGTTCACGGATAATGGCAAAGCTTTGCTGCTCGATCCGCTGGGGATCCGCTTCGTATTCAAACGAGATTGTCACTGTCTCAGTGTCCGTGTTTATGGTCATGAGTATGGGAGTGATCATGGCCGTCATGGTCATGGTCATGGTCATGATCGTGGCTGTGACCATGATGATGGTGATGATGATGATGATGATGATGATGATGGCCATGGTCGGCATCGGTGCCGATTCCCTGAACGTGGTGGTGGTGGCTTTCCTGGGGCTGCCCGACTTTGTGTTCTGCGCCCACAATCTGTACCCGGTACTGGCAGAGCTGGCAGTTCATGTTTGGATTACCGGCCTCTATCTCTTCGAGTTTTTCCACAAAGGTATCGATCACTTTTGGGTGATCGTTCAGATAAGATGCCTTGACCACCGCAATCTCAGGATGTGCCTGAGCATAATCATCGACCCAGGCATAGATCTTTTTCACCAGCCGACCGGTGAACAGAAAATAGGGAAACACGATGACCTGTTTGAATCCCAGGCCATGTACCCGTTCCAGGCACTCCGGCACCAATGGAGTCGTGACACCGCTGTAGCAGGTGGCACTCCAACCGAACCCCATGCCTTCTTCGAGAAAACGAGTGATTTTGCTGATATTGGAGTTGGCATCGGCATCCGAAGCGCCCCGGCCAACCACTACCAGTAAGGTGTCTTTGCGTTGATAAGCGCTGCCGATACGGGCCTGGAGCTCTGCTTCGGCCTCTTCGATACGGGCCTGGGCCGCCTGTAGCATATTGGCATTGACGCCGAGTTCGGCACCGTATTCGATACTCAGACCGAACTCCTGTTGCAGAGCATTCAGCTCACTGGGAATATCGTTTTTGGCATGACCGCCCGCCATCAGCATGCCGGGAATGGCCTGGATAGCACGCGCGCCCTGACTCTTCAGGGTATCTACCCCTTCGGCGATGATCGGCCGTACGAACTCCAGAAATGCGGTCTCCACCAGCCGGTCAGGGAAGCGCTCACGAAAGTGGCCGGCCAGTTGGTGGAATTCGTCCACGGCTTCGACATCGCGTGATCCATGGCCTACAAACAGGATGGCTGGTTTGTCAGTGGAAGTGGTCATAAAAGTTCCTCTTATTGTGTGCACCAGTGAGACACAAACGCACATGCCTCATCCGGTTGAAAAAATTCCCGGTCTGCCGGTGGCAACCCGGGACGTTTCAGCATCAGTACCGGAATACCCAGTTGACGCGCTGCCGTCAGTTTGGCGACGGTGGCATCACCGCCGCTGTTCTTGCTGACGATGGCGTCAATTTGATGCTGTATCAGCAGTTGTCGTTCTTCAGTCAGGGCAAACGGCCCAATGGCTTTGAGCCATTGCATACCCTCGGGCAGAGGCATGGCAGGTGTGGCTGCTGTGCGCAGTAGCTGCTGTTGTCCGTATTGTCGATAATGCGCCAGAGTCTCGTGGCTCTCAGGCGGCAATTGTCCGGCACTCAAAAAGACCGAATGTTTGTTGGCCAATGCGGGCAATAACCCTGACCAATCAGCATATTGCTGCCAATGATCACCCGGCTGCGGTTGCCAGGCCGGGCGTTGCAAACGCCAGCAGGGAATGCCGCACTCCCGTGCACTCAGCAGTGCCTGCCGGCTCATACGCTCGGCATACGGATGGGTGGCATCCAGCACCGCCCTGATAGTACGAGTACGAATCACTGTGCTTAGTCCGCCCAATTGACGAAAACCGCCGGAGATGATGTCGCAGTCGATATCCGGTTTTCGAACCAGACCGGCCACGCTGTAAATCAACTGGATTCCCCGGGCGCTGAGTTTCATTGCCAGCCGGCGGGCGTCGGCGGTGCCACCGAGTATCAGCAGACGGGCGGTCATATTTCGTCTCCTCTGGCGCAGGCCAGCAATCGTCCACTGCGATCCGTTACCCAGACTTCTACGGCCACTGTGGCAGGTACCATCGCGTGAACCTTTCGCCAGGCCGCGTTGCAGACGGCCTGAGCCAGGTCGATGCCGTGATCCTGGCAGCACTGCAAGGCTTCAATGCTGGTGTTGGCAGAACGAATACGGCGACACAATGCCTCGTTTGCACCGTCGGTCTGTGCCAGATTGGCCAAGTGTTCAAAATCGATTGCCGAAGCCCGGCTGTGCAGATCCAGGTGCCCGTTGGCCAGTTTGCTGATCTTGCCAAAACCACCACACAGGCTGACCCGCGCAAATGACACCCGTTTTAAATATTTCAGGACCGCGCCGGCGAAATCCCCCATTTCCACCAGCGCCATCTCGCTCAGGCCATAATGTTCGCGAATGGCCTGTTCGCTGCTGCTGCCAGTGGTCGCGGCGATATGATCGATGCCGTTGGCGGCCGCCACGTCCATACCCTGATGGATCGAGGCAATATAGGCCGCGCAGGAAAACGGTCGGACGATACCGGTGGTGCCGAGGATCGACAGCCCTCCCAAAATGCCCAATCGTGGATTCATCGTCTTGTGCGCCAGCATCTCACCGTTTTCCACAGCCACGGTGACCTTGAAGCCACCCTGATAACCGCTGTTCTCAGCAGCTTGAAGCAGATGTTCTGTCATCATTGCCCTGGGCACCGGATTAATCGCCGGTTCACCGATGGTCAGTGGCAGTCCGTCCCGGGTCACGGTGCCCACTCCCTGGCCGGCATGAAACGCCACACCGGCTTCCGCCACCAATACCAGCGTGACGGAAATCCGTGCGCCGTGAGTGATATCGGGATCATCGCCGGCATCCTTGATGGTGGTGGCAATGGCCTGCTCGGTACTCAATCGCTGTTGTGCCACGATGGCCAGATCGACATAGCGCCCGCGAGGCAGCTTCACCGAAACCGTCGAAGCTGCTGGCCGTTGAGGTTGCAGCAGCAGTTGTGCCGCTGCCACACAACAGGCGGTGGCACAACAACCGGTGGTTAAACCGGTTCGGAGTCGGGTAGGTTGTTCGCTGCTTTCGGGCCACATGCCACATACCGTTTGTCAGTTTTTTAAAAGCTGTGGACCATCCAATAGCCACCGAGCAATACCGATCCGGTCGCGATGGCGTAACGGCAGCCATGAAACAGTTGCAGGCTCCATTGCCGCAGGCTATGTTGCAGCAGCCCCAGTCCAAGGCCCACCAGCAGCATGGACAACAACACTCCGGCGGAAAAAACCAGTACATATCCGAGGGCGGCGATAAACTGCGCCTGACTCATGACCGGAACCAGTGCCAGTGCTGGCGCGCTGCCGGCCAGACCGTGCAGCATGCCTACCAGCGTCGGCGTTTTACGACCTTTGGTATCGGATGTGATGCCTTGATGCTGTCGATGAAAGCGCCAGAAACATAGCAGCCCGATTAATATCAACACCGCGCCAACGGCCGTTTCCGCCGTCGTCAGCAGGCGTTCCGGTAAATGCAGGCCCAGCCCAAACAACAGCACGGTGCAGATCAGCAGCACTCCGCCGTGGCCAATGGCCCAGTGCGAGCAATAGCGAAGGCTGCGACGCAGACCAGGTTTTTCCGCGCTCATGGCCGAAACGGCCACCACATGATCGGGATCGAATGCATGCAAAATACCCAATAGCAGGCCTGCGGCCAGTGTCGTCAAAGTACTAACCAGCATGATAAAACCCCTGCGTGGAACGGGAGGCCGAAGGTAACAACAATTGCACGATGGCCACCGGATTGGATGGAAAAAACAGATGCAGATAGGAAGCCGTCAGGCCTCTACTGCGATAAATGGCTTCGCCCGGTGCCGGGTGGCGCTGACGTCGGCCATAGCTGATCGGTTCCGGGGTTCCCTGGCTGCGGGAACGATGATGAGCGTGGCCGCGAATATCGCCTTCCGGCAATACCGCCGTCTGCATACCCTGGCAGCCCCGTTTTCCACGCATCATGCCCTGACCGCTGAGCAGCCCGAGCATTGGAAACGTCTGTTGGTCGAGATCCGTCAGGGTCTCCAGGCAATACAACATGCCGCCGCATTCCGCCAGGATGGGTTTATCCTGCTGAAAAAACCGCTGGATGGCGGTTCTCATTGCCTCATTGGCGGCCAGTGCTTTGGCGTGCAATTCCGGATAACCACCCGGCAGCCACAGCGCATCGAAATTGGCCAGTGTCTGATCCTGTATCGGTGAGAAAAACTCGTATTGCGCTCCAAGTGCCGTCAGCTGGCGTAAATTGGCGCTGTAGATAAAACTGAACGCCGCGTCGCGGGCAATGCCGATGCGTACTCCTTCAAGTGGGTGTCCCGGCACCTCATTCAGGTGGGTGTCCCTTGAATGGGGTTCTGTGAACACGGTTGTAGTGGGTGTTCTGTCTGATGCGGTGGGTGTCCCGTCAGATGTATTCAGGTGGTGTTTTGAGTGGGGTTCTTGTGACACATCAATCTGATTGAGTGGGTGTCCCGGCAACTCGTTCGAGTGGGCGTCCTTTGAATGAGTGTTTGAATGGGGGTCTGAAGATAGAGTGGTACCGGTGAAGCTGACCGGGTGTATTAGGGTGGCATGGTCGATACCTCCGGCCAGCAGCGCCTGAACGCCGTGGTTGAAACACTGTTCCAGTTCATCCCGGACTTCACTGGCCTGTACCAGTCCCAGATGACGTTCGGGCAGGCTGATAGCAGGGTCACGGGCCAGAGTGGCGAGCAGTGGCAGGTCGGTGGGTAGGGCATCCACAATCAATTGCCGGTGGCGTTCGGAGGCGCAGTTGTTGGCAATCAGGCCGGCGCAGTGAATATCATCACGGAATCGCGCCAAGCCGCTGGCCACGGCCGCCGCTGTCTGGGCCATGCCTTTGACATCCATGACGATGACCATGGGAATGCCGAACAGCGCGGCCAGGTCGGCACTCGAAGGCTCACCATCGAACATGCCCATGGCACCTTCGATCAGAATAAAGTCGGCTTCGTGGGCGGCGTTGAATAACATCTGCCGGCAATAATCCGGTCCGGCCATCCAAAGATCCAGTTGTTCGACCGGTTGTCCGGATGCCTGTTCCAGAATCTGTGGATCAAGATAATCCGGTCCGGTTTTGAACACCCTTACCTGTTTTCCCTGGTCGCGCAGATAACGCGCCAGTGCCGCACTGACAGTGGTCTTTCCCTGACCGGACGCCGGTGCCGTTAAAAACAGAGCCGGACATTGCGCTGATGTTTTCATGAGGAAACTCCGGCCAGAGGCAGGTAATGAGCTTTGAGGTCTGCTGCCAGAGCGGCACCACGCCCACGTTTGACAGCACTCTGTTCAATGTCGATGACAGTGCAGTGACCGGGCAGATGAATATCGTCAAGACGCTGTCGACTGCGACCATCGGTGATCAGATAAACATGAGTCTGGAGGTCCGGCTCATGTCTCAGCATGCGCAACAGATATCGTTGAGCATGTAACAGTACCGCCCGCATGGGCGTTCCACCGCCGGCACTGATGCGGTTGATCAGCGCCTGTAACTGTTTGGGAGCCCGTCGGTGTGACAGCAATGGCTCTATCCGGTCGTTGCCGAAACCAAGGATGGCAAGTTGCTCGCGGGCCAGATAGGCGCGTTGTGCCAGTTGCGCAACGACACCTTTGGCCTGGGCCTGCCATTGTTGTTTCAAAGTGGAGGCGGAGGTATCCAACAGGATCAGATTTAGAATGGCACGACCCTCGCGGCGTGGCCGAAACTGTAGTTGCCGTGGTGGCCAGTGACCGGCGCTGGCCAGCAACGTGGTGAACCAGTTGGGAGCGCGGCCGGCGTTTGGCTGCTGGCGTCCACGGCCAACATGAGGGCCACGGGCTTTGCTGTTCAAGGTCTGTGCCTGGACTGACTGCACCGAGTGTCGGGTAGTATTGGTGTCAGGCGCAGAATGCTGTGGCAGTGCATTGATTGCCTGCATGTTCTGGTTTTGTGGAGGCATCTGTCCCCATTGGCCGCTGTCTTGAGGACGTTTGTCGTCTGTGGCCGGAGGGCTGCCGGGTGGTCGTTGAAATGGCGGTGGTGCTGGCGGCGATTGTGAATGATCCGAGCGGCGATGTGCCAGTACCAGCTCTTCCACTGCATCCAGATCTGATTCAATGACCTGATCCCGTTGATGCCAGGCAGCATGGGCAATGGCCGCGCGATGCCAGACAATGTCTGCACGAACCCCATCGACTGCAGCTGCATGGCAACGTTCGGCAATCTGTCGCTGCATGGTCTTTTCGCACAACACCTGTAGCAGCCGTAATCGGGCCTGGCGGATCCGTTGTGTCAGCTGCTGCTGCATGGGTTCAAAACGGTGACAAAATGCTTCCGGTGATTGCTCGAATGACTGACGTCGTTCTACCACTTCAAGGCGTTCATCAATGGAATGGGGGTTGTTCAGTTCGACCATCAGCCCGAAGCGGTCTAACAGTTGCGGTCGTAGCTCGCCTTCATCGGGATTCATGGTACCTAGCAGCAGAAACCGGGCATCGTGCGCGTGGCTGATACCATCACGCTCGACCCGGTTGATACCACTGGCAGCAACATCCAGCAGCAGATCCACCAGCGCATCGGCCAGCAGGTTCACCTCATCAACATACAGCACACCGCCATGGGCACGTGCCAGTACGCCGGGTTGGAATGTCACCTGTTGCTGTTGCAGTACCTGTTGCAGATCCAGTGTCCCGGTCACCATTTCTTCACTGGCGCCAAGGGGTAAAGTGACAAATGCTGGCTGTTCGGGCATGACCGCAGCCAGTGCACGGGCCAGAGTCGATTTGCCGCAACCACGCGGACCACTGATCAGTACTCCACCGATATCCGGATTAATGGCCGCCAGTATCAGCGCCAGCTTAAAGCGTTCATGGCCGGTGACGGCAGAGAAGGGATAGTCAGGCTTGGGCAGCATGGTAATCGATATCCTTGAGGATCCAGCGGTTGATGGCGCAGGCGCAGCAGCTTCCGAGTAACAACCAGAAAATGAAGTGGGTCACGCCTGTCATCAACCAGAGTCGCTGTTGCAGATGGTGCAGAATGACGATGATGTGGCTGTCTGTGGTGGAAAACTGTGCTTTGGTGTGATGCGGAGCACCAACCAGATATGGCAGAGCCAGCATTACCAGCCCCATAACTTTGACACGGCAGGGTGAAAACACCAGCAACCCGATGCCCGTTGAGGTCATTAGGGTCGTGAATATCCACCACATCTGTCGCAGGCCCTGGGGAGCCGCCAGGGTGTCGGTAATTTCCAGTGACAGGCCGAGTCCGGGGGCAGCAAAAAATGCGCTAAACCCGGCCAAGCCCCAGAGCAAACCCCTGCAAGTATTCAGTCGGGTGATACCGGTCAGTTGCAGCAAGGCCATGAGCGCCAGCAGCAAAGCGGCAAAGCCGATACTGAGCAGGGAATTGGAGAGACTACTGGACAAAATTCGTGGCCAGCCGTTTTCCGATGACCAGACGTTGTGGCCCTGTGCGTGTTCGGGATTGTTGTCGATATGGGCGACAGAGATATCAGTATGATTTGCTGCAGGTTGTTCATATTGCCCGGCTGAACTGAGCACCGGCCATATCTCTACGGACTGCATGGCTGTCAGTGCTATACCGCACAGCAAACCAATCAAAACGGCCGTCAGAATAATCCGTCTAAACAGCATTAATGACACCTGCTACCGGCCATGCTCGTGCCGGGATAAAAAGAGTGAATGAGTACACCACCGATGTTGGGATCAGTGGCTGGGAAATGCGAATGTGTGTCGGCTGTTGTGACGGGCGTTATGGACCTGTTTCAATGGCATAAAACCAACGGTCATTACCGCCAGAAAACCGGCTGCCAGGGGGGTGATTAACTGTGGCAGTGAGAGTTTGGCCGGCTGCAACACCTGCCGCTGGGAAAGACTGAGCGTAGACATATACTTGATTACCTCTGGCACCCACCGTACCTGATCATATTGGTTAAAAAACAGGCCGGTATTCGGGCTGAAAGAGGGCAATGGCCATCGTTTGCGCCTTCCCGGAATTATCCAGTGGCGTCTGCAAACTACTCTTTTTTACCGATGCGGGGGCAGCGATGGATGACGGTAATAGTCCACCATACTTCCCGTTTAACCCTTGTAAGGGCACCTGCTTCATTGCCGGCAATGCTAGCGGTAATACCATGGGGAGGCAAGCCTGGTGGGGGAATGGAGTGAGGTGCTCAGACAGGCAGGAAGACAGACTTTCGGGTGAGTAGCTGCTCAATGGTGTATTTCCGGTTTCGATCTGGCCTGAAAATCTGTGATGGTCGTTTCAGCCAGGCACTCGTGCGGTTGATGCATCGACTTTTTTTGACCATACTCAGCCCGCCGGCCGGTAAGAGGTCGTTGATTCAATCAATACACATTCAAGGAAACGAGATTATGAAGGGTGCAGGTGGTACTTCAGGTGGAATAGGACAGTTCTTTATCGGTCTGATCATGCTGTGTGGTGGTGGATATATGTTGCTCAACGCCATATCCGTGACCTCCAGCTTCGGGTTTGGCACATCGTTATACCGGGTTGGTTATTTTGGTGGGCTTTCGGTCACCAGTGGCATGATCCTGATACCGTTTATGTTTGGCGTGGGGATGATATTTTTCAGCAGCAGAAACCTGCTTGGTTGGTTGCTGGCGATTGGCTCAATTGCAGCTATGATCTTCGGTGTCATCGCCTCTATTCATTTTCGCATACGTCCCATGAGCGCATTTGATCTGATCGTGATACTGGTTTTAACCGTGGGTGGTCTGGGTCTGTTTTTGCGTTCTTTGCGGTCTTTTTAACGGATTTCCCCATCCGGGCAAATGCTGATCACTTTCTCTGGTGATGGTGATCAGCTGTTCAGGTTGCCCTTTTCCTTTAGATCCTTCCTATTATGTAGCTTCATTGTTTCTGTTGTATCAGGTTTTGGTCGGTATATTGCACCAGTCAGCACTTAATGAAGTACTCAGAAATGAACTATAAGATGGTCATTGAATGTTGTACCGACGCCGTTGAGTCGGAGAGGCGAAGGTAGCAATCAGAAAAGAGGGTTTAACTATGAAACCCGGTCGAAATGATCCTTGCCCGTGTGGTAGCGGCAAAAAGTACAAACGTTGTTGTATAAACAGCGTGTCAAAACAACATGCTGAAGTATTTGATGACGTTAAGCAGATGGTTGCCATGAACCCCAATTTGACGCTTGATGAGTTGAATGCGGTTATGCAACTTAAAGTGGAAGAGCGTAACAATCGCCCTAACCCAGATTTTTGCGGTTTATCGCCCACCCAAATGTTCAATTGGCTTTATAAGCCGATGGATGAGTTAAATTGGGTCACCATATGTACGCCAGAGGATTTTTCGTCCAGTCCGGTCATGCGTTATTTAACGCTCATCCTCGATGAAGCCATGCAAAACGATGGATCATTTAAAGCAACCAGCAAAGGTAACCTGCCGGCAAAACTGGTCAAACAAGCCAGCGAGTTATTGCCGGAATTTGCGATTGCCACATATGAAAGAGATATCAGCCTCAGTGAGTTTGCCGGAAGCAACGAAGATAAATTCAATGCGCTGCACTATACGCGCATTTTAGCCGAAATCGCTGGAATCATTTATCGTCGCAGCGGTCGTTACCATGTTAAAAAAACCGCTCAAAAACACTATCAAAGCCAAGGTATTCGGGCATTCTTCAAGCCAATGCTGGAAGCTGCCGTTACCAAGTATAACTGGAGTTACTTAGACGGCTATGAACAGGATGTCGATTTAAGACCCATTTGCTTGTTTATGGTGTGGCGCTTACAAAGCCATGCCAGTGTGGATCAGTTAGTCGATGAGGTTGAAAGGGCCTTTCCGGATTTGTTGCAGCAAGTTGCGCCTGACAATCACTACCCGCCAGAAAACAGGTTGGACATTTTGATTGAATCGCGTTTTGTAAATCACTTTTTAGAATTCTGGGGATTTATCATTGTTGATCCAAAACGTTACGACCATGGCGAGGCTATCGCGCGAAAAGCACAGCTACAGCCATTGTTCACGCAAACATTTCAGTTTGATATCCAGCCACAATGAGGTCCTCTTGCACGATTTTGATGAAAGTACGCTACTACCTCAGAAGCAGATACTGAGTGTAATACAAAGGCATCACAATATTGCTGTGCTCTGATGTGGAAGAGCCTTGTGTGCCGGTTAACTTAAACGTTTTGTCCGGCGCGCACTTTTCTATGTAGGGTGCCAACGATTTAGCCCGTGTGCGTTTACCGCTTTTTACCTCTATAGGGACAATATTGCCCCCATCGGTTGTAATGATGAATTCGATTTCAGCGTGGACATCATGCCAGGAGTAGCTGGGGTCAATGCCAATGGCGGTGAGTTCCTGCTGCACAAAGTTTTCGGCTACATAACCTTTAAAAAGCAACCTAAGCCAAAACGCACCGCTGTAAAAAAGGCCGAGTAGCCTTATGCGTAAACAGATTATTAAAGTGGTTGAAGCACTAAAGGAGGTTAGAGAGCCACTGAGCGACCAGCAGCGGTTACCCCAACGACAGTAGCGCCGATCAACTCGAACAATTCGTTGTGGATATTTGTGAGGCGCTTGCCACTGAGAAGTCCATAGTGAGGTTTGATAATGACAGCCAGGATTGGTTCGCTTTAGCTGAGACAGTCGCTCTTGTTTATGCCCACAAAAGTATGGCCTATCGCTGTCTGAGTATTTTTCGGTTCGGCTTTGCTGTATGCAATCACCTGTTTTGCCGTTAGTTTTCCCATATCTACTTCATTGTGGCTGAAGTAACGGAGAGGGGGTGAAATAACGGCTCACCACTTAACGGAAATATTTCAACGGACATCTGCAAAACCGATTTGGACGGAAAAATAAAAAAGCCCTGTATTTACAAGGCTATTCACCAGGAAAGACAGGGCTGCTTAGACATTCTTGGCCAGGTAACTTTCTACCTAAGAATCTATTCGATATTCTGGATCTGCTCATTGAGTAGCGGCGAAGACCCTAACAAACTCAATGGCTTACCGAAAAGGAACCGTTCAAAAATGCCTGTTTGCCCACCACTTGCCTATGGCTTTTACTAATTCTTAATGGTTAGCAATGGAAAAACAGTGCCGTTTTTATGCTGCTGTTAGTACTTAAAAATAGCAGTTTTGAAAGGCTTTATCGAGCACGATTTCTGTCAATATAGCTTTGCCATTTTTTACGCTCAAAATGCATTGATACTATTACTATCTTTTGTCATTAACGTCATCAATCGCGGGTGTACAAATAATTTTTCCTTACCGGAATTTATTTCTTGCAGCACACCAATATTCGCTAACTGCTTTAAATACGTTGAAGCAGTTTGGCGTTTTGCAATGCCACGTTCAACTAGATTATTGATACGGCAGTAGGGTTGTTCAAAAATAAGCTGAACAAGCTCATAGCTATATATTTTAGGTAGCTGTGTTTTTATGTAATCGGTTGTACTTTCCATAAGTGCCCTAATCGCTGTGATTTTATCACTAGTCCATATGGCAGTTTGCTCGACACCTTTTAGCATAAATAACAGCCAATCTTCCCAATTCTGATCTTTGGTCACTTGGTTCAATAGGCGATAATAGTCTTGTTTGTTATGAACGATGAAACGGCTTAAGTACAAAATAGGTAGCGTTAAAAGACCGCATTCAATAAGGTACAAAACATTTAAAATACGTCCTGTTCGACCATTCCCATCATAAAATGGGTGTATAGCTTCAAATTGATAATGGCTAACAGCCATCTTTATTAATGGATCTATATCATCGTCATCATGAAGAAATCGCTCCCAGTTAGTTAACAAGTCGCGGATAACGTTCTCTCCCGCAGGCGGGGTATAGATAATTTTTCCAGTCGTCTGGTTGCCTATAAAAGTCCCCGGTACTTTACGAATATCCATTTCGGAATGCTTTAACGTACTACATACTTCAATGGCAGTCGCTGTGCAAAGCGGCTTTCTTTCAAGTTGTATATAACCTTGATATAACGCTGTTCTGTAGCGTAAAGCTTCCTTTGTTGCATGATCAGCGCCTTTATCTTCTAGCGCATACTGAAAAAGCTTATCGGTAGTGGTGACAATATTTTCAATTTCTGAACTGTCTTTTGCTTCCAGCAAAGGCAATAAGTTAATTAGCATGCTTTGGTTAGGTATGAGTTCCCCTGCCTTTTTTAATTCTGCTACAGCGGCGCGTGCAGAAATACAGGCTTTCAGAACGGCCTTCGTTTCTATGGAATTTAGATTTGGCGGCAATGTGGGTAATTGGTTGTAAGGCTGCTCTGCTTGCCAGGTCATGTTTAAATTTCCAGTTTATATCGACATAAATGAACTATTGGGTCAGTTTATGTCGATTAGATCGACATATCAATTTTGTATGTCGATTTTTTACTGTTTTTTCGACATGACTTTCTTGTATGTCGATACACTCGACATATCAAGACTCAATCAATACGACTCACAAAACTGGGTTTTGGGTAGGAAGTTTTAAAGTAATACGCCATCCCTTGGGCAACTGGGGCAGTTTGGGCAAAGCCTTAATTCACGCCATTTAGCCACTCATTAACCCTGCCCTCAAGGCATTTATTACTTGGGGCACTATCTACAAACTGGGGCAAGTAGCTACCTATACCCTCAGAAAGCTGCATGATCTGGGCATTTATCTGCCTACTGCGTCCGTTTAACTCTTTAATACTTGTGGGGCAAACTCCTATCTGAACTTACCAGATCAGTGAGGCTTATTTTGGAAAAAAACAGAAACGATGAACCCAACTACCCAATCACCCACCACATCAGCAGCGGATTTTGCGCTTGCCCGAGGTCAAGGCCAAAACAGGCTTTGGCCGCAGCACCATTTATGCCCTGATGGCCAACGGAGAATTTCCGCGATCTATTCGTATTGGCGCGCGTGCCGTAGGCTGGTTAGAAAGCGATATCGACCAGTGGATTGAAACTCGCCGTATCGGTGCTGCTTATGGCCGTGGATAAACCATCAGCATCAACCTCGTTACCTGCCAGTGAGATGGGTAACAACGCGCCAACATTACCGGCTGGTTTTGCCTATAACGCGCAAAACTGGCTGGTGATGCAACCAGCAGGGCAAGATAGCCCCGTTAAAATCTGCTCTTGGCTGCAAGTGGCTGCCCATACCCGCAATCCGCAAGGGGACAACTACGGCTATTTATTACACTGGTTAGACGATGACAATCGCCATCGCTATTGGGCCATGCCCGCAGAACTATTGGCCGGAGATGGCAGCGAGTACCGCCGGATACTACTCAGCCGAGGCATGCGGCTAAGCAACAGTGTCAAAGCGCGGCAGTTGCTCTCGCTGTTTATTCAACAAATGGGCGAACTGGCTACACAAAAGCCATCAGCGTGAACTGCATTGGCTGGCATCACAACGCTTATGTACATCCACGCCTCACCTTTTACCCAAGCAAACACAGCAACAACCCGCGCATGGTGCTGCAAACCATGCACCCGATAGGAGGCTTTATCCAACAAGGTAGTAGCGATAGTTGGCGGCAGCACGTTGGCCGTTATTGTCTGGATAACCCGCTATTAATTGCTGGTGTTTGCGCTGCACTTATGTTCAGGACGAACGGTATGTCGCGAGTGCATGGATGCACAAGAGCGACGGCAGTCCCTTTGTTGTTGCACTTGTGCGGGGTTGATGGTTTTGGTTTACACCTCTACGGTGCCAGCAGTACCGGTAAAACTGCAGCGCTGTATCCGGCATTATCGGTGTGGGGCGAGCCTAATCAGCTACGCCATAGTTGGCGGGCCACGGCCAATGGTTTGGAAGGCACAGCGTTAGCGCATAACGATGCCTTGCCGGCGCTCGACGAAATGGGCGAAGTTGACCCCAAAGAGGCAGGCGATGTGGCTTATATGCTTGCCAATGGCCAAGGTAAAACCCGCGCAGGTAAATACGGTGAAATGCGTTTACCCGCCCGTTGGCGCTTGGTGTTTTTATCCACTGGTGAAGTGACGCTTGAAAGCCATCTGGCCAGTGTCGGTAAACGCGTAAAAGCGGGCCAGCAAGTGCGCGTGATTGATCTCAGTGCCGATGCCGGAGCGCAAATGGGCGTGTTTACCCATAGCCATGGTATGAACGCCGCCGATTTAGCCGATCACCTAAAACAGCAAAGTCGCCAACATTATGGCAGCCCGGCCTTGGATTGGTTAAAATTTTTAACGCAGCACAGCACGCAGGTTCGCCCGGTTTTCCAAAACGTACGCTAATGTTTTTTAGCTGGCTTACCAACCGGTGCAGACGGCCAAGTGCGCCAAGTGCGCCGGGTCGCCGAAAAGTTTGCCTTACTGTCCAGCGCAGGGTTGTTAGCGATTCAAGCCAAGGTGCTCGATTGGCCTGCCCAAAGTGTCGAAGCTGCCTGTTTAAGCCAGCTTAATCAATGGATACTTGCCCGCGGCGGTGTGGCCGCCAATGAAGACCAACAAGCCGTTCGTCAGGTGCGCAGTTTTATTGAACAGCATGGCGAAAGCCGCTTTACGCCTAAACAAACGGGTTACAGCAGCCAAGTACGTCAACGAGCAGGCTGGATAGACACCAGCGGCCCACAAACTCTCTACCTGTTTTACCCAACTGGCTGGCGTGAAGCCACCGAAGGCCTAAGCCCAGATCGCGCCGCCAAAGCGCTGATGGCCGCAGGCTACCTAATCCCCGATGGTAACCGCCCACAGCGCAAAGTCAGCCTGCCCGACAACACCCGCCCACGCATGTATTGTGTAAAAGGCAGCATTTTGGATGACTAAAAAGGTAATGACCCCTGCGTGGGCTTGTCGCCTTGCAGTGCACCGCCTGTCAACCTAAAGGCTTGGCTAGTTTAAAAGTCTAAAGCTGACAAGACCGCTAGTGTACTGGTTGTGTACTTACTTTGATTGGCGATTGCCATTGCACTGAATGGTGGAAAATAATCTTGTGATATTATCAGTAGTTGATAAGATGCGGAGCTTATGTATAAGCGTACAGTTTTTTGATTTTTCAAACGCTGTTTTACGAATTCGCTGGCGCTGGCTTAATAAAGAGTCGAGAGTGTGAGCAAGCGATTCGAGTAGGCTATGTGAGTAAATAAATGCGAGTAAAGCAATGAAAAACGCAAAACAATCGCGTTGCGTGATTGGGATTAAAGGGCAAATACCTGCCCCCGATTACCCTGTTGATATCTGGTTCGACTCACTTAAATCTGTTGCCAATGTGCTGTCGAAAGAAAACCAGCAGCTGTTAAAAGTAATCGCCGAGCAACAGCCGCAATCGGTCACTGAGCTGGCCACGCTTACAGGCCGAGCGGTCAGTAATGTATCGAGAACGTTGAAAACATTGGGCAAGTACAACTTGGTTGAAATGACGAAATCACAAAATGGATTGGCGGTAAAACTTCAATATCAATCGATGTTGTTATTGATTCAGCCATTAGAATAAAAGGAATATCATGCAGCAAGTTGGAATTTATGAGCAGTTAATAACAAAGCTGATTGCCAGTCGGATTGACCGAGAGCGATTCTATGTTGGCGAACGTGAGCTCAATAGCAGTGAAGCATCCGTCTGGCTATCCCGTTTCTTATCACACATTCTTGAGTATGCGATTGAGTCTGTCCCCTCAAGTGATGATCGTCTGCAACAGCAAATTGCTTTATCCAATCAATTGTTACTGTGGCTAAAAACACAAGTACAAGATGGCGATTTTATCGAAGATAATTTACTTGCTAGTCAAGGTAAAATTCTGACTGCGCTCTATGATCTTGAAAATCCTGTCTCAGCCGATTTAAAAAATTACATAAACGATATTTTCCCCTTAACAGGTCTAAGCCAAAGCGAGCTGTTTTGTGGCAGTAATGCGGGATTGTCGTTTGAATCTGAATTGAAGCGAGAAATTTTGTCAGCGGATAAAATTTACTGGTTAGTGTCATTTATTAAGTGGGCAGGGATACGGATTTTTCGCAAAGAGTTAGAGGAATTTACTTCTAGCGGTCGCGAGCTAAAAATCATTACCACTTCATACATGGGAGCTACGGATGCCAAAGCGGTGGAATATTTGGCTAGCCTACCGAATACCGAGGTGAAGCTGAGTTACAACACTGAGCGTGAACGTTTACATGCAAAGAGCTACCTATTTGTGCGCAAGACGGGCTACGATACTGGTTATATCGGATCGTCCAATCTTTCCCATTCAGCGTTAACCAATGGTTTAGAGTGGAATTTAAAAATCACCTCGCAAGAAATCCCACACATTATCAATAAAACATTGAGCACCTTTGAAACCTATTGGGCATCCAACGAATTCGAACTTTTTAGCGGGGACACGAATAGTAGCGAGAAACTCAAAAGAGCCTTGAGTCAGCAGCGTGGTGATTATGAAGCCAGCCCTACCCATTTCTTTGATATCTCGCCTTTTCCGCATCAAAGTGACATTTTGGAACAATTGGCTGTTGAACGCAGTGTGCATCAGCGCTTTCGAAATTTAGTGGTTGCGGCAACGGGTACCGGAAAAACCCTTATTTCAGCCTTTGATTTTGCTCGTTTTATCAAAGCTAAGCCGCAAGCAAATTTTTTATTTGTCGCTCACCGAGAAGAAATATTAAAACAAGCCAGAGCGGCGTATCGAGGCGTATTGCGTAATAGTGCTTTTGGTGAGTTGTGGGTGGGCGGGCATACGCCAGAGCATTATCGGCAGTTGTTTGTTTCCATTCAAACCCTGAACAATCAGCTGGAACAGCTTAACCTAACGGCTGACTATTATGACTACATTGTGATTGATGAGGTGCATCATATTGCTGCGACTAGCTATCGCGCACTGCTGGCGCATTTTTCCCCTGCTATTTTACTCGGCCTTACCGCCACACCAGAGCGCCATGATGGTGGGGATATTTTAGCGGATTTTGGTGGTGTGATTGCCGCTGAAATTCGTTTACCGGAAGCCATTAACCGTCGCCATCTTTGCCCATTTCAGTATTTTGGTATTGATGATGATACTGACCTTCGAACTATCCCGTGGAGTCGTGGGCGATACGATATCGCTCAGCTGACCCAGCTTTACACCCACAACCAAGTTCGTTTCAATAAGATTTTGCTGAGTCTGCAGGAGATCATCACCGATATTAGCAAAATGAAAGCTTTGGCCTTCTGCGTGAGTAAAGAGCACGCCCAGTACATGGCGCAGCAACTTTTACTTAAGGGGGTTAAAGCGGATGTACTGACCAGCGACAACAGTAATGAGCGGCAACAAAAGCAGCAGGCCATTCGCTCTGGCAGTATTAACGTGCTTTGTGTGGTTGATATTTTCAACGAAGGTGTTGATATTCCGGAAGTGGATACCTTGCTGTTTTTAAGGCCGACAGAAAGCTTAACTATTTTCTTGCAACAGCTTGGCCGTGGTTTACGCTTAGCTGACGGTAAAGAGTGTTGCACTGTACTGGATTTTGTTGGCAATTCACGTCCTGAATATGACTTTGCAAATAAATTTAGAGCCTTAGTCGGTAAAAGTCATCGCGCGATCAGCGAAGAAATAAAGCAAGGGTTCCCTCACGCTCCACTGGGTTGTCGCATTGAGCTGAGTAAGCGCACGCAAGAAATGGTGCTCAGCAATATTCGTCAAGCCTCATTAACGTTGAAGCGCTTAGTCGCGATGATCCGCCAATATCCTCAGCATTCCACACTGCCGTTAACATTGTCGAACTTCTTAATCTTAAATCCGCATATCGACTTGAATGAGCTTTATAAGCGAGGGAGTTGGTCGCAGTTGGTTCAGCAAGCTAAGGATGAAATCAACGAAAATTCAGCTGATGAAGATCTGCCGAAAATGCTTAGAAAGGCCATTCATAATCGAATTTTGACCTGTGATGATCATGCCTATTTAAGTTTCTTAAAACAGCTTTGCCAAACTAACTTCGCTGTTGAAGATGCTGGTCATCGTTATGCTTTAATGTGTCATTACGATTTTTGGCAGAAAACGGGGCCTGAATGTGGATTCGGTTCCATTGATCAAAGCTTAGCGAAACTGAATGCTTGCGAGTTAAAAGCAGAGTTACTGGATGTTGTTAATTGGCAACTTGCACAAACCAAGCATGAGCAACCGACAATCCATGCTTTGCCTGAGGTGTCATTAAGGCTGCATGCACGTTATGCGCGTGAGCAAATATTGGTGGCATTTGGAGCGACCACGTTTGAGCGCCAACCGCCAGCACGCGAAGGTGTGTTTGTGCTGAAAGATCAAAATATTGAACTGATGTTTGTCACCTTGGACAAAAATGAAAAGCAATTTTCGCCCACCACTATGTACCACGATTACGCAATAAACGAACACCTCTTTCACTGGCAGTCGCAAAATAGTGCCAGGCCTGATCGAGGCCGTGGTTTGGAATACATCCAGCATCAAAAAATGGGTAAGCGTCTTTTTTTATTTGTGCGTGAGCAAAGCAAAGATGAATACGGCCGCACTATGGGTTTTGTGAATTATGGTGAAGTTGACTATGTATCGCATACAGAGGCACAACCAATGAACATTACTTGGCAGTTAAAAGAGCCTATGCCCCACTTTATGTGGCAACAAGCCGCGAAGTTGGCAGTGGGTTAACTATCATCATGACTTCAGCCATCGACAAAGTTTACCCACTTTGGCGCTTTAGCTTGGTCGAGAAAACCGAGCAAGACGCAGCGACTAGCCAGCAACGCGGGCATTTTCCACTCATGTGGTTGGCTAATTTTGCCGCGTTAAGGGAGCGCTTTGAGCAAGGCTTAAAAGTGATTTGTGCCGCTCCGCATAGCCGTTTGCAACCGACGGTAGCCAATATCAAAGCGGCCAAATTAAAAGGCCGCCTGCCTCATAAGTTAGCGGAGCAAGTCAAGCAAGACTTTGCGAATGGCCAGTACGATAAGCGCTATGCGGTTGAAAAAAAGCGACTGAGTGTGGATACCCCAGAAAACCGTTTTATCAAAATGGCGGTCAGTAAAAGCAAGCGGCAATTAGCGGAGTTTGAACAAAAGCTTAGGCAAAGTAACCAAGCACCAGAACGGCAATGGTTGTCGGATTCATTTTTAAATGAGCTACATAGTTGGCAACAACCGCTGCAAAAAGTGTTAGGTCAGAGTTTTTTAAAAGAGGTGGGTGCATACACAGGGTTAAACCGCGAGTCGTTAGTGCTACAGCAAAAAACCGGTTACAGCGCGGTGTATCGTATTTGGCAGGAGCTGAAATTTTATTTAGATGTGTTTGGCAATCAGTCGAGCATTTCAATGAAATCAGTGGCTGAGATTTACGAAGTGTGGTGCTTTTTGTGTTTGAAACAGATTTTAGAGCAGGATCTCGGCTTTGAATTTGTGAAAAACAGTGCAACGAAGCTCGCCCAAAATGACTTTCTTGAGTACCAACTAAAAGATGGGTTTGCCGGTGCTTTTCGTTTTAAACGCAGTGATGGCGTGACTGCTAGGCTGGCACACGAGCCGAAATTTACCAAAAAGGGCCAATTAATACGTTCGTACTTGGTTAAACAAGAGCCGGATATTGTGTTGGAAGTGACACTGCCTAAAAGCGCCCATTTAACAAAACCAGACTCATCAGAAGAAAAGCAGTTTGTTTGGCTGTTTGATGCCAAGTACCGTATTAAAACCGAGAAAAACCGCTTTGATGACAGTAATGAAGATATTGAAAGTACGGATTACGTACCAGACGATGCTATCAACCAAATGCACCGTTATCGGGATGCTTTAATTCGTTTATCAGAACCTCACGATTCTAAATCACCATCAAGTGGAAACGCTGGCCAACCTGCCCAAAAAAGCCGCCCAGTTTTTGGTGCGTTTGCTTTATACCCAGGCTTTTTTGATCAAGCCGCAAAACCCAACCCCTACGCAGCCGCGATAGAAGAAGTGGGTATTGGCGCGTTTGCCCTGTTACCTAGCCAAAACGAACTTAGTCAAACTGATCCTACTCAGACTAAGAGCAGTTATTCCGGTCACCAGTGGTTGCTAGAGTTCTTGCAAGCCCAAATTGGTACAGCACCGAATACACAAACAGGGCAAAACAATGAAACCATGTATCCCGTGGCTGGCATGGCGGAAAGGCTCTACGTACAAGACGCTGCACGCATACCTTATTATGGCATGCGCCAAGTGCTGTACCCTGATTTGACGATGACAGTAGCATTGGGTGGGCAACGCGGCCGTGATAATGGCTACTTTGAAAAATTTGAGCAAGGTACAGCGCAGTGGTATCACCTGCCGCAAAGTACGTTTTTGCAGAAATTTAAGCAGCATATTGCCGAGGAAATTCGCTATTTAGCGTTGGCGTCTACTTCTGACACCCAAAGTTCAACCAAGCAAATTGACAAGCTCTGGCCAGTTAAACGAGTCACAGTGTTACCACGCTACGCATTACCGAAGAATAAGCGGGTAAGAAGTCAGGTTCTGCTGATTTGTATTATTTATTTGAGTTAGGCAAACCACTGTCACTGCAAACGCCAGTGACCAACGTGCCGCATCGTCCAATGAAAAACTCGATGAAACTCACAACCTTAACGCGCCTAGAGAGCGTCACTAAGTTTACCGAGGTTGAAAAAGTGTACGAAGAGGCAATGGTGTGAGCGAGTGTTATTAATTATGCAGAAGATGAATTGGCCGAAAATGCAGTTGTTCGGTTATTCCGAACAACTGCTAAGTAAAAGCGACATCAAATAATATCGAGCTATTTGGCGCTTTTGATACTAAAATCGCACCAACAACACCCCTCCCGCTACCCGTTAGAACAGCGCCCTGTGAGGGGTTACTCTTTTTTAAGGCTTCTAATTTTTGCTACTGTAATCAGTTACGGCACCAAAATTAGCTTCCAACCACACATCATTCTCCGGTCCACAAAGGTGGTGCAGCAGTGCTAGGTTGATCTGGTGGCTGATCATGTTGCCGTTTCGTTTTCCGCTGGCTTTTCTTAAACTACTCAGTAATAAACCTGTGCACGATTTACCCATTTGCTCCGGCGAACTGGGCAGGCAAAAGGCGCGATTTTGCTGTTTGGGGTGTAAGGTAGCGCGTTTTCCTGTTTTAGATAAAGGCGTAATGCATCAAAAGATACAGGCGTTGGCGGGCGCGTTTGCGTGCAATGTGTTGGTTTGACTCGTGCCATTCCTATCTGTCGGTAATAAATGTGCCGGCAACAAAACTAGCCCGCCTTGTGCATGGCCATCAACCTCAGGTAAAGGCTGCCAATATAGGTTTGGCCATTGCTCGGGGCGCTGCCATTTTTCTACGACCTCTTTTGCGCCAATGCTGTTCAGCCATTGGTGAATCGGGCAGCCTGGGTGCGCTTGTTTAACCCGCGGTAACTGATAGGCCAGTCATCGGGTTAAACGTTCGGCTGCATTCTCGCACTGGCTTAATGCTGGGTAGAGGGTAAGCGCGCCATGCCCAACCAGTAAAGCGACCACCTGCTGTATCCATTCTCTATCCCAATCGTTGCCACTTGCCCATAACACGTCACTTATCACCTTTTGGTTCTTCATGCCGTCTATTTTCAGTGGTCGGGTGCAGACTCAGTGGTGAATTAGATGAAAGAAATGGCAATCAAACTAACCAGTCAAATCAGTTTGTCCTGATGATCTGTGAGCGGCTAACTGTTTGATATACATAGTCCAATACAGCGCTGTTTGGCGGCATTCAAGTAGTGCAAAAAAATCGAGACGCCAAACGATCGTTTGCATTCTGGGTTTAAAAAATCAAACGGTTTGTACTTTGGATTCGAGATTGGTTTAGGGCGAAAAAAGTGCCAAACCTTGCTTTGAGCCAGTACTGGCAAGGCCTGCCAGCGTTGGATTTCAATCGAGACGCCAAACAGTAAATGGGCTAATTTCCCTGTTTGGCTTCTCGATCCAAAAGCCAAACGGATAGTGGTTTTGGCGTATGGGTATAAGGCATGGGGAAGTGTGTGCGCGAACACGCGAATGATTGCCCTGTAAAACCAATCGACAAAAACGCCAACTTGGTTTATATTTTTAAAATAATTTTAGTTTTTATAAACCAGAGGTCTGTATGATTGGAGAGCGCATAAAACGAGCCCGTGCAGCCGCTGGCCTGTCGATGCAGGCCTTGGGTGAGCAAGTTGGTATTAGTGCCAACATGGTTAAAAAATACGAGCACGACCAGAGTATGCCTTCGTCGGGAGTTTTACTTAAATTGGCGAAGGCTTTGTCGGTTCGTACTGAATACTTCTTTCGCCCAGCACAGGTGACTTTGGGTGAGGTGGAGTATCGTAAAAAAGCCTCAGCTTCAGCTAAGTTGTTAAAGAAGATTGAGTCCGATGTGGTTGACCAAGCTGAGCGCTGGTTAGCGCTTAAAAATGTATGGCCAAACTTCCCGATAGCGAGTTTTAACTACCACCCCGACGTTCCTGTTGTAAGCACTTTAGACGCAGTAGAGCAGGTTGCCGCCAAAGTCCGTACTGATTGGCAGTTGGGTATGAATCCATTGCCAGACTTAATCGACTTGCTTGAGTCTAAAGGTATTCTGGTGATTGTCAGTAGCGTACCCCAAGCCGATAAATTTGATGGGTTACAAGCCAAAATATCAGGACAGCCAATTGTTGTTGTGTCTTCTCATTGGCCTGGTTGCCGCCAGCGGTTCACATTGGCGCATGAACTTGGCCACCTTGTTTTACATGGCTTACTAGATGAATCCATTGACGAAGAGATGGCCTGCAACCGCTTTGCTTCTGCGTTTTTACTGCCTGAAGTAGGCCTTTTTCAGCATCTAGGAGAGCAACGTTCGAACTTAGACCCCAAAGAGCTGTATTTCCTGAAACATGAATATGGCCTAAGCATGGCGGCTTGCTTGTATCGTAGTGCCGACCTTGGTGTGATCACCGAAGAGAAAAAACGCCAAATATTTATACAGTTCTCAAAAAACGGTTGGCGTAAGCAGGAACCTGGGAATCCTTATCCACAAGAACAGACATTATTGTTTGAGCAGTTGGTTTATCGTGCATTGGCAGAGGGGATTGTTAGTGAATCGAAAGCCGCAGAGCTGTTACAGATGTCAGTAATGGCATTGCATAAGCAGCGTCAAATGTTGGCTGAGGCTGTTTAAATGTATTTGTTGATCAGTGATGCCAATATTCTCATTGATCTCGAAGAAGGCCAATTATTAGGCGTCTTTTTCAATTTGCCTTACCAGTTCAAAGTTCCAGATGTGTTATTTCACGAGGAGCTAAGCGATCAACATGGCTATTTACTCGAGTTAGGCTTGTTGTTGGGTGAGTTAAGCCCTGAGTCTATGATGTACTCATTTGAACTGAGGCAAAAGTATGCTGGCCCTAGCATGAACGATTGCTTTGCACTTGCGTTGGCGAAACAAGAACAGTGTCCATTGCTGACTGGGGATATGGCACTTAGAAAAGCAGCGGAAAAAGAAGCGATATTGGTTCAAGGAACGCTATGGGTTGTCGAGCAGCTCGTTACTCATGGTGTATTGTCAGTTGAAGAAGCTCAAGCTGCCTACGATAAAATGGCAAAAGCTGGTCGTCGCTTACCTTGGGCGCTTGCAAAACAGCGTTTATCTCAATTATAAACTTTGCTAAGCCCCGATTGCCCCATTCCTTGGGGCAGTTTAATTTCCTCTTATGCACCCTCTAAAACTCGGCATATCAAGTGTTGCCCTATTGTCCCAACTGCCCACGGTAAGTGAGCAAATGGGGGAGCTTGTTAGTTTCTCCTGATTGGCTTTTTCGGCATACGGCTGCGTTTGCCATCGAAGAAGGCTAATACTCTGAACCAATAGAGCGATTCTTCATAACCTAGGCTGTACGCTGGGCGTGCAGGCGGGATGAGACCCAGTTTACGTCCTAGGCTGACAATCATGTAGAACGTGAGTTTTAACGTCAGCCAAGGAGCGAGTACCATGAATACCATCAGGCAATGCCGAGTAAGTGCGTATCCTGCGCCATAAGGCTGTTCGAGTAAGGCAATGCCAATACACCAACCAAGGCCTGCCAGCTGAAGCCGACCGCGATAAATTGCGCTTGATCTATGCAATAAATGACATCATACATACTTGCACTGTGTGCAATCGAATTGCAGAGTCTTACTCATATCTCAACTGTTCCTGTCGTCAGACTTGGAACCTGTCTGATAACCCTGCCATCTTTTATCAATGCCTGGCTACCAGCCGATACTGATTCGCCTTCTACGATGATCGTGCCACCTGATGCTGTTGTCGCAGTACTTGTACCGTCACCGTTGTTTGCCGATATCGTGACAACACTCTGAGCGCTCTTGTCGATGACTTGCTGAAAACTCACCCACGGATTGACACTTGCCATGATTATGCTGCTCTCTCGATCTTAACCGTCTGATATGCCGCTGCACCGCCATTGCGTTGAGCGCTGATACTGGTTGACAGGATGATACCCTTAAAATCGTTGCTTGAATCATCGTGAGTGACGCTGATGACGTTGCCTGGCAGCAGCAGACCTGGCTGTTGTCCTGACTCACCGATGATGACAGTAATCGTATCGATCAGCTTATTACCGCTCTCAGAAATCAATTTGCGCCCGCGAGCGATGTTTGCAGCCTGTTCTGTGATCCAGCTTTCGAAGACTGGATCGCCTGGGTTTACACCACCAGAGCCGGTTAATTCAATGGTTAACGCCAAGCCGGATTCAACGCCGGACACCAGTACTGCATCAATCTCCTGGCCGGGTGAGAACTCACTCGTATACTGTTTGATCATACCTTCATAGATAGCGTGTTCTTCCGTGTAATCATCAAGCTCCCAATATGGGGATTTATATCGTGGTTGTAGTGTCAATTCGTCGCTGTCTGGACTTGCAATGAGCACCGCACCTACGGTATCCGCGATCTTACGCAGTACTTCGGCTGCGCATAATCCATCATAGCTGTATAGCCCGGCTGATATCGTCCAATCAGACTGATCAGCATCAGTCCCGGTTGGCCATGTCAGCATGAATCCGGTATTAGCCACTTCTTCCTGCGCCATCTGTGCCGCTGATACTGCCGTGGCCTCATATTTTGTGCGGGCTGGGGCATAACGACTGCTCAAGTACTTAGTTCGACTCGCACCACTGATGCGATACGTGTGATGTAGCTCACGAGTGTCTGTATATGACTCGATCATAAAGACCCACACATTACCATTGATATCAACCTCGATATCCGTCGCCCCAGATGTGGTCGGCTTAATCAGATTCATTGCCGTAGTGCTTTTAACGGTTGCAGACAATGTCCACGCGATAGAGTCGATATCATATTCGATGGAGATATCGATCAAATCAATGGGAGTGCGGTCAGGAAGTACAACCACATTTGCTGTATTCATAATGATATAGACCTCTCTGATGTCCAGATCAACGCTGCCACCGCTGCCGCTGCCGCTGTCGTCGTTCGGTTCAACGGGGTATCGTAAGTTGTAGTCATGCCAGACTGACTTGCCAAGCCCCCAGACAATCGATAATGATGCATCTTTTTTCGGTGCCTGGCTTGCATTGAGTGTTCGGCTGATGTCGCGGCGTTGGCTTCTGCGCATCGGTGGCACATAGCCAAGGTTCAGGGTGATCGCATTCGCCGCTTCTGGTGTGTAGGGTCCCTCGCTAAACGACAGGGTTATCGTGCTGGCATTATCGGTCTGGATGGATGCCTGGCGCTTGGTTGTATTGTCGTACTCAGTGCCGTACAGATCGACGGAATAAAACTGCAAATTGATTGGATCGGGATCAACTATCGTCGCTGTATTCCATCCAGTTTCGATCGATGAATCGCAAGGCTTTGCTGTTGAGAATGCAAGCGTTGACGAGCTGTCACGATGGAAAGTTGCACTCCATACCAGTTCAACGGGTTGCGCATCTTTTGCCGTTGCATTGTTGTGTGCGAGCGTTGATGACTGGTCTTTGTGGGGTACTTTTGACCAAACCAGTGATTTGCATGCATCTGCTACATCAGCACGATTGAATGACACATCTGTGGTTATATCCCTTATGTCGCCAACGCCATGTCGGATTGTGAGTGATTTATCAGTAGGTTTTCCTGAATTAAATCCGGCGCTGACTGTGACACTGATTGTTGGCCTGTTAACCGGTACTGTCCACACGTAATCGTAGCTAAAATTCAGAACGACGGCATCGGCAGCTTCGGGCACATATAAATCAGAGTTCTGAACCAGATTAATCGCGTTGCTGCTCTCTACGATATACGTCATTTAGACACCTATGTTATCTGCTCAGGTGTAATCGGGCCGCTCGCAACAGGACGGAAAAACTCCGCGACTGACCAAGTTACCTCACCATCCGTTGTGACTGAACCGGTGTTCCAGTCCGGTTCAGTACTGCCGCTGGTACCGGGATTTTCAACCGTGTAAACATAGCCACTGGGATTGGTAGGTCTGACGATATCTCCATCAGAATAATACGTGCTAGCGGTCCATTCATCGCCATAATTATCTGTCGCGACTACAAGTACATCATTTGCAGTATGAGCATTCCACGACACACTAAACTGGCCTGTACCTGAATTGCTGACAGTTTCAGCTACTATTTTTCCGTTTGATATATCCAATACTCTGATTGTGCGTGCGTTTGCTACATTGTCGATCGATACTCTACCCGAAACGCTATAGATGTTCGCACCTGGAACATCAGACGAGCCACTCTCATCCGCCGCATAAATCGGTAGAACATTCGTTAGTGCTAACTCATCATATGATGTGTTCAAAACGAACAAACACTTGTCATGATCATCTCGAACACCGACTAAACTAAATGCCATTTTAAATAATGACTTGGAAAAATATCTTTTCGTTGTCGGATATATTGCTAGCGTTGTAACAACTTCAGTAGATCCAACTCTCATGAGATTCATGTCGCATTTTGTGGTGTTGCTGTCATACATTTTAACATCAACAAAAACACCGGATGGGGAAGCTGCAAAATCTGTTGAGCTTTCAAAGATAGCCATTAGTCATAGTCCGGATGGTTTGTAATGCCAAATAGCGGTACTGAGTTAATTGCAGCAAATCGCTGCCAAAACCACAAATATCCATCTTCTCGTAGATCCATCGGATCTGCCCACATTGTGTGACCGAGAGAATTAAACATCCAATCCGAAACTAAGCCATCGTTTGAGTCGCCAGCGGTATAGATAAAACGATATTTTGCATACAGTTCCGCATTGTAAATATTAACACTCTGCTCACCAGCGAATCCGGGGCAATTCGAATCAGTACCGCTGTACAGCAAGAACAGTGGTTGCATCGGATAGAACGAAAATACATTTTCTTGAGTAACATCTAACGTTGAATTGGTCCACGAGTCAGTAAACTCCATGTAGTTCCCGTAATATTCATGATTACTACTATTGAATGGCGACCCACCTGCAGTCTCAAGAGCAGAATGATTTAGTGTGTCATACATGTACGGATAGTTGTTGACTGATGGTCCGTTAGTCAAACTGGAGATATTTGACAATGGACATAGCAAATGAAAGTTACCAGCTTGGCCATAACCGCGCCATGGTGTTGTGACCGCGCCGCAGTAAATCATCGAAATATTTTTAGACAACAATGAACCGGTGCCATTGTATGCGTCATATATTGGCATGAAGCAAAATGTATATTCATCTGCAATCAATACCCAAGATGATCGGTTTGAGTTACTACTATGTGAATGTTGAGACAAATAATAAGTGTTAATGCCCGCGCAATTTCCGTCACTAAGATCGGGGGCGGTGTATCCATATATTTTTGCTTTTCCGCTACCGCTACTCATTGTTAAACCTGTTCCTGATGTTGTGATGTTTGACCACAAGAACACCGCATAGCCGTAACTACCTACGCCAACAAACTCTATAACGTCTCCGTTGGCATTTGCTAACGCAAAACGCATTGCAGTCTCATCATCAATGTCATCGTAAACGACTGACCATCCGGCCGCTGATTTGCCTGTGTACCCATCGACGAGACACGCTACGAGTATTGAGCGAAAATATTTCATACCATAATAACTGGAGACTGAATATGCCGGGGCCTGAGGAGCGTTTGTATCTTTCATGCTGTAAACTGTACTCATTAGTCAGCATCTCCTCTCAATAGAACACTGAACTTGTCATCATCAACAGTTGCTGAACCGGGCAACACGGTACGGATCACCCAGAAAGGCGCGGCAGCGGATTTTGTCTCGAACATGATTGCATTGTTTACAGACCATGAACCACCCCATCCGCCATAGAGGATAGTAAAATAAGGTGTCCCAGTTTGAGGGTTGATTGGCGATAAGTCAGTTCCAGTGTCTCCAGAAGCAATTAAACCTCTGTTCTCTGAATAAAGACTGAAAGCTGTGCTGCTAGTAAATAGAATCTTCCATACATCAGGAACAGCTCCTTGGCTGTCGATGGCCACGGGGTAATCCACCAGGTTATAACTGGCATCCGGTTCTTCCGCTTCATCGTCATACTCAAAACCAGACGGTGCTGTTTTCAGTTCTTTCCAGCCGGTGACCCGGCCTTGCAGGTCACCAAAAATCAGAGCAGTGGCCACCCAGGTATCTGTTGTTGGGTAATCGTGTGATACGGAATTAGCAAGCGTTAATTTTCCGTCGATACGAGCTTCAGTAACGAGCGCCATATCCTCAACACGATGCTTGAAAAACAACGACCCGGTCAGTGCATTTGCATTTGCATCTTGAAAGACGAAATCAGAATTTAATGTAATCGTTCCGGCTTCCAAATCAACAACATATTGCGTGGTATCCACGGCAGTTTCACTCGCATCTTCCAGCCATGCTTCCGCTAAATCTGTTCTGGCGGCATCCAATACATCATCAGCGGCATAAGTGGCATATTCGTCTGACTGAGTGTTTGTAATCACAATCACATCTGCATCGCGAATGATCGGCACTTTGCCGTTTGCTGGTAATTTAACGGGATCAAGACCAAGTACATCAGCATCCAATGGTACGGTTTTATAAGTGACTGCGTTATAGAGTGTCTGATCAGGTATCACTGGCACGGCGAAATCAATCGAAACAATACCATCTTGCATATTTGCCTCGCCGGTGATGCTGTCGCCACTGATAACGCCCTGGTCATCCATTGTGGCCGTTAGCGTGGTTTCATTTTCAAAGGTCGTGGCATTCAGCGTCAGGCCGGATGGTCTTAATGGGCTTGCGGCTGTTCTGAAGCGAATCGAATTGATCGGCATCCAGTTTTCACCTGTCACTGTGTTCAAAACAGTCACATCAGCATTGCCGGGCATGCCATCGTAATTGCTTATCGTCACTTCGCTCGTGTCGTAATTGACTGATCCGATACTGACCCCTGCTCCGGTGAGTGCGCTGTACTGATACAGAATGCTGCCGGCTCCGTTGTCGATAAACACATCACTGCCGATTGTAAACAGCACGGAATTTTCCAGTACTTTATCCCGTCCGATGAGGTAGAAATGGAAATACTGTTCATCGGTCGCAACTGTGATGGATTCGCTGATCACTGTGGCTGATGACTGTTGATAGAGCGCTGTGACGGTTTGAGCATTGATGAACTCGTTCCGTGTGACTGTTTTCTTTTTGACAGATTCATTCATCACAGCGTCTTTATAGTATTCATACTCGATAAATGAACGACTGTCGAGCAACGCAGTACCCGTAATATTGATCAATCCGCTCACATAATCAATTGATCCAACAATATTTCCTGTGCGTGACTCGATGATATTCGAGTCCGCATCATCTCTGAGCGTTACTGACTCATCGTATGATGAGTAATAATAATCTGTCGAACCTGAAGTATTGACGGACGTTTGCCGGGGATAGCTTCTTGTTAGTGTGACTTTGATAGAACCGGGATTCAGATCCGCTGCATTGCCCAGCTGGATAGTGAAATTTGAGCGGCTCGTATTTGCCGAAACTGCAACCTCTTCAGTGTACGTTTCTTCACTCGTGTAGTCGTAACCCAGTGTGTAATCAGTATCTGTATCAGGTAGAGCATCGGTCACGTAATGAATCAGTCCGTTCAGGGTATCCACGCTGCCGGTGGCATCGCCGGTGAGATTGCCGGCACCGTCATCAGTGGCGGATTTTGCAACGCCGCCACTGGTCCAGGCCAGATTGATTGTACCCGCCACCACACTACGACTATTAATATCCATATTAAGAGTGCGTCTGGCTTTGCCGCTGTACGATTCATCACCCTTGCTTTCATGGCTTGTGTTTGACCATTGAAACAAAATGGTAGAACTGGCGTCCGGCTGGACTAACAGAGTGGCAACCACTGAGCCGGTATCGTAATTGACCGTGCCTGAACCATCGCCGCTAAGACTTCCCGTTCCATCATCTTCGATGGTGTACCACTTGTCTAAATATTGGTATTCGAGTTTGAACGTGCCGGCCACCGGGACGGGTGATAATGAAAACACATAGTTAAACGCCCGGTTGCTATCTGTGATGTCGATATAGCCGGTCATCGGCACATTGACCACTTTTGTGCCTGGCTGATATTTGATGATGCATGAGTAATTGCCGGCCGGCGTGCCGGAGATAATACCGCTTTGATAGTCGATGCTTGTGTCAGTCAGATAACCTTCCGCACTGGTGCCGTCCTGCACCAACACTCCGGCATCATCGACATGCTTCACGCCGTTGATTGTGATTTCAAGACTGCCGTACACAATCGCGGTCGGTAATGTCAAATCAATCGGAGAACCACTGGTCAGTGTGATAGTGGGCAGTGTGACCTTACTACTGCCACCAGCAATGATAGCGCCAATGGTGTCACCGATGTTCTGATCACTGTAAACCGTCTCGTTCGTAGCCGTTGGCAATAGCGGCGCAAAGGTGCCTGAAACATAGATAGCAGAGTTGCCTTTTGTGATCGCACTCGCCAGCGTAGTCGTGCCGTAATACTTCGCCGAATCAGCCGTTTGCGATGAATAAATAGCGGTGCCGGATGTTTGAACAGGTTTTATACCGGCACTGCACACAAAGTCGTAATTGAGCGGCGCAGACAATTGCAGTATCAACTGACGTACTGTGAAATTCACATAAGTGACATCGTATGAGCGGTAATACGTATACACTTCTTCGCTCTCAGTGATGTCTGTGATTTGAACGTACTGCTCAACATTATCGTCTTCATTGCGTAGCATGATGACATCACCGATTTCCGGCTGCTTCGATGTTTGCTGCTGATACGTAATGATACTTTTCTGGCCCTTCAGTTGATCGCCGTAAATATAAAGCGGTAACACAGGGCCACGCACCACATACGACTCAACATCGTCTTGTGCAGCTGCTCGTTCATCATAAAAATTTCCGGTATCAAAGATCAGTGCGCTGACGTTCGGGTCAGCGGGCTGACTGCCGAGAATCACATGAGATCCCAAGTACTTATCTGCATTCGCTGTATCTACTTTTAAAAATGCTTTGCGAAGACTGACGCGGCCATATGTTCTGTCCAGCCTGCTGACATCGTCGAACATGTTATTCACATCGCCGTCCACTATCTCGTTACCAGTCATCTGGCCGCCGCCATCTGACTCATCAGTGATGCGTTCAGGCTGCATCAGTTTTACATCAGTACTTGCTATTGCCATTTATGCCACCGTTAACAATTTAATAAATTCAATGGAATAGGGAGTGTTATCGTCGGGATCGACTGTTGTTAAGACCGGCGCAAACTTCACTGCTGGACCGCTGCTACGATCAAAGACAACAGAGAATGTCCGAGCATCGTAGAGCGTCAATGTGAGCGTATCAGTAGTCATCGCCAGGGCATGTAGTACAACAACATCTGCACGGGTCACCCAACCAAAATCGCTACCGCCCTCTAACGTTATCGGTCGTCCGTAATTCAGCTGCGCTTGATTAATGATCATATTGCCGTTCACTGCCCGATCATTGGTTTGATCAATGCCAGACCAGTCAAATTCATCTGACCAAACCAGATCTGGTAATGTGATGTCACCGAGCTGCATTGACCGATGCCTCTTTTAAAATGCTCACAAGACTATTTGCATCATTGTTACTTGCATAAACAGTCGCCGTTTTATTGTTCAAATGTATATTGATGGCACGCTGCTCAGATGAGCGGTCACGTGATCCGGTTCCCAGTGACTCTTGATTACCAGACACATTGTTGCCCCCAGAAGAAGATGTCTTCGTTGTGTTTGAATTTGTCGTCGTAGTTGAGGAGCTGCTATCAGCCTGGTTCTGTGCTTTCTGCTCTGCACGGATCTGATTCAACACTTTCAGCGCTGCACGTAAATCTGCAACAGCTTCTTGATTGCCAGCCGCTTGTGCGTCCTCAATTTGTTGCTGTAGTTCCTGGCGCTTCTGCTCATAGTTGCGCTGTTGCACTGTTTCTGTATTGCCTTTCAATTGATCCAGTTGATTTTGCAATGACACCAGAGTGCTCTCAGCACTGTCCGCCAGTTGTTCCATTTCGCTTCTGGCCGCAGCGATGGCAGAACGCAGTCCGGACAATTGCTGTTCATCGAGCAAGGTGAATGTACGCAGTGCCGCTTCACCTCGGCGCACCAGCTGTTCACCACTGACGCTGCCGTCATCGATGGCCGCGTTCAACTGTGCAAGCTTGAGTTGCTGTTCGTTGTACGCGATCAGTGTTTGTTGTTGTGCTGCATTAATTGCGTTTGCGTAACCCGTGATGCCTGTTGCATCAAACGTTTTGAGATTGTCAGACGCAATCTTGCCGAGTTCTTCATGTGCAGCTGCGAGTGATTGACGGATCTGATCAACTTCACTGGCATACTGCGTGACGGGGCCACCAGTTAGCCCATTAAACATATTTAAAGCAGCATCAGATAGCTGTGCCATTTCATCGCGCACCGAGATCACATACTCGGCAATCGCGGCGGTAAAGTTCTTTAAGTCACCGCCACTTTGCTGTACCGCAGCAGCGGCTTCTGTCGCAGCAGTAGCGGCAGCATGACTTGCGACTGTTGTTTGCTGTGCAGCTTGTTGGGCAGCCTGGCCAGTGTTCTGATGAGCGCTGGCTAATTGCTGCACCTGGTCACGCACACCCGCCACTGCTGCTTGTGCATCCAGCTCGGCACTGACGACACCGTTGTTAGCCTCAACGGCTTTCTGGGCGTATGCGACGAATGCAGCTTTCTGATCTTCAACCGGGGCTTTCATCTCTTTGAGCTGATCGACAACCGCTTTTGCAGCATCTGCGGATTTTTGCAGCTCAGCGGAGGAGGTCAAGCCGAGTCGGCTCATCGCTTCTTCTATCGATTGAATGCCAGGTGTGGCTTGATGGATCGTTTCGGTCTGGGCGTTGATTGCATCGTTGAGGCGTTTGATCTGCGCAGCACTGAGTTGACCGGCATCACCGAGGTCATAGATTTTTGCGCTGAGTGCATCGACGGCGGTGGTGGAGTCGGCTTTGCCGATGGCGGCAGTGATGGCTTGTTCGAGTGCCTGCATGCGCTGCGCGCCGGTGATCGACAGACTATCCAGCGTCTGTTCAATCAACCCGACACTGCGGATGGCTTCGAGTGCTGCCGGGCTGATTTTTCCGAGTGCCGTTTCTGCTGTTAAACCCAATGCATTGAAACTCGCTTGCAACACCTGGTTGTTGTAATTATTGAGGTCTTCAGCACTGAGTTTGCCTTGCTCAAACGCCTGGCTTAAGCCCTGTTGGAAGTTACTCAGGTCTGACGAATTTGCTGATGAAATCCACTTTTGCAGTTCTTCATTGAGTACGCTTGCTTTACCAGCTGCGGTATCCAGTTGCTTAGTGAATTCGAGCACGCCGGCGGTTGATGTGAGATCAATTTGCGAAAAAGCATCACGCAGTTTTTGTCCAGCGTTATCGGCTGCACTACCCATATCATCTAGGGCCTGGGTATTTTTATCAATCACATCCTGGCCGGAATCGACATACTCATACATCTCTGCGTAAGTCTGATTGATCTGTTTCAGATTCGCGTTGAATTCGTCCCATACTTCACCCAGGCTCCCTGGATGCATCAGTGCATCAATCGCCGCACGTGCCGCTTCCATCAGAATGGTAAAACCCTGCGCAAGACGCACACCGGCCAAACGCACTACTTCGAATTGTTCTGATAATTGAGTACCGATGTCCTTACCAATAGACCACGCTGCAAATAAGCCACCAACCACTCTTACGGCGGCACCAACTTTGCCTACAGAAGCAGACATTTCAGTAAGGGATAAGCGAGTTAATTGCACTTCATTGCGAATATTTCCAAACGCCTTACTACCCACAACGCCAAGCGATAAGAACAATAAACGCAGTGCCCCGGCTGACACCGCTACTGTTCCCAGTGACGTTGCAATAGCTGCGATAGCCGGATTAGCTTCGACAAAACCAGCAATCGCATTGGACACACTGCCAATGCCGATGGCGGCTTGACGGATGGCAGGTAAGAAAATGCTGCCCAGATTGATTGCAATTTCATTAAGACCGTTTTGCATCAACTGGATCTGTGCCTCGGTGGTTTGCATCCGTGCTGCAAATTCTTTTTGCATCGCACCTGCGGTATTCCCGGCATCGGTAATCCGGTTCAGCGATGCTTGGTATTTATCCAGGCCATTCAGTAACCGGCTGATATCGTCTTGGTATTCCTGGCCGAACAGTCGGGTCAGCGTTTCGGCACGGCTTTGGTCATCAAGTTGGCTCAATGTGCGTAAAAATTCGGTGAGCGCTTGCTGCGGGTTGTCGCGAATATTATCGGCCAGTTGGGTGGCGGATAAGCCGATGCCTTCCAGCGCGGCCTGGAAATCGGCACCCTGCACATTGGCGGTTTGTAATTTGCTGAGCAGCGCATTGATACCGGTGCCGGCCACTTCGGAGGTAGCACCCATTTCAATCATCGTCGCAGCTAATGCGGCCGATTGTTCAGCGGTGAGTTTAAACTGACTTGCGGTACCACCTATGCGGGTGAGCACATCCAGGATGTCAGCTTCGCGTGCTGCCGTGGTGTTACCCAGCACGTTAATCGCGTCGCCCAGTTGCTCGACGTTCTGGATGGGTATGTTAAAAATATTGCTGAGTTTCGCGATGGCCTCACCGGCTTGTTGCGCAGTTAAATTGAACGCCACAGACACCTTGGCCGCCAGTTCCACAAACTGATCAAGCTGATCAATCGGCACACCCAATTGACCACCGGCAGCGGCAATTTGAGCAAGGCCTTCGGCGGCAATCGGCAACTCGGTAGACATCTGTTTGATACGCCCATTCAGGTCATCAAATTGCTGATCAGTGGCATCCACCACTTTGCGCACATCCGCCATCGCCGATTCAAAATCAATGGCCTGGCCGACCAGTAATGAGACACCCGCCGCTGAACCGGCCAAAGCGGCCAGTGAACCCTTGGCACCCTCCAATGATTCCACCCAACCATTGGTTTGTTTTTTCAGATCACGGATGCGGTTTTCGGTCACCAATGCAGCCTGAGCCAGTTCCTGCTGACTCAATGTGCCCGATGTTTTTAACCGCTCATAGGCGGCGCGGGTGGCGTCAATTTCCTGCTGAATATCCGCGTGAGCGCGCAGGCCAAGGATGTCTTTATCCGCCGCTAATTGGGCGCCTTCTTTGTAGGTGTTGTAGAGTTGTCGAGTTTCGGCATCGAGTTCTTCGACGCTTCTTTTACCCTGGACCAAATCCGCTACCAGCCCGCTGAACGCATCAATGTCTTCAGCACTTTTACCAATATCCTGCATCGCTGCTTTGAACGTGCGATTAAATGCCTGAAGGTTGGATTCGCCGTCTTTTTTATCTACACTGAGTGTCAGTGAAAAATTGAGATCTTTAGTCATGGAAAATACTCATAAAGTAAAAACTAGTGATAAGTGGTTTGGACGTCTACTTGTGCTCTTCGGCATCATTGTTTTCCCCAGCGTTATGATTTATTTGGAAGTAAATAACGTGGATACTGAAAACATGTTCATCACAGGTCTTGGCTTGGTAACTATTGCTGCTCTGTTTATCGCTGTGTTCGCATTTATTGCTGCAATCTTCATCAAACTGATCCGCCTGTTGTTCGGTAAATAACTTTAAAAAAGGCGGCCATCCGAGCCGCCTTTATTCCTCCCTGAAGACCCGCGCCTTACACCATCTGAACGCGGTAGTACGCGGACTCAGCACTGCCTTTTGAAGTGTCTTTCAGCAGCTTGCCTTCCACCGCAATCGTGCCCAGTTCATCGCCGATCAAACTCAGTTCAGACGCCGCACCGATGTTCACTTTGTGCAAATCCACGATGCAGGGTTTGTCACTGTCAGCCTCGTTCATGCCACCGAAGGTCAAACCCCAGTACGTAGAACTGCCTGCCAGTGCTTCCACCTGGTGATACTTTCCATAGCTGTAGTTCACCTTCAGCGCCACTGATGCACTGGCTGCCGCCGTGGCAATGGCACCACTGGACACAATAAAGAGGCCCTCATTGCGCACCTCGTAATCAGTGGTTTCGGTATAGGTGGTATTGCCGTCATCACTGGTCACCACGACAGAGGTTGGCGCGGGATTCGCAAGGCGTACCAGCGCACCGGCCCAGGCGGTGACGGCTTCATCAGTCACTGAACCCGATTCAATGATGGTGACCGTGCCTTTGGTTGCCAGCGCGAGGTTGTCGGCATTCAAATCGTGCATGGTAAAACTCGCAGTCACCGAGTTAATACGGCGCACTTCGGCCCAGGTACCACCGCCGGATCGGCTGCGGTCTTTTTCATCGATGACCTCTTCATCAACGGAAAGTTTCAGTTCTGAGACGTTGCCGATTTCATAACTTGGGCCATTGCTCACCGACAGATCGGTTAAATACACCTGGCCACTGCCGAGGTACGGTTTGTACACCGCTACACGTGCCATTATTTAGTCTCCTTTTTGGTCTCGGCGCTGGCTGCCATGGCGCTGGCCGGATTGTCGATGATGCCCTGACCAAACAACCATTCTGCGGCGACTGGCCCGACCTGGATTTTGTCACCGGCGGTAAATGCTTTGCCGGCATGTTTGTGCGCTTTTTTCAGCGTCACTTCGATTTGTGTGTTTTTAGTGGTCATTTTCCACCTCAGTTTGTTTGTTTCAGAATGGTCTCGACGGAAAATGCAAGCGGGACATACATGAACCCTCTGGCATTGCCGGCGGCCGGTGCGTTTGTCAGGCGCAATGGCTTACTCGCCACATCCGGTTTAAAGCCCATCAGCGCGTTTGCAGTTGGTGTTAATAAGTTCACGGCATCGGTCCTCGCCGCTGAGCCACTGCCGGGTTGTCGCTGGTTTCGCACTGCAATCACTGCGAGCCAGTTTTGTTCTATCCTGGCGGCTGATCCATCAGCCCGCGATTCGATGACCCGGTAGCCGTTGTAAATCACATGCACGGCAGGAGTGGGCTGGCGTTCTTCGTCGATCTCCGATAACTCGCGGCTAGTCAGCACGTACGTGCTTCTATCGAGCTTGCTTTTTAACTGCTCGACAATTGCGGTTTCGATATCGCCGAACATCAGTAACCGCTCCAATCGAAAGCACTGGATTTTGCTTTTACGTGCATCTTTCCGGGTGCTTCGGGTGTTGAGGCTTGCTGATAGTTCAGCGAGGCGACACCGCTGGCCAGGTCACGTAAATAGCTTTCACTTTGAGCAATGGTTTTGCGTAGCTCGTCAGACTGGTTCACGCCATAAAGCCTTCCCATGGCGATGCTAGCGACGGCGAATGGCAAACCGGTATCCGCATACAGTTCTTGCGCCAACGGAATCGCATCGCGATAACGCTGGTTGAGATACGTGTCTGCGTAGCGGCTGACCGCGTCGAGAGTGCTTTCCAGTTTGGTCAGCGCCGCCGTTGCCAGTGCCGTTACATCCGCATCCGCTGTGGGTGTTTCGCCGTTGTACAACTGCTCCAGAAGCTCACCGATGACCCTGGGGTCACGGGTGGTGCGTTGGGCCAGTTCTTCCCAACCGTCTAAAGCAACGGCTGCTAAATCGGCAACGGTGGCATAGGCGGTCATGGTTTAAATCCCTCTCACAATCCGGATGATGTCACCATCTGCGGTTGCAGCATCCAGCGCATAACCGTTACTGATACCCGCGCTTAAGGTTACGGCTTTGCCGTTGGCATCGGACTCGACTTCAGCCCCGGCACTGATCGCGCCTGCTGCCTCGATGAGTATCGCGCCTATCGCATTAACAGAGGCTTGTTCACCTGCGGCCACCTCAAATTCGGTCGCACCCAGGGCCTTCGCACCGGCGGCACATACATCACCGCCGAGACCGACAAACCGGCGCTGTGCAATGTCGGATAACGCGGTGATCGACATCACTAAAATGGGAGAATGAGTTTTCATGATTGGGTCTCCTGTGGTTCATGACGAATCGCACCGCAACCCAGCAGGGATTTTGCAGCGGATTCACTCAGATAGATAAATGACGCAGGAGGATACAAATCTCCGTCATGCTTAATAGGCTCCAGTACCAGATACTCATCTCCGACTTCATCGATTTTTTGATCCGGTGCTGGAATAGCTTTTGTCAACTCGCGATATGCGTTCCAGGCTTCGTCACGCAGTTTTGCAGTGAGCTTTACTTTCTCACCGTCAGGCAGTTCGACGGCCGCCTCCAGAGCTGGAATATCCGGCACGCCAGCGGAGGTCAGTTTCAGGGTTCGCGCTTGAACACGCTCATTGATCACCGCCACCCAGGTGCCGACTTCCGGCGCCAGACTGGAAAGATCCAATGATTCAAGCGTTTTGGTTTGCTGAGTCATGATGCCTCCGGTTAATGGGTATTACTGATCAGATAACCGGCATCGGCACCGAGCAAATAGGGCCTGTAAATATCCGTTTGACGAATCAGTTCAATCTTGTTGTCTTCGGTACGAGTATCTACGACCAGCGAACCTTTACGGCGCAGGGTGTAGCCATAGCTCGGCTCATACATGGATCGGTTCATATTGGCCTGCTGGGTGGGTACGTAGGCCAGCGTAATGCTCTTGGTCCAGATATCACTCAGCGTATCGCTGTCATCTGCGGTGACCGCAGAACCGATCACGATGTTTTCAACTTCGAAAATGTCCTGAAGGTCTTTCAGCGTCAGCAGGCGCTTGATCGAAGTCGATAACAACTGGCGTAAAGCGGGGTGACGCTTCAATACCCGCCATGTGTTTTTTGCAATGACCATGGTGTTGGGGTCCTGGCCAATCATCTGGCGAATAGCTTCTTTGCCATCATCAATAATCCCTTCGGGATCGGACGATGAATCACTGAACAGATCCGTGCCGGACAAGGTGATTTTATTGCTCGCGGCATAACTGGCAGTGCTCTGAGCCAGATCGGCACAGTACTTTTCCCGCCGTAACTGAATGCCCTGAGTCACCACATTGGTGGCATGGGCGCGTAGCGGAAACGCCGCTTCGCTGTCTTCGCGGTAGTCAATCGGGTATTCCAGATCGTGTTCATCGAGGACGACATCGACACTGCCAATGTTACTCGGCTGAATACGATTGGACTTGGCGCGCAAGGCCCGTTCAGTCGCATATTGACGGAAATGATCCTTGCCAAATTTCGGGATCTTGCCGCCTTCTTTGTCGACTTCGGCCAGTGGAAACAGCGCCTCGGCGACATAGGTGTTATTGCGGTAACCCATGGCTAGGTTAGTCAGAACGGGATCTTGAATCCTCAGGTTAGATAAACGGGGCATCAGTCAGGCTCCTACTTGTTCGCTACGGCATGCGCCGCAGTGGTGTAATCGACACCGTTGGTTTTCATGTATGCGCGGATTTTTTTATCCAGTGCAATGGATTCCGGCGGTGTGTTTTCGGCGTACTGCACGGCGTCTTCGTCCTTGTCGTCGTCCTTGACTTTGTCCTTGGTAGCGAACTCTCCAAATTCGACACGCGGCGGCATGGCTTTCAGGGATGCGGCGAGTACTTCATGCAACGGTTTCGCAGCGTCACCTTCACCGAAGTTAGCTACATCTCCAGAGAGGTTTTGCAATTCGGTCAACGCCTGGGCATACACCGGCACACTGTCTTTGGAAATACGGGTTTCAGCCGCGAGTGTTTCCGCAAATGCCAGGTTCTTTTCGTGTCTGCGGTCGGTTTCGATTTTAGCCGCAGTCGCTTTTGCGCTATCGGCCTCTGCTTGGGCAGCAGCTAACTGCTGTTGCAATTGTTGGTTTTGCGCAGCAAGCGCGGCAGCTTCTTCCGGCGTCACGGTAGTGTCCTCTTCGGTCGGTTGAGTGGTTTCGGATGTTTCGGAAAATTCGATGGTGATGCAGTCGTCGGCTTCGCTGAATTCAGAAGCCCTTAATCCTTTTATCGCGGGTGGTTGCGCACCCAGGAATCCGACATGGCGCAGGTAATACACACCCGGCACCGGGTTGTGTTTGCTGTGCGGCGGATAGAACGAGGCAGAGACTTTTTTATACGAACCGTTTTTATACAGCTCGGCAAAATCGGCATTCACCTGGTCAGCAATGGCGATCATATTGCCAGCGCTGACATCAAGACTTTTCACCCAGCCCCAGGCAGGAGCCTCATGGGAAGGATGACCAATAACTAATGGAGCTTCGTGAATCGACGGATTGTAAGCGGCGGCAGACAGCGTAAGATCATCTTCACTGAACGACAGCGTATTGCCGTTCATGTCTGTATGTATACCCGTTTTGAATAGTGGAATAGTTGCCATGCATCGCATCACTTTGTTTGAACGTGATGCCAGTATCCGCACAAAAATATCGTGCGTCTTTTAAAGCCGTTTAACGAATTTTGAAAGGATTGATCGGCGGGAAGAGAATGCAGTTCAGAGCAGCAGAATAATTATGCTCTTTGACGCGTCATAACGCTGTTTATACGCGAGTTCTGAAAAATCATGAGCATTGGTAGCTGTCAGCATGTGCGACGCTATAACAGCGGTTGCTGTGCGTCATCGTGAATTGCGTCTTTTACTCGTTTCACAATCGCATATACCCACACGATGGAGACTTTATATTTTGCTGCGAGTTCAGCATGATTGTGTCCTGAAAACTCTCGGTAGATATCAAGGTCACGTTGGCGCAAACGCATCCGAGTCCCTTTCGCGAAATAAAGCTGTAACCCTGCCCAGTGCTCCTCAAGTTCATCAATAATTTGAATCGCAAGCTGGTCAGCCTGTTCGTCATTTAAGCCAGCCTGTTGTGCGGCGCGAGTCGCCGCATCAAACAGGTTGTATAACATTTCTGGCGCATCACGCATCATTTTACGCGTCTCGCTCATGATGACCCCCTTCGGGTTTAAAGCGCTTCTGCCACTGCTTCAACGCCTCAATAATGTGAGAAGCCGTTTTGGCATCGCAGAATTGCGGGGCGGCATATTTGCCCCGCGTCATACGTCTAATGTAATTACGCAGTGCGGTTTCAGAAGCATCGCGGACGATCCCCTGGTTAAACATATCAAGCCACAGGGCGCGGATTTTATCGCCCTGGCTTTTGAATGTTGATGAGCGTGGGCCTTTGTCCGAAGAGCTGTTTTTACGTCTCGGACGAAAGCCTTTGCGCTTGAGCTGTTCAATGACCCTTAACAACTCACGCGCGGTCATATCACGGCAACTGCGTTTACCCGTTGTCTGCTCCAGCAGTGCACGATAGACATCGTCATCCATGCCGAGCTGGGTTTTTGCGATATGGATCTGGGCTTTCAGGTTGTGGGCTTTGGAACTCATCTCAACTGAACTCCTTTTTCCGCTGACTTGCTTTGATCTTGATTTTGGCCATCAAGTGGAGACTGATCAGCCCACCTTCCGGCATATCATTGACTCTTAACCAGCGGTTCATGACTGCATTTTCCTGACGCGTGACTGCCAGCAAATTATCCAGACGAATGTTTGTCCGGTCACCATCGATAAATCGAAGCATGGTTTTATCGGGCAAAGGGCCATTGTGTGCCTCCCAGATCAGTCGATGTTTTGCTACCCAGTCCCTGGGTGGATAGCCAGTGTCGGTCATTTTGACCTGTACATAGCCATCGGCAATGCGTTCAGAACCAATGGGTAACCAAGTCGTTGGCTTGCTACCCTTTTTAAACTGTGTTGCTACAGAATTCGTGTGGGATGGAATACTCAGCCCTTTATTTGCAGGGATACTACCGTGCCGAAAACGACAGTCACGCCCTTTAATTTTATAGCGCTTCGTAGTCGATCTCACCATGCCTTCCGTGATTTCCAGCCCAGTCATGCACGACAGATCATCAGCAATATGCCGGTGGCTATGGTTGGGTGCCTGTCGGCGAATATAATCCAGCATCTGTTCAGTCCATTTAATTGCCATTTTCGTGACCCAACAGATTTTTGATTGCACCACTGAAACGCCCGACTTGACCGCACTCAATGCGTAATTGTTCCGCTTTCAATACCGTGTTAGCGTTGCTGATGATTTCGCGTGAAACAGTGGTCACTGCATTGCTTCTGTTGATTTCACGCTCCAGCTCTTCACCCTTGAGGCTTTCATCGCTCAGGCGTTCAAGCTGTGCAAACAGATGATTATTTAAGTCAGATAGTTTGTTTTTCATGACAGATTCTCCAAAGCCTCGCGCTGAGTACCGTTAACGCCACGATTCAACTGTGCATTTTTTCCCCTGTTTATAACCGGCCATTTCTGATTGCCAATCGTTTCTTTTCGCCGTGTGTTTTTTAGTAATTGCATCGACCCTGTTACTGTGACGTTTATCCAGATAACTTTTAATCAATGTTTTATGTGCGTCTGGGATTGGTTGTGCAAACTTCACAATGTGATCGTGCACCGCGCCTACCCAGGCTTCCGCAAACAGATCACCTCTGCGCGTTTTTGTAGCGGGTTTGCACCGTGACTGTTGTTTGATATGTGCATTACGATCCCGTACAAGTTGGCGATACAGAACATCAAACGCATACCCGGCCACCTCTGGTTTCTCATCGATGCCAATAAATTTCACAGCGGCACCGCCCTCATATAGTGATTGAAAAATCGCTTCAACCTCAAATGCTTTGCACACTACTGCAACGAGTCCGTGCATCCAACGCGCCGGTTTTTTAGCCCGGCCTGCCGTGGTGCAAAACGCTTGCACGTTCAACAGATCCACGTCCTGCTCTGAGACATTGTGAGCCTGCATCAGCTTTTGAGCCTGGCGCAAGGCGACCGCCGCTTCATGCGGGTTGCTGCTCTTGGCCAGTGCCAGACATTTGCGGATTTTGTCGAGTATTTTTTTATTTGAGACTGTCATGTCACACACCCGCCAGATCCAGATTGATCAATTGATATTCATCGGTATTCGGCTTACGCCGATACACACGGACATAAACTGTGCTTCCGCTAACTGATATGGATTGTTTGAGTGCATCGGTGGCTTTGATCCACTCAGGGTCATCAACTTCCCAACGCAGCAGATCCAGTAATTCAGATGTCTTGATCTGACCGTTGCTGTTGGTACGGAACGATCTATCTATTGCGACTCGCAAGTATTTATTCGCACCCTCACTCCATCGGTTCAGACAATTTACAAATAATGCCTGAGCCGCCGCTATCTCCTCGGTAAATACAATGCGCTCTGCGTATACCCGCTGAATGCGGTACTCACCATCGAAACTGGTCAGGGTGATATTGCCTTTTTTGCCGGCCAGATCGACCTGCCATTTATCGGCGGCAATCTGGATCAGATCGGCGATATCGTTCAGTGCCTGTTGCTTGAAGCTGCTCAATTGCTCATTGAGCCAGATTGCCTTGCGAGCCAGATCGGACACAGTTGCATCGCGCAGCTTGTCTTGTTCTCGTATCTGGTTTTCGGGGACTAAACATCCGCGATGGTTACGCATGTAACCTTCAATAATGTTGTTCATAAGATATTCTCTTTGCTTATGTAATATTCACGCCCGCGCCATATGCGCAAGCTGTGGACTGTTTTATCTTCAGTAATTTTGCTTACTTGGCCGAATAGCGCCGCCAACCACAACTTCAAAGGGCCTGCTTGCAGGGTGTTAATCGCAGCAATGTTGAGGCGCTTAAAATTCTGTACGGATTCAAGTTCACAGCAGTTCATGTTGGTTACCTTTGGCTTTGCGCTGCTGTCCGAACACATCCCGCATGGCGTGCAAAAACGCTTTATAGGCATAACCGCGTCGCTCACTGAATGGATAATGCTTTGAGCAGTGTTTTCTGAGTTCTGCATGGGGCATCTCAGGATGTTCAGCTTTTTGCTGCCGGATGAAACTCATGCTGCGTTGATACCAGCTACTCATAGGGCGGTCCTCTATTTTTACGTGCCAGGTTAAATGGAATGACTACGCCGCAGCGCTCTGGCTTTTTTTGGCTTTGGCGTTGTGCTTTACCACTTGAATCGCACGGTCAACAGCGGTACCGGTCGCGGCCAGTGGCTGTTGCTGTTGCTGTGATGACTTCGGCACCGGTGCAGTGATCGCGCGGATACACAGCACAATCAGGATCTGAAACAGCATCAACGCCAGTGCCTGCATGACGATCACGGCGAGCGATTGCCACGGCATCGGTGTCGTGTGTGCCTGTTCGGCATAGAGGGCATGGAGTTGATCATTCACGGACGCTAACGCCTGATTGGCGTCGTCAATACGACCCGCCCAACCGATACGGCTTTCTGAGTTGGCGTTGTAGGTGGCCAGGTTGGCGGTCAAGGTGGCGCGTTGATCCTGCAATTGCTGTTCGCGTTTGTGCAGCAGTTCCGGCTGGGCCGTGGATTGTTGCCACTGAGCAATGGCTGGGGCACTGACCTGATACAGCGGGCCAGTCAGCACCAGAGCGCTGGCAACCAGGGCCATCAGGTTGCGGCTGATGCTGCGCTGCGCCCACAGCCACAGAGCAGCGCCCTCTAACATGAGCGACCAGACCACACCCAACTTGCCGGTGTACTGGCTCCAGAACTCAATGGCGTGTGATTGCATGATGGTGATCGCACCTATCAACAGCATCAGTGCCGGCAGTCGTTTCAGTAGTGCGTTCATGCGGCATCTCCATCGGTGAGGTAATTTTCCTGCCATTGCACCAGGCAGCCGCAGAGTTCTGCACGGTATCTGATAAACCCCAACGCCCGGTATTCACTGACTATTTTGATATCTGGGCAAGTACGGGCATCACTGCTGATAATGTATGCATTGCCGTCTTTGATACCCACTTCCAGAATTTCCACGTCATGTTTTTGCAGATGATCGACTGCTGACATTGCAGCAGACAATCCGCAAGCCATTTTGTAGTTCTGCGTAGCAATATGAGATTTCATTAATGACTCCTTCTGCGCGGATGGCGCAGATGAAACATGCGTTCATCGACCGCAGCACCGGTGCGCTGCGTGTGTTTGTCTTTGGCTTGTTCTCGAAAGCGGGCCGGGTTGAGCAGGAACTGAGGCAAACTGATGCCATGCTTACTCAGTTCGAGTTCTACAAATTCATCCGCCAACGTTTCGAGTAGTTCATCAGTCAGCATCATGATGCCCTCCGGCTAAACGGCCTTGATGATGTCGGCTGTGACCTTGGGTGCGCCGATATCTGTTGCCATATTCATCGCGGCAATAAGCTGGTTACCGACCGCCAGCGGATACAACAAACTGATTGAACGGCTGTGACGATCACGCGATGGCACTGTCAATTTTGTTCTCAGGGCATCGATCGCGGCTTTGTCCATCACGTCGTCCAACCTGCTACCTACGGCTTCAAGCCGATGCTTGAGATAACCTTCAAGGTGGGCGTCCAGCGGATCCAACGTAATTAACTCGATACGTTGAACAACTTCTCGGACCTCTGACCGGTTCTCTGCGAGTTTTTGTTCAAGCTCCGTCTGACCGATGAGAACAATACTGAGCAACCGATTAAAACCATCTTCCAACTCGTAGAATCTTTTGAGATGTTTGAGGGTCGGAACGCTCAGTCCGTGTGCTTCTTCAATGATCAATACATGTCGGTTACCCGCCCGGCGTGACTCGCGCAATACGCGGTGCAATTGTGCATAGCGGGCCTCAGCGGTCTGACAGATACGCGCTTGCGGATCAACGTTGCGAATGATGGCGGCAGCGATGTCGGTCGCTTTGAGTGTTTTGCCTTTTTTATCGTTGTCTTCAAGCCCTAAAACGTATGGTTCGATCACTAAAATCGGCAGCGATTCACGCTGAATGCGATCAAGTAAGTCACGGCGCAGCGTGCTTTTGCCGGCCCCGGATTCCCCACAGACGGCAATAAAGCGTTCACTGGTAATCGTCTGGGCCAGGGCGAGTCGCACATAGCGGACATCTGGCGTGTCGTAGACCTGAGCCGAGTCGGTGAGTTCACCGAAAGGATCAGTGAATAAGCGAAAGTGTTTCTTGGTCGCTGGATACAGAGGTTGTTTTCGCAGTAGCATATCAAGTTCCTTGGGTGTGATTGCGTCAGCTGCTTGGGTGAGCGTGGACGCGGTTTCAAACAGGGCCGCCAGCGTTGCCGCGCTGGCACCTCTTTCACGCAGCAGCGCGGTAATACGCTGCTGCAAATCCTGTTGATCTAACGTGGCCGGCCATTTGCCGTGATTGCATAGTGTGCTCATCGCGGATCGGCTAATGCCGATTTCACGGGCCAGCTCGGTGCGGGTTATGGACAGTGTTTCCAGTGCGGTATTGAGATTCAACATCAGCGGTTACCTCCCTGTTGCACGGGTGTGTGAGACCACTCAGCCAGCAGTTCATCGAGCGCCGATTCCGGTACACCTTCGGGGTAGCGTTGGGTCAGCGCGGTGTAGTGTTTTGCAGTCCAGTGCAGGCGGGGTTTCAGGCGCAGCGCGGCTTCGGCATGGGTCAGTAACTGCTCAACGATGCGCTGGTCTTTGTTGATCAGATGGGCGGTGCCACGGCGCGGCAGCACGCTGACATCGGGCAGGTCATCTAAATGTTTGTACGGGTCGATGCGGCCCCCAAACGGCACCTTGCGAGCCTTGGCGGCCTGCTGGGCGGCTTCATCGGTATCCACTTCGTAGATCAGGCGCTGAATGGCCTTGCGGTTAGTGTCCAGTACGGTATCAGCAGGGGCTTTGACTTCGCGGCCAATAATCGGGGAGTCAATTTCAAAGCCATGGTCATCCAACACCACGGGCTCAATGGGGAACAGGACTTCATGCCCATCTTCGTACAACACGACCCAGGCATGTCCCGGTATCAACGGGTTGATGGTGACCGGCAGCTTTTCACCGATGCAGACACCGGGAACGCCTGACACATCGTAACGCTGGCCTTTAAACTGGATGCGGATATCGTCGTATACCTTCGCCGGCACCGGTTCACGGTTCAGCAGTTCACGGGCCAGATCGATATCAACGATACGCAACTGCTCTTGGGCAATCTCCATCCACTTGGCCAGCCGGGTTTTACCGTGGCGGGAGTGCACCCGTTTAGCGTTAAACCAGCGGCAGAACTGGCGGGCCTTGGTATTGATCCAGTCGATACCGGGCACGGTAGTGTATTTAAAACCGACTTCAAACTGAGTCTCGATGAGGTTGTGTGTCACTTCAACCTGCCCAGTGGCACGGGCATTTCCGACACTATGCACTACCGGTATTACGCCCAAGGCAGACAGGAAGCGTTTAAACGTTTTGGTCGCCGCTGAACCGGGGTCGTAATACAGATGAAACGGAACGCCATAGAGCGATTCGCCGGGTTTATCACGCATGGCTTCGAGCAAGCTTTCACCGAGGTTTGCAATCGATTCGCCGCCAGCAACATACCAGCAGAACACCGCGCCACTGGTGTGATCGGTGACGACATAGCGGGTTAGCCGCTGGCGCTTGATCTTCTCAAAATTACCGGGTTTGTTCTTGTAAAACTCCCCCGGTGCCATGTCCGCCAGACCTGACTCCGGTACATAAAACAGCGTGCTGATCGACGCATCGATCTGCCAGACATCATTCGGGTGCAAACTGCGCTGACGAATACTGGCCGATGGGCGGCGTAACTGTTCAGGATGCAGTCCGTAATGACGCAGAGCACGGGAACAGGCATTCTCTGACAGGTAGGTTATTTCGCCGGTGGTGTCATCCACTCGGCCCGCGATCAGTTCACCGTTCTTACGGAGCACTTCAAGGGCATTGGCGATTGAGCACAGTTTCTTGTTATTGGCGCGGTACGCCTGCATCAGGAAGGCACTCAACACCTGTGCTTCGATACGGCTTAACACAAAGTCACCAGCGTCTGACCGCTGCTGCCGTGGCTTTTTCAGGCCAGCGGTTTCCAGTTCCCGGTAAAGCGTAGACAACGAGACACCCAGGCGTTTGGCAGCTGCCTTCAGTATGTCCTGCTTTTTACCATGACCGGCGGCTTCCGCCTGACGCCAGGCATCTACCAGTACCTCAGACGACAGCCCCATGATTAAGCCTCCTGCTCGCCCAGAAGGTCATCTTGCAGGTGGGCATCGCCCTCGCCATCATAGCCCTCCCATTCCGCCCGGCCATCGGCCATGGTGTGTAAGGCAAAGCCATCGCGCAGGTCGGCAATTTCACAACTGATTTGCAGCAAATGTCCGTTCATGATTTGGCCGGAATCACCACCGTGCAGGGTGTGGTGATCGGTAATCTCGGTCATCGTTCTACGCACGTCAGTGAGCAATGTTGCGCTGATCTTGCCGGTCAGCCCGGCTAACTTGGTATGCAGTTGCTGAAGGTGTTCGTCCGCTGAGGTTAAGTCGGTCTGGCTGGCCTGAAACAGTTCGTCAATCTTCTGGTTTTTGGTGGCCAGTAACTTGTCTTTGGCTTCGCCCTGTTTGCGGGATTCGCGTAACTGTTTGCGCAGTTCACTGCATGACATGCTGTCTATTTCATCCAGGGTGATGCCACGCACAGAGCCATCCTCTGTCAGTGCTTCAACTTCCTCATCATCCAGTGCTAACAGTTCAATCAGCTTGGTTTTACCGAGCTTCTGCAAATGTGCCGTTGACGGCACATTTGAGAACTTGAGACTGACCTGCATAAATTTTGCTGCCATACGATAAGAAAGATCTAAACGCTCGATACGTTCCATAAACTCGCCATGAGCACACTGCTCTTTGAGCAGCAATAACCGCTGGCCGATGTTGAACAGCTCCAGGCTGACGCGCTGCTGACTGTCCCGGATCCCGGTTTCCAGCGCATCGGGCGTCAATGGTCCGTCATACTTGAGCTGGTGTGCCAGGGCCACAGCGCTTTCGTTGATGCGCTGCTGTGCCAGCACCAGCTCGTTGGCGGCATCGCCGACATGACTAATATCATCACCTGCGGCGATGACTTCGGCTTCAATACCTTGGGGGGTTGCTTTGCGGGGCATGTGTTATCCTCGATTCGTTAGGGTTAATCACGATTTAATGGACATAAGAGGTTTTTCATGAACGACGAACTCCAAGCATTACGCGAAGAAATTTACGCGCAAAAACAACTAAGCCTGGCGCTGGCTTATAGCTATCGCATATTGGCTCGCGAGCTTTCGAAGAGTGGACACATTGATCTTCAGATATTGCAGGCGATGATGCGCAGAGCGGTGGAGGAACTGGAGCGCAATGCGGATGTGGATGACCAGGTTGCGTTTCAACTTGAGAATATGGCTGATGATGTTCTTTATGATTTTTTCTATCTCCAACATAAGGACGGCCAAAACCGAGACCCATCTCATCCTTGGTATAAGCCTGATCTGTCTGAATAAGTGTTTGTTTAGTCATAATTCACCTCAATTAATCGGGGTGGTGATGCGGGTGCGCAGCTCGCCAAGGCGTTGCTGTGCACGGTCAAATTCTTGCAGTACGCCCATCGCGCGCTGCGCCACGCGCACGCTGGCACGAATACGATTGGTTTCGGGGATTCGCTCGGCCCAGCCGGTGCTTTCCAAAACGGCCACGTAGCGGCTGACATTGGGGGCGGAGTAGCCAGTGGCCTTGGCGATCTCGCTGGGGGTCAGACCGTGGACGGTGCGCTGTAGCAACAGATCAAGCACGGTCAGGATGCGTTCGGCAGATTGATGAGTGCTCATACAGCACTCCTGATCTCATCAGCAGTGCGGCGAATGCGGCGACGTTTCTCTGGCCAGAGTTCACTTACGGTTTTACCAGTAATTTCAGCAATACGGTTCTGAATCCGCTTTGATACTGAGTTGCCGTAAATCACCTTGGATACAGCAGTGCGATGAACGTCGAGTTCATCGGCAATAGATGAGGCTGTAAATCCCTCTATCTCTAACAGGGCTTTAATGTGGGCCGGATGCATGTACAATTCTCCGTATAGTCTACTTGATGACTTAATGTTTCGATTCTCAACAGTGATTATTTTTGTGCAGATTTCTGCATATGTCAAACTAATTTTTGTGCAGGTATTTTCGTGAATTTAGAAGAGATCAAGGAACTCCGTGAAGCTATTGGTGCGCGGATAAAACAGGAAAGGAAGAGATTGGGCTTAAACCAAGCAATTTTTGGTGAAATGGCTAATGCAAAAAATCGAACTGTTATTGACTGGGAAAAGGGTGTTTCAACGCCAACAGGTGATCAATTAGCATGCCTTGAAGATGCCGGAGTTGATTTACTTTATGTTCTAACAGGGACTGCCACCAAAGCTACAGAACTACCTGTATTAGCTCCCGACGAAGAATTGTTACTGGAAGGCTATCGCAAGATGGGGTCAGCCAAACGTCGCTCCGTTTTAGAAATAGTGATTGCCGGAAAACCTGCCAAAAAACAGAAAGACAAGCTCTCAAAAATACTACCTGGCTTTAACTTCACCGGTGAGACTGACGTTCAAGTTGGGCAGGTCATCAAATCTGGTGCAAAAAATAAGGTCAAAGGCGACTTTGTTATGGGCAACAAAAAATAGAGTAGTAGCTGAGAAGAATAATCATGGATTCCGAGAACATTGGTGAAAGCCACACAGATAAAGAGGCTACGGACAGTTGCGCTGTTCTTGATCGTGAACGATTAACTCAGGCGATTGAAGAGATCATAGAAGGACTGGCGGAAATCAACAAGAAACCACCACCGAACGAGGTGGCAGAATTGATATTAGCCACGTATGACTTGATGTATGACCCTACCAAAGACACGCTTGTTAAGTTCTTGAGAATACTCTTTCGTATAATCGAGTAGTACCCGTTCATCATGGGAAATATCAAAAAATAGCCTGACATATGTCATGACTGCTCATACGAATGGACGAATGACCGTTTTCAGCTGATCGGTATTATGAAAACGGTTGCAGTAATCAGGGATAGCGCATGTATTTTCATTTCGCAGGTAAAACCTCAGTTACCATTCATCACATTCATACACACTCCGACGAGTCAGTAAAAAAGCAGCTGAAGAAAGCCAGGAAGAAACAGAAGAAGGCTAAGAAATCGGAAGAGCAAGTTTTATGACATACCTACAAACATATATTTTTTAACCGATCAGATCAGTCAGGTAAATTTCTGCAATGGTTCTGGCAAATAACGGAGTATTTACTATATTCAATCCTACTAATAGATGAGAATCGAGAGAGCTGTCCGATGATAATTTTTGGTAAAACAAATATTTATATTAGTGGTACTGCCTTAGGCAATAACGGCTTGGAAGAAATTATTGAATTGCAAGCCGCGATTAAAAAAGCCAAAAAGGATAAGAAACGGCGCAACAAAATTAAGGTTGATCAGGAAAGCCAAGCTATTACTCCCCTAAACAAACAGGAAGAGCGATAGTAGAACAACTGTTTGTACCCACGTTTGCTGTTTCAATTTCGTCAAATAACATTAGAAGGATAAGCGATGCTGGGTTTATATGAACGTTGGGTATTATTTCAGGGGTTGAGAATTGAAACGGAACCAGAACACGCCCCTGAGTTTGAGCTGAACGATATTCTCCCGCAGCTTGTAGCTTCTGTACAAGATGACGAAGCTATCAAACTCATTCGTAATGATACTGCCTCCATTCGAATTGCTGACATCAACGTTACAGAGTCTCATGTTGAGTTGTTGTTCCAGTATGCTGATAAAAATACAACTGATCCTGTCTTCATGAATATGAATACAAACCAGCTCAGGCCGATCCATCGGTTAGATGGTGAGGGAATCGCCGTTTCCGGCCATGCCGTGATAAAGCGGGCTAAGGCTGACGATGGTTCTTATCAGTTGCTTATGGAACAAGTGACAGGCTTGGGCCGTTCCAATGTAGAACCGTTTATCAGGTCACTCTTTAAGAGTCTTTCGACCGACCTGACGTTTGAAGATGAGACTGACAACAATAGACGAAAAAAATATAGGCCTGTTGCAAAGTTAGAAAGTGATGTGTCATCAAAATTCAAAGACGATTTAGATGAAGGAACTGTGGAAGGGATTGAACTCATCAGCCGGACACAAGCAGGTGGCGTTGACTTTGATGAACCCAATTTTTTTCGCGAACAAGCCAGGGTTATAAAACTGGGGGTAGTGACCAAAAAAGATGATAGTTTGCTGGACAGAATTACTGAGTTAGCGCGCAGAGCGAGACGCAATGGTTATGAAAAAATTAAAATCAGATATAAGAAACCTGAGGGCAAACAGCGTACAATTGGTATGGGTACCACGGTGACCGATGTTGCTGAACAAATCATTACTAAAAATGAGTTGGTGACATCTGATGATATTCTTGAACAATGTGTCGATTCGATTAATAGAGACTTCATGGCAAAAATGGTAGCACGTTTATCATGATTCCCGGCTTAAAGCAGTTATTCACACCTCTCAATTATTTGAGGATTTATGGCAACCATATTTTGCGTTGGTATAACTGGTGGATGCCTGCTTTTATGGCTATTTTTTTGATATTAATCATGGGGATATGTGGTTGGCATCCTAGTGTTTTCAACAATGATGGGATTGTTACTCAAGTAACCGAGCTGCTGAAGATGCTGATAGGGTTTTATATTGCAGCTTTGGCTGCTGTTTCAACATTTCCATCAGCGGTTTTAAATGATCCTATCAGTGGGGAGCCGGTGTTACTAAAGGCAGAACGCCGTGGTAAGAAAATAGAAATTCCTCTCAATCGTAGACGCTTTTTAAGTTACCTCTTTGGCTATCTGTCTTTTTTAAGCATTGTTTTATTTATTGCTGGATTAATCGCCAGTTTTGTTCATGAACCATTGAGCAACATTGTAAGCCAAAAATATCATCGAATATGGATTTTGACCGGGCTTTCTGTTTATTTTTTTTGGGCGTTCAATCTATTAATCACGACTCTATTGGGGCTGCATTATTTGACAGATAGAATTCATCGCCCTTCTGATAATACGATCAACCCGAATACGGACTAAGTAGAAACATCTTTCACCTCATCGCTTTTTCTCTTTGCTTTTTTCAATATCCGCTGAACATCTTTATCTTGCCCGATGTCTATTGTTTGCCATTTAATCGAGCCATCTTTCCTCTTAATGCGTAGCCGTACATGGTTGCGATCTGACTCTTTAATTTGAGAGCAATGATAGGTTTTGTTGCCGACATAAAATGCACCCAGCTTTTCACATTCGTCAGCCACGGTGTTGTGTGCCCATACCCAACCAATGAATATGCCGAAAGCGAATATGCCTAACGACCAGAACATGTTTGCCACCTGTTGATTATCCTGGAACCGATAGCAGATCATTTTCCGCAGCCTTGCGACCAAACAGCCTGACCGCGTGATAGACCAACCAGGCGGCCGGTTTCCACATGCCGGATTGGATACATAATTCCTTCAGCAGTTTGTCTGCGATCTTGCGATCAGTGTGGATATTCAGCACGCCCTCGCGGATGAGCTGATACATGGCATCATGCACGAGTGACGGGAAAATGATGCTTTGCACATCCGGGCAGAGGGTTGCGCCATCCCAAGCGTAGCCAGCATCTATTTGCAGTCCGCCCGTGGGTGATATCGTCAGCGGACCGATGGCGACCGGTTTCGGGACATGTACAGCTACTTGAATCGCGACTGGGCCTTGTAATATGTATTTGTACTTACGACGTTTTTTGTAAATCACGCAGCATTTCTCCCTTTTTCTTTTCGATCTTAATCTGTTGTCTGAGTTCATCGGTTTGTTCATATAGCTTAAACATCTTTGTCACTGACACTATGATTGCTATTGCGATACTGAGTAGCAGAAGGGATATCAAAACAACGGCAAATAACGATGGTTTGAATATCGTCAGTGCGATGCATTGAACACAGACGAACAGTAAGCTCAGTAATAATGTGAGTCTGTAGCTCGTTTTGATTGCGTGTCGCATGCGCTGCATTGGGTCTGACTGATTCATTGAGTTCACCAGTTAGTGTCGTAAATATCCATTATTTTTCGGCGTACTTCTTCTCTGTTTTGTTGCTGCTGATTTGGCGGTGGGCTATTGCGTTGACTGGTGAGATAATCCCAGTACGTCACGCCGGCTTCGTTCTTTTTGCGGAACTTTGCCAGGGACTGAATTTGTGAATGCCAAAATGGATGCTGCCGGCACCATATCCATAAGTCTTCGATCTCACGTAGCGTGTGACCGTCATTGATCAGTTTTCTAAAATCAGCCGCCCAGGCTTCGGGCTTCACCTTCTTCAATGATGGAAATTCAGCAATGGCAAGACTCATTGCCCAGCGTGCAAACTTCAACTCGGTAGCATCGTATTGAATCTGCTTTTTCTGATCTGATATTTTTAAAATTGTGCGTTCACTGAAGCCGTATTTCTGTGCCAGCTCTGCTGCATTTTCACCAGTAAACTCAGCTTTGATTGCGCGATGAATAGCGCTGTCCGTTTTTTGAATATTGAGCTGCATGCCGCTCCAGCGTTCTGCCATTGTAGATGCCAGGGCCTCAGCATTCTTCCGGGCAATTTCGTCGCCACAGCCCAGGCGTTTAAGCAACTCTGTTGAATGGGTGGTGAGATCAGTCAGAAATTCGGATCGCTTTGCCATTATTTCTTAGCCATTTTTTAGTTGAGCTCCTAAAAAAAACGGACACTTGCCACCCTTATAAAGCAATGGCTGGAACAATTTTCATTGCCTCCCGGTCTAATGACCGTTGCTCTGCCGCAGTGCCGGCGGCCGCTCGCCTCTCTCGGGTTATTCGTTATCGATGCCGATGTCGATGCAGTCGCTCAAAATCAGTTTGACAGTCTACACAACGAGACGCGCCCGGCTTCACTTTTAAACGCTCAGTATCGAGCTTGAAACCACAATCTAAACAGTGCACATTGCCGGTATTGCTGACTCGTTGCACTGCGTCTTGTGAAGACTGTTTTTGTGCTGAAAGCGCATGAGCAATATGTAATTGCTCAAGATCCGCGGCGTAATCTGCGTTGTCCATGCTGCACCTTATTTGACTGATTTATTAAATTCACGACTGCCGAACCACCAGCCAATAGCTGTTCCGGCCGCAACGACGACACCATCAGCAATACTCTGCCGAGAAAGTGGTTCACCGAACCAGTAAACAACACCGGTTAATATGATGAGTTCGTGAGTGATCGCCGGGCGGGTCATGCGGCGGGAAAACTCAGCGAACGTCAACAGCCGGCTGCCGTGGGTATCCATGTCCGTTGCAGCTTCTTTATAGCTGCCAGACAGCGCTGCCTGCTCGGCTGCCAGGTTTGCTTGGGTGATACGGATTTGTCCTTCGAGTTTCATTTCTTCTCGGGTAATAGCCGCTTCAAGCTTCATCTGTTCGATATGCTGTTTATGTTCTTGATGGGCCTTGAACAGCTTCAAGCCATTCGTGGCCAGGCTTCCAAGCAGTCCGATCAGGCCGCCGCTGGCAAGATTCAAGAGTTCCATGATGATGACTCCAATATGGTTAATGGAATGGGCATTGTGATGGTGCGCAATAGCCGGTTAAATGCCGTTCCGCTGGCAAGAACTGCTGCCTGGCCAGCAAGTGTTCCCAGCCGCTGGCCGACGATGATGCAGCCGAGCACATCAGAGCGAAAACCTTTAGCACGGTTACCACACCAGTTTCCTTTGTGTATCAGAATGAATGATCTTCCTTGTACGTCCACGATGATAAAACACTTGCCGAAATGCGGACTGGTGTGTGGCTTTAAGGTGTATTCACCGGGTGGAATGCATGACACATTCCGCTCGTTATTCAGCCATGGCAATTCGCCGGTATAGGAAAAATGCATGCCGTTTAAAAAAAACTGACCAAAAGTGCCTTGGTCAGTGGATGGTCTGCGAACGATGACTGCACTCATTACATGACACTCTCCAAATCAGTAGTTGTTTCAATATTCAGTGATATCAGTCTGCGCTTATTTGAAATCCGGTTCTTTTAAACGGCTTTAAAATAATTATCTGGATGCGGTGAGTACACTTGCATCAATTATTTATTGAGAGTGCTGTGACGTGATAGAGCTGATAAAAACATACTGGCCGGCAGTATTGACGGTATTCAACTTATTAATAACCTGGATGGCGTGGAGCTTTCGAAAATCTACAGTCAGCCCTGAAGAGTTCAAATCATTTTCGGACTCTATTCACGGCGCGATCAATACGCTTGATACGGATGTCCGTAAACAGATCAATGCACAAAACTCGCGACTCGATGAGCATGAGAAACGTCTTACGAGGTTTGAGTCAGAATTGCGGCATGTGCCTAACCATGATGATCTGAAAGACATTCATAGCCGGCTGGACAATGTCAGTGAATCGCTCTCGGAAATTAAAGGGAAAACCCAGGCATCCTCCAATCAATTATCACTGATTTACCAGCATCTGCTGAACACCTCAAAAGGTAATCCGTCATGAACTTTAACGACATGGTGAAACAGGAACAGCGCTTGTTGATGCTGCAACTGTTAGAGCAGGACGCTGGTTACTCGCATAACGAAAACATTTTGCACCGGGGTTTGAATGCATTGGGACATGCTGTGTCAATGGATGCTGTCAGGGCGCATATTGAACTCCTTCGCGATGCGGGACTGGTGACAGTCACGCAATCGGATGCGGTTGGCATGATTGCCAAGGTCACTAATCGTGGCCTGGATGTTGCGCAAGGAAATACCGTGGTTAGTGGTGTTGCAAGACCGTTGCCGGGAGGCTGAAGCATGGGACGGCAGAGCAGCATCAAGCAATTAGCGCCAGACATTCTTGAACAGTTACATGAACTGTTGCGTGACCCGCGTATTACGCAATTAGACGCGACCGCCAGAATCAATGAAATACTGGAGGAGCGCGGCGAGGAGCCGGTCACAAAATCAGCGGTCAATCGCTACAAACTCAGCATTGATCAGGTGGGTAAAGCGATCCGAGAATCGCGGGAAATGGCCGAAATCTGGATTGGTAAATTGGGTGCTGCGCCGCAAAGCCAGGTAGCCAATTTAACGTCTGAAATTATCCGCAATTCATTGATTGATTTATCGCTGGCCATTCAAAAAATCACAGTGGGTGAAGATGACCCGGAGGTGGTAGCAGGCGCAGTTAAGATGATTCGCGACCTGGCGATCAGTCATGAGAAGATCGAAAAAGCGGTCAGCGAAACCACCCGCAGGGAAGAAAAACTGCGTGAACAGGCGCGTAAGGAAGCGCTGGAAGAAGCGGCAAAAGTGGCTGAAGGGGCGGCGAAAGGCGCTGGTGTTTCTGATGCCGGCATTGCAATGCTGGTGAAAGCGATCACTGAGGCGGTGTAAATGTCTGAAGCTATTTTATTGCCATACCAGGTTCGATGGATTGAAGATGAATCCCCGGTAAAAATCATCGAAAAGTCGCGCAGGATCGGTTTGAGTTACGCTGAGGCTGCGGCGGCGGTGTTGCATGCGTCCGCCGCGAGTGGCGCTAATGTTTATTACATATCGTTCAATAAAGATATGACTCAGGGTTTCATCAGCGACTGTGCTGAATGGGCGAAAAAACTGAACGCTGCCGCCGGGAAAATCAATGAATCGATCATGGATGATGATGACAAACAGGTTCTCAAATTCGAGTTGAAATTTGACTCTGGCAATATGATTCAGGCATTTAGCTCCAACCCTCGAAACCTGCGCTCCAAAGGTCGACCTGGTGAGATTCTGATCATCGACGAATCCGCGTTTGTGGATGATCAGGATGAGCTATTAAAATCTGCCATGGCTATGACCATGTGGGGCGGAAAGATTCATATCATCAGTACTCATAATGGCGCGGATAACCCGTTTAATCTGCTCATTGAGGATTGCCGGGCTGGGTTGTATGACCATAGTGTTCACCGGGTGACATTGGACGATGCCATTCACGACGGTCTGTTCAAGCGTATCTGTCAGATTACCAAACAAGCATGGACGCTGGAAAAACAGCAGGAATGGCGAGCCTCTCTGATTAATCGTTACAAGCCTAACGAGGATGAGGAATTATTCTGTATTCCTGCCAAGTCAAGTGGTGCCTGGTTGCCCAGAGCCTTGATTAAAGAGCGCATGAAGGCTACCACACCGGTTCTGAGAATCACTGCTCCGGATGGCTTTGTCGTAGAACCTGAAAAGTATCGACGTCAGTTTATTCAAGACTGGCTGGAACAGGTTGTGGAGCCAACTCTGGCACGCATTCCCAAAGAAGCCGAAGTGTATGTGGGCGAGGATTTTGGACGTTCCGGCGACCTTACGGTGCTCACGATTGCATTTAAACTGGCAGGTATCACGCTGAAAGTGGGTTTAATGATCGAGCTAAGGGACATGCCTTTTGATCAGCAGGAACAGATTGTGTTCTTTGTTCTGGACTTTTTCATACGCTTTATGGGAGCGGCGTTTGATGCGCGTGGTAATGGCCAATCTCTGGCTGAAAAAACCATGCAGAAATATGGACAGAGTCGCGTGGCGTTGGTGATGTTGAGTGAAAGCTGGTACCGGGAGAACATGCCACCGTTCAAAGCATCGATGGAAGACGGCACGATGGATGAACTGCCAGACGATGATGACGTGATGAATGATCTGCGAGCCATTGAAGTTGTCAACGGAGTGCCACGGCTCATCAACAAACGTACTACTGGAGCCGATGCTGGTAAGCGTCACGGTGATAGTGCGATATCGCTGGTCATGGCGCATTACGCGGCACAGACCATCACTAAAGGTCCAGTCACCGTATCGTCCCGCAGTCGCCGACAGGCATCTACCATGTTCGAGGGTTATCAATGAAAAACGGTATCTGGGTCTCTCCAACGGAATTTATCCGTTTCAGTGAGCCGTCTAAGCGATTGTCGAGCCATATCGTTACCCGTGATCGGTCGCCGGACTTCAGCAACCTGGGCAGTTATCTGCCGAACCCTGATCCTATTTTGAAAGCCAAGGGTAAGGATGTATCCATCTATCGCAATATCCGCAGTAATGCGGCGGTGGGAGGCGCGATTCGACGGCGCAAGTCAGCGGTTACATCTTTGGAGTGGGGATTCAAGGAACGTGTAACATCCGCACGGGTCGAGAAAAACATCAAAGCCATTCTCGACGATCTGGATATGGCGCAGCTGTTTAAGGATATTCTCGAAGCTAAGCTCTATGGTTACCAGCCGATAGAGACGTTGTGGAAAGACATGCCACGCTGGACGGTTCCCAATGAAATGATTGCCAAGCCACCGGAGTGGTTTGTGTTCAGCACTGAAAATGAATTGCGGTTTCGCAGCCGTCAGGCACCAATTGAAGGAGAAAGCCTGCCAGAGCGCAAGTTTTTGCTACCTCGAAATGAGGCAACTTACCAAAACCCGTGGGGTTTCCCAGAAATGTCCATGGTGTTCTGGGCGGACACGTTTATGCGTGGCGGCCTAAGGTTCTGGGTTCAGTTTGCGGAAAAATACGGCATACCCTGGTTGATTGGTAAGGTACCACGCAACACCAGCAAGTCTGATCAGGATGCATTGGCGGATGACCTGGAGGCAATGATTCAAGATGCCGTTGCTGTTGTACCAGACGACTCCAGTGTGGAGATCAAGGAAGCCGGAGCCAAAGCAGGTGCCGCTGAAGCGTTTGAAAAGCTTCTGATGTATTGCCGCTCTGAAATCAACATCGCACTGCTGGGACAGAACCAGACTACGGAAGCGAGCGCAACCAATGCTAGCGCCAAATCGGGTTTGGAAGTCACGGACGATCTACGGGATGACGATGCATCCTTGTGTGAAAGCACAGTTAACACGTTGATCAAGTGGATCATGTTTGCCAACAGTATCTCTGGACCTGCACCTAAGTTTGAAATGTGGGAACAAGAGACAGTCGACGATACGCAAGCCAAGCGCGATAAGACGTTGACTGAGTCTGGTGTGAAATTCAAAAAGGCGTACTGGATGCGCACTTATGATCTCAATGAAGACGATCTGGAAGATGACGCATCACCTGACACTGAACAGCAAACAGCAGCAGATACAGCAGCGAACTTTGCCGAAGGTGATGACGATATCGGGGCGATAGCCAAACGTCAGCAGGATCTGGCTGATCAACTGGGGCTGGAAGCATCTGCACCATTGCAACAGTGGATTAATACAATCCAGGAACAAGTCAATACGGCTGAAACATTGGACGATCTGCATGCCTGGCTGTTGAATAATGGTTATGGTGAGTTAATCGGCAGCGATATGCGTGAAGTGTTGGCAACTGCATTTGGCGTCTCGCAAGCACAAGGCATCCTGGATGTAGCAACTGAAGCCGGCCAGCCCGTTGCACACTCATTTGCTGAACCAGGTTCATTTACTGAACAGCTCGCAGCGTTACAGCTGCGCATGGGCAATCTGGTGCCGACACAGCGCTGGACAGATCTGATGGGCAATGCCCATGACCGGGCGTTTGTCGTTGCTGGGGCGATGAAAGCAGATCTGCTGCAAGAACTGGCCACTGCGGTGACCAAGGTCATTCAGAATGGCGGCACTATCGAATCGTTCCGAAAGAACTTTGATGAAATCGTCGCCCGCACAGGCTGGCAGTATAACGGCGAAAGAAACTGGCGGACGCGGGTAATATATTCAACAAACATGAGTTCAACTTATGCAGCCGGACGCTATGCACAGTTGACTGATCCAGATTTACAGAAAGTCGCCCCGTACTGGATGTACCGGCACGGCGGCAGTGTCGAGCCACGGCCAGAGCATTTGAAATGGGACAAGCTGACATTACCGGCGGATCATCCATGGTGGCACACTCATTACACACCAAACGGCTGGGGCTGTACTTGCTACGTGATAGCAGTCTCTGAAGCAACAGCAAGACGAAAAGGCGGCCGGTTTGAAGAACCACAGGAAGATCAACCAGGTGATGTTGACGCAGGTTGGAAACATGCACCTGGTGCTGACATTGCGGCAGAGCTTCGCAATATCGTTCAGACGAAATCTGTTCAGTTGGATAAAATCCTGGCAGATGCCTTTATTCAGGCAATGAGTAGATTTGTAGGAGATTGATTGTGAGCATTAAAGTCAGTATTCATGACCAGGAAGTTACTTCAGCACTTCAAGCACTCACGGATGCCATAGGCAATGTTAAACCAGCGCTCAAAGCCATGGGTGATGTTCTAATAGACAGCACAAAACAACGATTCCAGACCACCACTGCACCCGATGGAACACCATGGGAGGCCAATAAAGCATCGACACTGATCAACTATGCCAATCGCTTCAAAAGCAGCTCGTATTCAAAGAAGACAGGAAAAATTACCAAAGCAGGCATTGATCGTATTACTGGTAAAAAACCAGGTACGGGTGAGACACGGAAGTTACAAGAGCAGATTTTTTCAAACGTCACCAAAGATGGTCTGGAGGTTGGCTCTCCGATGATCTACTCATCGACCTTCCACAACGGTGCTAAGAAAGGACAGTATGGGAATGGAGTACCATGGGGTGATATTCCATCACGTGAATTTTTAGGGTTATCAGATGAGGATCAAGGGGATATTTTAGACATCATTAGGCAACACTTTTTATTTTCATAGTGTGCAACTCTTTTGCAAAAACGCTTCCCATTTTTTCCCGTTCGTTCCCACTAAATCCCATTTATTGCATAGATTGGTATTGGTTTATTTCAGTGGTGATCAGCCAGCATGGCTATTGGAAAGGTAATGGGGGCCAGTCGTATCATAAATTGCATGTTATATCCTTCCTACTTGAAGCAGCAGCGGTGTTGGCTGCGTTTGTTCACCCCAATCACATAGTATGTCTATGCTCTTCACTTGCCGCCTAGCTGCAACTCCCAGTAGTTTGGCTATAGCGCCCTCCTGTGTGGTGTTGTGAAGGGGGTTCAAAGTTCACCAGCGGTTCGACCACATCAGCCACGGTTTGATGGGCAATACGGCGCTCTTCAAAGTAATCGTGTCGGTCGTAAATGCCCTCAACGCCTTTTAGCTTATGCTCGTCTCATCCCTGAGACTCGGCTTTCAGCCCGTCCTGCCGACGTCCAAAAACATTCCAGACGATTTTGTGGTTAAGACAGCGTTCGGCCACGTTGCCTGCGATGCCCAAAGGGGCGGCAAGGCTGCGAAAGGTGCGGCGCAAATCGTGTACGGTGAAGTGTTCAAGTTTGCCCATTTTATTGGGTGGCTGTTTTTTGCGACCCGGTTCTCGACCAAAGAGTTTAGAAATGGCAAGGTTCAGCGTATCTGGCCCCATATGCGGACGATGGCTTGCTCGTCTGGCTGGGAAAACATAAGGCGAGCCACAAGCGCGGATTTGCAGCTCGTTAAACCAGGTAATGGCTTGGCGCGGTAAGGGAATGCTGATTGGCACGCCAGTTTTACTGCGTTCTTTGGGCAGATCCCATATGCCCGTGGTTAAATCCATTTCACGCCACATGGCTTCGCACAGTTCGCTTTTGCGTACGCCCAACACCAAAAACAGGCAGCAAGCGAGGTAGTTGTCGCGGCCAAAGCTATTGATATGGGTATGAAACACGCTGAAGGCGTAGTGAATTTCCTCTTTGCTGAGCATCCTGTCTTTACTGGACTCCACGCCACCGGCATCGTCCACGCTAAAGGCTGCGGCTGGGTTGTTCAGCGTTAAGTCGAGCTTTATCGCATGTCGAAACAACTGCTTCATGTACATTAATGTGTCGTTGGCAATGGTAGGGCGGTTACTTTCTCGAATGTGCTCTAATACTTCACGTACATGTGTTGGCCGCACTGCTTGGATAGGGAGTTGACCAATCACTGGTGCAATCTCTTTGGTAAAAACACGTTTGGGTATATTGGGGTGCTTTAATCGGCGACTTAAGTCTTTGGCATACCAGTCTTGAAACAGCTGACTGACATTTTGGATTTCAGGGATGGTTTCAATAACGCGAATTGCTAATGGGTCTTCACCTTGCTGAAGTTGCAGCTGCATTTTAGACGATTCAAGTCGAGCCTCTGCTAAGGTCATGCTTGGATATTGACCGAGCGTGGCTTCTCGTCGTCCGTTTAGGCTGGTATATCTTAGCATCCAATACGGCATGCCAGATTTTATTACGCAAAAATATAGGCCATTACCCATCACTGTATTTTTTGTTTGCTGTAGCGGTGCGAGCATGAGACTGCACCTGAGTTGCGGTTAGTTTTGCCATCGTTTGTTACTCTATATTCCTAAGAAATCGTAAAAATTTGCTCACCATTGCCCACCACGGTTTGTTTATCGAATAGTTCGATAGTTGAGTGATTGAACAATCAGCAAGTAGCACGATAAGTGGAGATGGCATAAGGCGGTGGTGAGATAGATGCAAAAATCTGCTCACCAGATACCTTGGCTTTTTGCTTATTGAGTCAAAAAAACAGGGTTTGCCCACCATTTTGCCCACCACTTAAACAGCAACTGGTAACGGACATCTGCAAAACCGATTTGGACGGAAAAATAAAAAAGCCCTGTATTTACAAGGCTATTCACCAGGAAAGACAGGGCTGCTTAGACATTCTTGGCCAGGTAACTTTCTACCTAAGAACCTATTCGATATTCTGAATCTGCTCGTGGAGTGATATTTGTATTCATATAAAAATCAATGTTTTATGCTGTTTTTTCGGTTGAGCAATATGCTTCCACTTACCAGTTTACTCACCACTTGGCTGAAACATGATTTTTTACTCGCACCCTAGAGCTGCCTTATATTAGTTACTACGAATTATACCATGAGACAAAATTATTCTTAAGAACAGCCAAACATTGTTTAAAACTTAGCAGATTGTGAGTTTTTTCGGTTCTAAATTTCTGCACAATGCTAGGGTTTTTGAGCTTTTCCAGACAGCAGGGAACCTCTGAGCGTGTATACCTCTCCGAGCCGTTATAAGAGTCAGTTCTAACTATCGTCAAGCAGACTTCATCGGCCTTATCGGTATACGTCAGGCTAAAGTGCAGCTCCGGAAAATCTTTTTCTATCTCTTTAACTGACGATTGTATGCCCATGAATTCGTAATCCAAGAAATACTCATATATTTCTACATTACGAAGGGGAGAAAGGTTTTGGAAAGCATGAGGATTAAAATGTTCAAGAAATCGAGCTATCACTACCCGATGCTTTCCAGCATTAATGAAGTACTCATCCCCGATTTTTTTTAGAGACAGGCCTGATTTTTCAATATCGGAAAGATAGTAATCAGGATTTCTTTCAAGTTCTTGAAGATTTCGATTGATCCTTTTTAAGTAGCGGCCATCAAGACAATCTCCCCATTTCATATCTCCATACATTTGGTCAATACCGATGATTTTTCCTAAGGGTACATCCTCAATAATCTTTTGGTAGTTAGGGAACAGTGTGATCTCCTTACTTCTTAAATAATCTGAGTAGTTAAGGATGACATCATTGGTAAATGGGGCCGGGTTTTTCTCATTTAGTTCTTGGAGATTTGTTCTTAAACTATGAACCATATGTCATCCGGATTGTTACATGATGAAAGCTATGCGTTATATATAACAGTAACTACTTTTGCATCCAAGCTAGAATGTCTGACAGCAACCAGACTGTGCTGCCACCAACTCTTTTCCTTTTGGGGACTTGACCAGCTTTTTCTAGTCTCCACCAGGTTGTTCTGCTGATCGATGTTATGCGCTCTCGTTCGATCTCTTTTATAAAACGTTCGGACTCACGGTAGGCGCAGAGAAGTGCTCCACGCTCGTCTGCTTGCGGGGGAGCGTATCTATTAGCTTGCTTCATAGATACCCCCTTGCTTGTTACGCAGCAACCACTGGTCTATTTCTGTGCGCTTGAAGTAGACCCTTTTGCCCATCGGCTTGAAAAACGGGATCTCTTTCTTGGATGTCAACTTGTAAAGGTACGAGGTGGACAGGCCTGTGTAGATGGCACAGTCATTAATGGTCATGATTTCTTTCGCAGGAATGGCCAGTGATTGGATTTTTTCCAGCATGGATACCAGTTGATTCTCGGTCATAATCTTTCTCTTGGGTGGTCAGGAGTTGTTGTTATTTTCTCTTGATCACCTTTCGAGGCTGACCTCTGGAATTGCCTTTTTTGGACAATTTGAGCGTTATTTGGCTCAGTGCTTATCCCGCTTACTGTAAAGGTACAGACTACCTATAGTGACTACTGTAAAGAAGGCAAATAATCCCAGGATTCCCCACATCAACGGCGTCATCCGTCATCCCTCTCGTTATCTAACATCTATCGTTTATAATAGCTTGGTCTTAAAAGGAGGTCATTATGGCAAGAACGTTAGAGCAGATTCTAGAGCAGGAGAAACCAGATGTTGTTCAGCAAGCTAATGAAAAAGCAAAGGAAATTGTAAAAGATATTGATGAAAAGGATGATCCGTCAGCCGCTGGCGATAAATCAGACGGCTGACGATGGAGTTGGCACGAAAAACTTTCACATGTGAAAGTTTTTCTGCCTTAGCATGATTCAACTGAAGTTGAACCAACCTTCATCTTCGAGATGAGGTAAATTCCCGTAAAACTCTTCACTAGCCCTTTCCTTATGTTGTTCACTAAATTTTCCATTGTTTAAGTAAGAGTGGAATGAGTTAACATAAAATTCCTCTTTAAGCCTGCTTATCAATAACTTAACATCTTCCTTGTAGATGATCGTTGGTTTTTGAGTCATCCAGTCGTTCCGCTCAATCTCAACCTTATCAAGAATCTCATCTACCAAAGATTTAAGTTCATCGACGGCATTCCACGCACTTTTTTCATCGGCGTGTTGATACGCACCTATTGGCAGAAGAAGGCCCTGAATCGTTTCTTTGGTTGACCACGCGCCATCTGATAAAAAATACTCTTTGTTTTCAAAATTAAGATGTAAATGATATGCCATGACCAATCTCCAAGTTGCTGAACACAGAGCTATTTTTACTCAAAACCTAGTCATAGTTGGCACGCCAAAGTGCCCATTTTGGACAAATCGGTCACTTTTGGTACTAGAAAACTTTCACATGTGAAAGTTTTTAGCCGGTTTTAACTCAGGTTCTTCCACAACCTTGACCTTGCGCCCAGATGGAGCATAAAACAGATACCATCCCCCAAATTCCGTGGTTTGTTCTGCCAGAACATTCCCCGTTTCTGTGTCAACAAGAGCAACTCTAATTCCATCTCGCTCAAGCTGGCCTTCAACTTCTCTAATTTCAGTTAACGGTAAACGCAACCTATTTACTCCGCCTCTAATCAATCTTGTTGATTCAACAGCTTTGTAACGGGGGGACAAGTTGAAGCCGCTACCTACCTGAATGGTGTAACTTTGATAGGGTGTGAGTGAACCAATGATGGCTGGTGTTATTACTTCCCGCCCAGCGACTGTTGCTTTAATGCCTTCAACTTCTGGCTCAGATGGTTCACAAATGCCGTTAAGGTTTAAATCTTCACAGGTTGATAGCTCCAACTGAGCTTGATTTCTCTGAGGAGTTCTTGAGAATCCCGAGCGACCAAAGCTACCACTGACTGATAAAGTAATGTTATTACCCCCACCAGACGAATGATTGAACGAAGCTGACACGGTTGCAAATTTCCAGTTCCAAAGATCTGCACGCAAGCTTTGTTGCTGGCCTTCCCACCCATGACCAAAATTGTTAGCCGTGTAGCGATAAGTTAGCCGTCCTAGGTTAAATCGTTTTGACACCTCTCCATTGAAACGTTCTATATTTTTAATACCATCAAGCTCTTTACTTTCATGCTCATATGACGCCAAAACCTGCCAACCTTCCGGCATGTTAGCAAGCATTCGCCCTCCCAACATATTGGATCTGACGCCACCGGTTAAACGATTGGAATAGTATGGAGATAAAGAAATTAATGTATTCAGTGCCTCAATGCGCGTACTGTAATACGTGCGTAGCGTCGTTTCCTGAGTTTCATAGCCGTCGTGCGTGCGGGAAGAGTACTGAATAGTTGGTTGAAAAAGAGAGCGTGATGAAACACTAACAGAGCGTAATTGATAGTTGTCTAAATCACTTAATTGTCCAAAGATCGCAAGATTGTCATCCTGCCAAGAGCCGTTCAGAGCGTATCCACTACTGCCATACCAAGCAGGCTCAAATGAAAAGTCATCTCTTGAATATAAAGCGGAAAAATACTGTCTTTCCTGCTCATCCTGCCCAGCGAAAAGTGACAATTCATTTGACACTCCGTAGCTCAAGCGTCCAATTAACTTGCTTTCATCCGTGGTTGGAGACTTGCCTAGAGCCACTTGATAGTTGAGCCCTCCTACGGGTGCAAGTCGTCCCGAAATGGCTCTTTCTACTGTTTTGGTGTCCGTTGTGCCATCGGGCAATACAGCGTCAAATTTATATTGATTATTGCTGTAATCCAGTTCGATTTTGTAAGAGAACGGCTCACTATCCAGAACCAAAGATTGTAAATAGGTTCCGTCACGGTAAACATCTACCCGTGTTCCAACAGGCCAATAAAGCTCAATTTGGTCATTAGAAAATGATCCAGTGGCAAGGCTACTTTCATTCGTAAGTGAGAAACCATCCAGCCCGTAGCGCTGAACACGACCTACTTCAATGTCTTTGACGTTGCTGTTCTCCTCGTCGTGCCACTGGCTGGAGAAATATGATTCTTGCCCTCCTAACCCTGCTCTAACATCAACATCGAGATCTGCGACGCGGCCTGTTCCCGTGATGCTACCCGAAATATCACCTTTGCTTTGATAGGTGAGAAAGTAGTCAAAGGATTTTACATCCAGATTGGATACATTTGGCTCAATTGTAACCTCTGGTTTGACCTTTCTGGCTTTGGCTGCGTTTTTGCGTGGGTAAAAGTAGATGGTTTGTTCTGACCAAACAATTTTGGCATGACCAAGGTTGTTTAGCCTTTCCAAGGGAAGTTGCTCTTTTGTGTTTACACCAGCAGCATGCCATAGCCCTGGCTCAGCAATGGCGCTATCTACTTCACGAGAAACAAGGTACTCCCCCTTGTTTTGTCCGTTCACGACAAACTTCATCAAGTAGTCATCCGCACGTGTTGGTGAAGCTGTGAGTGTGAAAGCTGCGGCTAACAAGACCGTGGGCACAAAAACTTTCACATGTGAAAGTTTTTTCTTCATCGGGACACCTCCCTAACCGGGAGTGTCAGCGTGATTCTTGAGTGAACGCCTTGTTTTTCTTCGCTTTGTACGGCATAGGAAAATGCCATCTTTGCATTTTGAGATAAGACTTTCCCATCTCTCTCTCGTGCTTTTACTACTTGCCGCTCTCCTGGCAGCAGTTGGAAGCGTCGGGGAAATACTTGTACCCCATCTGGTGGGGTGATTTTCACTATTATTGGCGAATTTAGGGTATTTGATACTGGGATTTCAGTCGTTGACTTACGACTGATCTCTACGTCATGGGCTTTAAGTTGAAATGCAGTCGCGGGTGAAGATAGAAGAGATGATAGTGTTAACATCATGATTGAAGTAGTAAAGGACTTCATAAGGACCTCATTGAATAGCAATGGTCAGGGCCAACGCTTTGCTGGCCCTGACACTTTGGAATTATTGGTAATCGAGGGTGATATCGACCGTTCCGGAAAAGATCCCTTCTTCCCATGCACTGAGCTGCATGAATCCGCTGCTTGCAGTTGCTGGCTGGCGGTATGACCAGGCGATATAGAGCTCACCGGTGGCAGAAGTAGTTGCTGCAACTGGTGCCACGTTTATACCGACGCCTGTACTTGTTTTGGAAATCGCATCTGCGCAGTCAACAGTTGAAGTAGTTAGGTTGATTTTTGGTGTTCCAGAGAAGCTTAAGGTTGCTCCACCCGGCGCTGTTGGGTTAGATAGGTTGGTTATGGTAATCCCAATCGATTTATCCATATCACCTGTCACTTTTAAGCAACCGGGCTGTACTGTGTCCTCCGGATTTTGCGCCAAATAGGTCGCCCAACTTTTTAAAGAGAACCCGCCAGTTGGGGCGGCTCCCGGCAAGCGTTCCAACGTCATCGTGTACGGCTGAACTTCGACCACAGATAAAGCTGGCGGGGTTGCTGAAATTTGAGAAGTTCCCGTCCCTGTACCTGCATAAGCAGCGGCGGACGATAGGGAAATAACTGCTGCGAGGGCGGCGTATTTAAATGTTTGCATTGCTTGTATCTCCACTTGATTGAATAGAAAATGCGTTTTCGCATGGAGAATTTTGCGGGTGGGCGGCAGATATTTAGGCACGCCAAACTGCCCTTTTTGGACAAAATGGAAAAAAGATTAGGGTTACGAAAATTACGGTATTATCGTAATTATGATAATTACAGTAATGGAAATTTGTTCTGACGAAACAAACTTAACTGAATGAAATGACTGAATAATTTTGGGCTTGGAGTTGTTGACAACTCCCTTCTCCTTGCTATTATTTAGATAGGTAGCTGGCCTTTAAACAGCATATTATTTTAGCTGAGTTCAACTCAGCCCATTCAAATAGCCTATTCACAATTTGTGATTAGGACATCAGGAAGGCATGGGGTCTCTACCTGTTCATCGTTTAACACTTTGAGCGGGGGCGTTATGCAATCCAACATCTTCAAACCATTGCCATTTTTACCAGCTCGACATCATCTTAACCGTTGGGCGTTTGGCTATTACCTTGTAAAAAAAGGGTTTTCTACTTGTATTGTCATGGAAGAAACATCTTTTACTTACAAACAAATCAGAAAAATAAGGGAGGACTTATCTATTAAGGAATGTAGTCGGGCAACTTATGGGCAAGATATTCTTTCAAAGTCAGCCTGGATAAAATATTCGGCAGCAATTCATGTTTACTGTGAGCTGAGTGAAAAAATGCCTCACGTAGAAGCTGTTATAAAAGCATCTGAGTGGTTAAGAAGTGAAAAAGACTTTGATATATCTGGCTTTTACAAAGCATGTAAAGAAATAAAAAGTGGTGAGGCTTTTTTTGTTGAATGTGTGCATTGTAAAAGTGAAGTATTCAGCGGGCCTGGGCTGAGAGATAAAGTTGTCAGTAAATGTTGCCCTGCGTGTGGAAAAAATAATTGGGAGCATCCAAAAAGTGAGCATCGTATAGGGCATATTGCTTCAACTCCCAATCGTAGTCAGCAACATGCTTTATTTTGAATATGTTATGGAGATTTGTTATGTACACACAAATTACAAAAATTGAAATGGTAATTGCTGGCTTAGTAATCGCAAGTTTGTTTGGAGTGGACATAATCAGAATCGCTAGCAAGATTTTTACTTCAATATTGGTGGCAAGCTTTTAACAAACGGAGGTAGCTGGCCTCTATAAACAAACAGCATATTAATCCTTTGGTAAGCAGAAAACTTTCACATGTGAAAGTTCCACTGCTAGTCCACGCCTCCGGCATGGGCGGCCTTGCAGGTTGATAGCCTGCCTGAGTTTTTGCGTCTCGCCATCAACCTCCATCAAACTGGCACGGGTGGAGCTAAGTGCTGTAATTTAAGCCGCGAGCGCAGTGCCTCAACTTAATTATCTGTTGAGGTTTACCATGAAAAATCAAAAATCCCTTTTTTCACAGCAAGTTAGAGAATTTTTCACATCTGAGTTATTCTCCTTGATGCTTAATGTTTCTGCCAAGTCAGGCAGCCCCGGCCACGAATCCTATTGCACTTTAACACTGGCTAAAAAGGCCAGAATTGACCGTTCGCACGCCAGAAAAATTGTCAAAGCAGAGCTCAAACGTCGTAAGCAAGATGAATGTGCACACCTTGGAGGTGTAGCATGAGTGTCATTCGTAAGGCTCAAGGACAAGAATTTACTGTTCTACCTAATAAAACTATCCGAGACCCCCGTTTGCCGCTGGACGCGCTTGGCCTTCTTGTAAAGTTAATATCCAGACCATCTGACTGGGAAATTAGGCCCTACCAACTTCAAAAGGAATGCGGCATTGGTCGAGATCGCCTTCGTAGAATTCTCTCTGAGCTGGAGCAGTCTGGATACCTTGTCCGAAGAAAGTGTCGAAGTTCAGATGGTACATGGGACTGGATCTCTGAAGTCTATCAAGAGCCACAAGAGAGAAATCAGACAGATAACACCACAGACGGATTTTCAGTGCATGGCTCAACCATAGACGTGTTTCCCGTCGATGGTTCAGCCGTCAGTAGTTCACCCGTCGACGGTAAACCCGGCGATCTAAAAAAGAAAGATTTAAAAAATACAGAATCACAAAAAACAGATACAAGAGAGAGCTCTCCCGCACCACAATTTACTCGTCGTGATTTGGTTATAACCAATGAAATGAGAAATTGGGCAGTATCAGTGACACCGCTAGTAAATCTTGAGTGGGAAAGCCAAATTTTTGTTGACCATCCCAGTGGTCAGTCCCAGCTGTTTTATTCCAAGGAGGCTCTGGTAGGCGCATGGCGTACCTGGATGATGCGCGGCCAAAAGTATGCTGAACGTCAAATCCAAACCGAAAAGAGTCACCACCACTCTTTGACAGATGACCTAAATGATACAAGTTGGGCGCAAGGAGGTTGGTAATGACTGCGCGAAAAATCGCCGAAATTATCTCTTTGGATGACCATAGCCGCAGCGTTAAATACGGGCAGCCAAGGGCCAAATCACCATCAGATTCCATAGAGTGTCGGAATGATGATTGTCAATTACAGGCTGCGGCGATATTTATCAATAAGCTTTTCAGCGAACTGCAAACATGCTTTCCAGCTTGGCGGCAAACGTTCACCTCTAAGGCTGACGTTGATGCTGCCAAACGATCCTGGGTTCGTGGATTTGTTGAAGCAAAGATTACATCAGAGAAGCAGTTGCAATGGGGCCTAGCAAAAGCCAGACGATCAGAATCCCCTTTTTGGCCGAGTCTTGGTCAGTTCATCAATTGGTGCCAGCCAGATCCAGAAGATTTCGGTTTGCCCACACCGGAAGTAGCGTTCAAAGAAGCGTCTAGAAACTCCCATCCGGCGTCGGCTGACTGCAAGTGGACGCATCCGGCTGTGTACGTCGCCGCGCGGGAGGTAGGAAATTTCGAGCTTGCCAATCTTCCTCGCGATAAAAGCTGGCCACTTTTTCAGAGAGCGTACGCTATCACTGTCCGCCGAGTCTTGGAGGGGGAGGATCTCAGCGGAGAAATTCCGAAGGCCCTACCACAAAAAACGGAACCGCGTCCGGTCGATCCAAAGGTAGCTCAGCAGCACATCGACCGCATTAAGCGGATGCTGAGACAACGTTAGTAGCCAGCAAAAACTTTCACATGTGAAAGTTTTAATGAAAACGTACATTTGTACAAATGTGGGGATGTGGTACTGTACGGCGGTAGCTCAAAAAAGCAGGAAATCATGATGGGTGAACAAAAAGTAGACGATTATTCAGATAGTAAGCGCCTTTCGGTAGATATACCGAGCGCTTTGCACAAGCACCTCAAGCGGTTATCCATTGAGCAGGAGACTACAGTGCGAGAGCTGGTCGTGCGAGCATTGGAACAGCAATACCGGCTCCCAAGCAATGATCAAGAATCTAGTCAGATATGAAACAAAGAACGAATTAGGAGCCAGATGTGTCACGATTGACTGACTTAATTGCTAATGTAAAAACAAAAGATCCTAGCTTAGGCGCTGATCTTGACCGTGAGTTTAAGGTGCTTTCTAGTCGGCTTCCCTTTGGTCTAAATTTTGAACGACATCGGCCAGAAGCTGTTGAGTTACCTCTTCGTCCAATAAGAAGGGGGGACAAAGTTAGAATACTCCCTCCACGAAAATCTAGTCAGAACGGTGATCAAGGTCTTTGGCATGTGATATCTATCAATAAGCTAAAAAAGGAAGCATCTTTAAAGCTTATCGGAGCAGGTGACACTGAACAAAGAAATGTAGCTCTGGATGATTTAGTAGTAGTAGCTGAGTTTCGAGATAAGATTTATCCGGGATTAGTGAGTACTGGAAGTGTGCGGCGAAGTGATGTAAGACCGTCTCATATTGTTATAAATGGTGAAAATTACCATGCTCTTAAAGCATTGACTTTCACGCATCGCGGAAAAATTGATGTCATCTATATTGACCCTCCATACAACACAGGTGCTAGGGACTGGAAATACAACAATAATTATGTTGAAAGAGATGATCAGTATCGTCATAGCAAATGGTTAGCAATGATGGAGCGAAGATTGCTGATCACGAAAGAGCTTTTGAAGCCTGAAGAATCAGTTTTAATCGTGACTATTGATGAGAAAGAATATTTACGCTTGGGAATGCTTTTAGAGCAGATTTTCCCTGAGGCTAGAATTCAAATGATAACCTCATTAATAAATCCAAAAGGTGTCGCAAGAGGACAAGATTTTTATCGTGTAGATGAGTACATCTACTTTGTTTTCTTCGGTTCTTGTGCTGTCACTAAATTAAATGATCCTATGATCCTCACAGGGAAGAAAAATGACAACTTCGATAAAGAACCAAAAGAGACGACAAGGAAAGTAAGGTGGGGAAATCTCTTAAGAAGTGGAACAGACGCAAAGCGATCAGATCGTAAGCATCAGTTTTATCCCATCTTTCTTAATAAAGAAACGGGAAAACTTCATAGCATAGGTGAGCCTTTGTTGCCTGTCACTGCTGATAGGCAGTCGGTGATAGCTCCTAATGGCACTGTTGCTATTTGGCCTATCAGAAAAGACGGAACAGAGGGTAGATGGCAAGTAGGTCATTCGAGACTCAGAGAGCTTTTTGATAAAGGATATGCTTCCGTAGGAAAATTTAATGGTGGCGATCGCGTGTCATTTAGTTATCTAACGGACAATATTATCGAGCAGATTAACACTGGAGCTATATCGATTATTGAGCGTGACCAAAATGGTGTCGTGGTTCTTGCATACTCAGAAGAACAAGAATCTATCGAAAATCCCAAAACAATGTGGAACAAGACATCTCACAGCGCTAGTGAATACGGCACTTCCTTGCTTAGACAAATATTACCTGGCAGATCTTTTCCGTTTCCCAAGTCATTGTATGCGGTTGAAGACGCATTGAAATTCTTTATCGCACAAAAGCCGGATGCTAAAGTTCTTGACTTTTTTTCAGGTTCAGGAACAACCGCGCATGCTGTAATGCGCATAAATCGTCAGTTTGGTGGAAATCGCCAATGTATCAGTGTCACAAACAACGAGGTTTCCTCTGATGAGCAAGAGAAGCTTATAAAAGACGGATATCGACCTGGCGATGAAAAATGGGAACAATTAGGTATATGTGATTACATTACTAAGCCTAGGATCAAGTCAGCCATCACTGGTAAAACTCCTGATGATGAAGAAATAAAAGGGAATTATAAATTCATCGATGAATTTCCGATAAGTGAGGGATTTGAAGAAAATGCTGAATTTTTCACTTTAACATATGAAGCTAAAGAAGCAGTAAATCATAATTTAGCTTTCAAGCGTATTGCTCCATTGCTTTGGCTAAGAGCTGGAGCTGCGGGGGCTCGGATTGATACCCTTCCAGAGAACGGCTGGGAAGTTTGTGAAAGATATGGAGTTTTAAGTGACATAGACCAAGCAACTCCATTTATACACCGTATAAATCAGGTAGAAGGTCTTTGTATAGCTTACATCGTGACAGATGACGAGCGACGTTTTCAAGCGATCGCACGTCGCTTGCCAAAAACAGTGGAGCCAGTCCGTTTATATGAGGCATACCTGAGTAATTTCAGTTTTGCGAATGGGGATTAATTAATGAAGTTTACGTTAAAAGACTATCAATCCGATGCTGTTAGAGATGCTCTTTCCAATTTGAAGAAAGCTAGCCGATACTGGCACGGCGAAGCTGACTGTACTGCATTTTCCCTCACTGCGGCCACTGGTGCAGGTAAGACTGTCATGGCTGCGGCAACATTTGAAGCGTTATTCCATGGCGACGATGAATTCGACTTTGATGCTGATCCTACAGCTGTCGTAATATGGTTCAGTGATGACCCCTCTTTGAACGAACAAACTCGCTTCAGGCTTATGGAATCCAGTGACCGCATAAACCATAGCGACATGGTCGTTGTTGAAAACACATTTAATAGACCAAAATTTGAACCGGGAAAAATTTATTTCTTAAATACTCAGAAACTAGGAAAAAATAGCCTGCTTGTTCGGGGGCACGACCAAGCAGAGTTGGAAGCAAAAGCTGGTGATCTTTTTCCTGAAACAAGACCAGACCTTAGAGCATATACCATCTGGGATACCATTAAAAATACTGTAGAAGATCCTGATCTGACCCTATACCTTGTATTGGACGAAGCACATAGGGGTATGGGAAATACAAACAAAGAAAAGGGAACTATTGTTCAACGTTTGATTAATGGATTTGGTGGTGTGCCGGGTATTCCCATCGTTTGGGGTATCTCAGCAACGGTTGAAAGATTTAACCAGTCGATAGAAAAAGCAATCAAAAGAATCAAACTTCCTGATGTAATTGTCGATGCATCAAAGGTTCAAGAGTCGGGCTTGATAAAAGACACGATATTGCTTGATATCCCGGATGAAGTTGGAGATTTCGATACTGTTTTAGTGAGAAGAGCTGCTGATAAACTTAAAGAATGCTCAGTTTTATGGGCGGAGTACGCTCGACACCAAATGGACTCGGAAACGGTTATTCCGCTGATGGTGTTGCAGGTTCCCAATACCCCGGATCACAATGAGATTGGTCGAGCTCTTGAAACAATATTTGACCGCTATCCAGAGCTTCCTACCAACTCTGTTGCTCATGTGTTTGGCGACCATACTACGCAAAGATTTAGTGATCGTGATGTTCCATATATCGAACCCCAGCGAGTACAAGACTCGACATGGGTTCGTATTTTAATTGCGAAAGATGCGATTAGTACAGGTTGGGACTGTCCTCGTGCTGAAGTTATGGTTTCCTTCCGAGCAGCAAGTGATAAAACACACATCACTCAGCTGCTTGGACGCATGGTTCGTTCTCCGTTGGCTCGCAGGATACCCGGTAATGAGAGATTAAACTCTGTTGACTGCATATTGCCCAGATTCAATAAGAAAACAGTGGAAAGTGTAGTAGAGGCTTTAATGAGTGGTGATGACACTATCTCTGCTGCGCCGGGACGGATTCTAGTTAATCCTGTGGCGATGCTTCCAAATCCTGAGGCAGACGGTGATGTTTGGGATAAGTTTGAGTCCTTGCCTTCGCAAACTCGGCCACAGCGTGGTGCTAAGCCAGCTAAACGACTTACTGCGCTGGCACAAGAATTAGCTGATGATGGTTTACTTGAAGGTGCTGGAAGTAAAGCTCATGCCGCACTGCATAATGCACTCGACGAATTTAGGCTCAAATATGAGGATAAAATTAAACTCAAGCGTAATTCGGTAATGACTGTTGATGGTCGCACGGTCGTTGCTGACATGAAAAGTAAGAATAAAACCTTTAATCAGTTCTGGGAAGATGCTGATATCGCTGTAATTGATGATGCCTATCGACGTGCGGCTAGGGTGTTTACACCAGACGTTTCACGAACTTATGTCGAGCACCTTGCAAGGCAAGTTACCAGTGTTGAGGAGGACCCTGAAGGCTTTCTTGAGGCTATTGTTGAAGCTAGGGTAACCGTTGCAGGATTAGGATTGGTTACAGAGATTCAAGATTATTTCGATGACAAAGCAAACACATTAGTTCAAGGCTGGTTGAAGGAGTATTGGGCGAGAATCAAGCGCCTGTCTGACGACCGACAGGAGTCCTATCGTCAAATAATAGAAATGAGTGAAGAGCCTCAAGATATTGAGCTAGTTAGGCCAGAGGCTAAGTTTGAGATGACTCAGGCTAAGTATGGTGAGAAAGAATACATTCTGCCTACATGGAAACAGCATTTATTGTGTGACGAACACGGTAATTTCCCGTGTGAGCTCAATGATTGGGAACTGCGTGTAATTGAGAAAGAAACTTCTCGGTCAGGGTTCATTTTTTGGTATCGCAATCCCCAAACTCCGGGCCAGTCATCACTTGGTATCGCATATCAAGACGGGGAGCAGTACAAGATTATGCGACCTGATTTCCTCTTTTTTGCTGAGGAGGACGGCCGGGTTGTTGTTGATATGGTCGATCCCCACGGGTTACATCTAGCCGATGCTCTGCCAAAGTTACACGGTTTAGCGGTCTATGCTCAAGCTCATGCTGGTTTTTACCGCCGAATTGAATCGGTGGCCGAGGTTAAAGGAAAACTTCGAGTCTTGGATATGACCAATGAGAATGTTCGCGCAGCAGTTAAAGAAGCGCAGGATGCTAATAGCATCTTTATGAGCCCGCTGGCGTACGATTATTAATTAACTTTTCGATACCTTAATTTAGGGACTTTCACATGTGAAAGTCCCTAATTACAACCGATTTATTAGCAATTCTTTCAATCATTCCATTTGATAAATACACGCTCTCTGATGATAAAAGGTCCTTTGGATGTTCTTTGTTGACCTCAAAGTCGTTGAAAATCAACCAACGGATAGCCTTTTGATGATATCGGAAAGCAAGATCTGTCTAAATTTCCTCTAAAGCCACCGAAATATCACCGATAGGTTGCTTTTCGATGGATCAAAGTGAGCCGGCATCAGTTACTTACCTCAAGAAATCACTGAAACACCACCAATGGGTGTTTTTTGATGACTTTGAGGGCTAGGAGGCAGCCCAACCTTTCAGAATTCAACCGAAACACCACCAATAGGTTGCTTTTCGATGACGACCAAGGAAAGTTATGGCTGCGCTACATCAGAAAGCGATCAACAGGTGGCTTTTGAGTGTCAGTCATTTTTCCAAGTGACCGATTTGTCCAAATTGGGCAGTTTGACGTGCCGGGGTTTGCACACGTAAAGGCCAAAATCCCTCCTGAAATTCATCAATCAGGAGATAACGAATGAAACTTCATCCTCGGCAGTGCCAGCATTGTTCTGGCGCTTCAATTCTCGCAATTCTTGAGACTGCATCAAATTCAAAATCTGTAGAGCAAGCTATCACATCGATCGCCAATAGCCTGATGTTAAGGGCAAGGAAATACCATGAGTATGAGACACGTAAATTGGCAATTTCCTTCCTGCGAATGGCTGAAACAATTCACCCCGCTCCATCGAGCGGGGACCCCATCTCACAGCAAGAAAAAACCGTGCTTTGCCCGGATTTTTCTCCACACCCCACTCACCGCGAGTGGTCTGTCTCATCCGGCGCAGTAGCGCCTTCTGAGGGGACTCCCAGCGCCTCTGCACATGCAGAGTTGCAAGGGAGTTACACACAAGAGAATCAGGGATAAGGGGGACTGCAATGGGAGTTTCTAAGGCGTACCGCGTACAAATATATCCACCGAGACAAGTTCATATTTTGTTGAAGGAATTAGCTAAAGAATCGGGACAAACGGTTAGTAAAACGGCGGTGTCTTTGATCGAGCAGGCGTTAAATAATGACTCAACACTGCACGAAATCAGAAACGTACAAGTGGATCAGAAGGAGATTTATCAGCAGTTAATTAACCTGCTGTCGATCAACGTAGCAACCACCGATTTTCTGCTTAAAAAGACCTGCTCTGAGGATGAAATGGCTGAGGCTAAACAGGTCATTTCAGCCCGCACAAATGCTTTGCGAGAGTACTTCATTGGAGGTGCTGAAAATGGCAACAATTAGAAAAGGTCGAGTCGGTGACTTTGTTCGTGGTGCTGACACATGGCTTCATAGCCAGCAGATGTTGTTATTCAGCGGGATTTGGATATTTCTGCCTGGTGTTTTGTTGGCGATTGTCGTGGGCCTGTTATACCTATGGGTAGACGCCGATAAATGTGTCTTGCAAAACGCTAGTACATATCTTTGGGCACAACTGAAGGGACTAGTACAACCATTTTCAAGCGTAACTGTAGGAACCTGTGTTGCCCTAGATGGGCGAGAATCTCTGCCATCCTCTGTGGTGATAAATGAACCACTATTCCAGGGCGCTGCTGTTAAGCTTCTCAAATCCTTTGGATGGGCTTTCAGTTCGCTCTTTGTATTGTACTTGCCTATTGGTGTTTATCTTGTTGTTAAGGCCGTTAAAAGAGGTAAGGAAATCAAAGAAGACAAATATATTCGAGGGGCAAAACTCGTTTCAGCCGAAAAGTTGAAAGGAGAAATCGTAGAAAAGCATGGTATTTCTAATTTAACCCTCGGCGATTTCCCTTTACCCACAGGATTTTCAAAAAAGCATACCTTGATTAGTGGCACCACCGGAGCCGGTAAATCTACAGCACTAACTCATTTGCTTAAAGCCATTCGCGCTCGTGGAGACCGAGCCGTGGTATATGACAAGAAAGGCGAGTTCGTAGAGATGTTCTATCGGGACGGGATTGATCACATACTCAATCCGGCAGATAGCCGTTCACACCAATGGACTCCATGGGAAGAAATGGCCTCACCATTTGATGCAGACTGGATAGCGGAGACACTCATTCCGGAGGACAAATCTAAAGGAGGTGATCCATTTTTTAGGGACTCGCCGCGCCATGTGTTTTCCGCTGTGTTACAAAAACTCTATATGGATGGCTTCCGATCTTTAACCACCCTTTTGCGGGCTACTGCTTGGAGTGATTTAGAGCTATTAACAGAATTAGTAGCAGGGACACCGGCTGAAACTCATTTTTCCGAAGGCAATGAGAAGACGTTAGCAAGTATTCGGTCAACCTTAGTTAATGGAGTCTTACCACTGCGGTTACTGAAAGAAGAAAATACAAAGGGGTTTTTCTCAATAAGAGATTGGATAGCAGAAGGCGATGAACCTAATGCCGATGATAGTTGGTTATTCTTACCAGTACGAGAATCTGAAATAGAAATACAGAAACCGCTTATCTCGACCTGGATACAAGCTGCGGCCAAAGGGTTGATGGCACGCGGGGTTAATAACGAGCGGACTCTTTGGATTGTTGTCGATGAGCTACCAAGCCTCAAAAAAATTCCTGCTCTTTCAATGTTGATGGCTGAAGGGCGGGGCTTCGGTGCCGCTGTTATTTTGGGTATTCAGGAAATAAACCAATTAGAGGAAGAGTTCGGGAAAAACACCTCTAAAACCATACTAGGCTTATGCTCCACGCAGCTTCATTTCCGTTTGAATAATGCCGACACTGCGGAATGGGTCTCCAAGGTGCTTGGTGAAGCTGAGCGTGAGGAAGTTGATGAAGACTTAAACTACTCCGCCGATGACATTCGAGACGGTGTTCGGGTCAGTTCTAAACGCCAAAACCGAAAAATTGTTCTTCCCAGTGAAATCATGGACCTGCCTGATTTGTCTTGTTTTGCCAAAATTTGGGGCGTGGAGAGTAAAGCCCGTATTGATATTCCTTTCTTGAGACTTCCAAAGATCGCTGACGGTTTTATTCAAGGTGATGAGAATGAGACTGTTGGTATGCGTCTGCTCAATGCCGCAAGAACAATGAAAATGGAATTTGATACTGACTTTGTTCCGAAAGAACTTTCTAACGCGCAGGCTACTGATGAGCCTAAAGAGCAAGTGCCAAGCCCAAGTGACATTGAGCAGGAAGTACATTCAGTATTGGGAACGGTCGGAATGGATGATGATTTGGTATTTGGTCTGCTTGGGAAAGGAGGCAAAAAATCATGATGTCACCCAAAGCAATAAAAAGTGCCTCGCAGGCAGGTCATTACTTTGAAAAAGACGATTATTATGTCGATGGCCTGTCTCCGTCTGAGTGGGTTGGTTCGGGAGCAGAAGCGTTAGGTTTATCAGGAGACGTGCAGCGAGAAACTTTCAAATCTCTTTTGGAAGGCCAGCTTCCCGATGGGCAGAGAGTTGGAACTATCAGAGATGGTGAGTGGAAGCATCAACCAGGAACGGATGTAACCTTCTCAGCGCCCAAGAGTGTTTCTATTCTGGCTGAAATTGCTGGTGATCAAAGGTTACTGAGCGCCCACGATAAGGCCGTGCACGCCGCTCTGCGCTATATAGAACAGGAATATATTGTTACTAGGAACCGTAACCGGTCCGAGAATAGAGTCGAGTACGAAAAAACCGGCTCGATGGTGGCCGCCACCTTCAAGCACACAACCAGTCGCGCCCTCGACCCACAGCTCCATACTCATTGCGTCCTGATGAACATAACACAGCGCGGTGATGGGCAGTGGCGTTCCACTGAGAACAAGCCCCTCTTTGTTGATCAGAAGCACTTAGGCCTCGTTTATCGGCAATATCTCGCTGAAGAAGTGTGCTCTTTGGGGTATAGCCTGGATCATGCAAAAGATGGAACTTGGGAAATTACAGGCCTTGATAAAGATGTTGTCCATGAATTTTCGAAGCGTTCAGAGGCTATTGGGGATGCCTTGGAAGCCCGTGGAAAAACCAGAGACACGGCTACAGCCGCCGAGAAAGAGGCTGTTACTCTAGACACTCGGGATAGAAAGGTTCAGGCAGAACGGGGTGAACTTCTTGAACGCTGGCATGCTGAAATCAGCTCTGAGAAGCTGACTGAGTTGAAAGAAGTAATAGTTCTGTCACGGAAAAACATTCCAAGCCTAGAGCAGCAATCCGAGGCAATTTTATTGCGGGTTCAATTAGCCAACGAAGCCGTCATGTGGGCGACTGAGCACCTTGGAGAACGTGATACGTCTTGGGCACACCACGATCTAGTCAAAGTGGCTAGCCGTTATGCCGGATCGCGAGTACTACTTTCTGATGTAAAGAATGCAATTGATGCTGCAATTCGCAGTGGTCAGCTCATAGAGAAGTCGGTTAGAACCTTTGATAAGGTCAGCAAGCAAGAGATTGATGTTCGGGGATATACGTCGAAAGCGGCCATCGCCATTGAGGATGAGGTGATCAAGGAGGAATACCTTGGCCGCGACCGAGTTCAGGCATTTTGCAGCCGGGAGCAGGCGACTGTAGCCATTTCCAATGCCGAGGAGAAGGCGAATGAACTTGGATATGAGTGGAATGCTGACCAAAGGAAAGCCACGGAGGGCATTCTGCTTACCGAGAACCGGATCGTCGGAGCGCAAGGGTTCGCTGGTACGGCTAAAACTACCTCCGTCTTACGAACCGTAGCTGATACAGCGAGGGAGATGGGGTATGACGTGAGGGGGCTCACACCTACGAATTCTGCTGGTCAGAGTCTGATAGAGGGTGCTGGAATTCAGTCTGGAACGATTCAGTCTTTTCTAGCACAAAACCGCAACGAGTGGGTTCAAGAACGGAAAACTCGTGCCCAGATCGACAAAATTAATAAGCGGTTAGAGCAAATCGAAAAAGCCCTCGCCAATCCGTATGTGGATGAAAAAAATGGGGTTCGTATTCCCGAAAATTCACCGCTCTATCAAAAACGGCTCGACGAACTCCGTTACGAACGAACAGAGTTGCAGGGAGAGTGGGAGGAGCTTACCAAGGGCCTGCAAAAAAATCCGCAGCTATGGGTGGTCGATGAGGCCAGTATGGTGGGAACTAAGCTGATGCGTGACCTGCTACAGCGGGCTGGTCAAGTGGGCGCTCGCGTCATTCTGACGGGTGATGTCCGGCAGCTCGCCTCAGTTGAGGCTGGCGCAGCGTTTCGGCAGCTACAGAACCATGGGATGGAAACCTACCATCTGGAAGAAATCGTTCGGCAGACGAACCGAGGTACTCGGGATGCGGTGTATCTCTCCCTTATGAAGAATGCCTCTCACGCTCTCAGTCGATTAGAGGAGAGCGGTAGCACGATAAAGGAAATGGTCTCTCGTAAAAAAAGCGGAAAGATCGACCATGAGAAAAGCGGTGAAGTCCGCAGACAAGAGCTTGTGACGGACTACATGGCTCTTGCGCCGCAGGAACGAGCCAAAAGTATTATCCTCGAACCAAGCCGAGAGGGCCGTCGTCGCACGAATGAATTAGTTCGTGATGCCCTTAAAAAAGAAGGTGCTCTGGGCGAAGAGCTGCATACTAACCAGCTATCACCAGTCGATGCAACCGAAGCTGAACGGCGTGTGGTGACATCGTATCAAAATGGGCAAATCGTCCGGTTTGCGCGTAGCTTCAAGCGTGAGAGCATCAAGAAGGGCCTGTATTATCAGGTTGTTGGTCGAGATAACCACGATATCTTGCTTAAGAAGTTCGGGGCCAATGAGCAGGCTGAGCTGATTCGCTTCTCCCCTGAACGCTATTCGGCCAAGAACATCCAGATGTTCAACCTAACTGAAAGTGGTTTGGCCGTTGGTGAGAAGATCGTGTGGCGTGATAATGATAAGCCAACTGGACGATTGAACAATGACACGGCCACGGTTGAGAAGATAGAAGGTACGAACGTAACCTTCAGACTTTCAAATGGTAAAACTGGTGAGTTTGACATGTCCAAACTGGCTAATTCCCATTGGGATCACGGTTACGCCATGACTGTTCACGCTGCCCAAGGTAAGACAGCCCAGAACGTGTTTGTGCACGCGGAAACCAACCGGGAAGCTTTATTGAACACGGAACAGTTCTACGTGCAGATATCAAGAGCTAAGGACCGCGTGTATCTCTATACCGATTCAAAAGAAGGGCTGGTTCGAGCTGTAGAGCAGCGTTCAGGTCAAAAACAGACGGCTAAGGAAAGCCATTACCAGTCTCTGGAACCGCTGGATCACTTGATTGATAAGCTATGGCAACAACCAGAGTCAGGACGCTCGTCAACGCAGACAACTGGTAAATCTCAGGCTAAAGGTATATCAAGAGGCGACAGTGAACGCAGTCTAACAAGATAATTGCAGTCTATTGTCCAAAAAGGGCAGTTTGGCGTACTGGCTAGACTGCCCTTTTATTTAAAAATGGAATGGATACAGAACCTAAAGGGAGATCTAAAAGTGAAAATTCTTTTTACGTCAATCGTTGTAATGACTTCACTGGCAGGTTGCTCCGCGACCATGCCTAACATCGCCGGAAAGACTAAGACAGATACGTCGGTCCAAAAAATTGAAAAATCAGATCCGGACATACAAGCGGCACTAGCCGACATGAAACTCGTTGGATTCAGACAGGAAGACTTCGGCAGTGAGGAGGCATTCAACTCGGCAGCTAAGATGGTGGCAAATTTAGGTGCCGAGTGGCTAACCTTCAATTCTTGGACCGAGGCGTTGCTAGATCCGGGTTATCAATCAGCAGCCCTAGAGCGCATTCGTACAGCCAACGATGAGCGACGCCAAAAAGAAAGGAAGGTGAATTTTTCAAAAATAGATCGCTATTCCGACGACGCAGATAAGGCTATGAAGTATGGATTCCATGATTGCTTCAATGATTCTGGTCAAATGTTCTCAGTAGACGATTTTATCGACCATTATGCGCTTACCAACGTTGCCTCTTTCAAAAGCACGGTTGAGCTTTATGAACGTTGTCTAATCAACGGAGGTAATGAGTGTACAGAGAACGGTCAGGAACTGAGCTTGGATAAATTCTTGGTGAACCACAATGCAGCCGCTCCACAAGCGCGTAAGGAGCTAGCCTTTAATGAATATTACGAATACTGTGCAGTGCGGACTCCAGTTTCATCTGTTCAATACACTATCGCGTCTCATGATAATGATGTGATGGGCAGCCTTATTGCGGCAGCGGCGTCGCGAGTTGGTTGGGATAGTGCGCTTAAAATGTCTCGTGATGTGTTAAACATGCAATCCAGATCTGGAGCAATGAATATGATTGCTGCCAACTTCTATAATTATCAACGAACTGGATACTTTGATGCGTTTGATATCAAACCGTACGCCATAGGCCGCTCCAGCGTCATATCCGTAATGCACGTGGGGGGTATGTGTGCAGCGTTTGGTACAGATAATAGCAGCCAGGATAGTGACATCGAAATTGATGAGCTCGCTATCGCGCTGGGAGCTAAACCTCGTCAAGCGGATGGAGGTTACCATTGTTTGAAATGGACAGACGGTAACTGGAAACGTGTTGCTGATTATATTGCTGTCGAAAGCGAGGGTCTTCGTGGGTTTATGTCGGTGTACTCTCCTGCATTCAACAACTATCAGGTGCCTTATTGGAGCTATCCCGGTCCGTACCAGCACAACTCAACTATTCAGACTCAACTCCAGAAAAAAGGAAGTGGTATTGCAAGTTACACAGAGAAAGTCACGGAGCGGGAAACCTGCTCTACATATGCGGCAGGCCATTCAGGACTCGCAACTTGGTCTTATCCTGCCTGTGATTACCTAGAAAAGGCAAGCGAGTCAATGAAGGCCAAAGAAAAAATGATGCAAGCGGCAGGTCGGTTTGATGCCTACATATGCAGCCGGTCAGATACAGTAAATGGGGATGGACAACCTGATCTATCTCGCTGTCCAACCGTCTTCACCCGAGAGCAAATAGAATTAGGCGAACATAGAAATTAAAATGCTTTAATCACCATGTTCATCAAATGAAGGTCATTTATCGTAAGATTAGTTGCGGCAGCATCATTGACTGCCGCTTTATCACATTCTTTTAGGCGGCCCGTTTTTTAAACGCCCCCATCCATTCAATGAGTTCAAGCACATCTTGTTCGAATTCTTGAAGCTCAACAGGAATCTGGGGGAGTTCATCAGCTTGTGAGTGTTCATAGACTGAATATTTTGTCATTAAGTCATCCAGAAAATCACAATCATCAGGGTTTACCTTAGCCACACCCCTTAGTTTTCCTTTGGTCATAACATCTCTTCTAAAACGAATAACAACATCATTCAGTAGGATGAATTCAATAGTTCGTTCTAGAATAATGCGAAAATCGCTGCACGCACTTTTAGCGTGTAAGTCATACGTATCTGCGTCCGCTTGAATCTGGAGTTTTCTAAGCTGAGGGATAACTTGATCTCGCACTACATTTATAGCCTTATCTGGTCGACCATCTCTCAAGCTTTGCTGCGCTAGTATTCCTGCAACTTTATCTAACCTCCGTAGTGAATGCACAATATGTTCTATTTTTTGGTTTGCTGGATTTTCACTATGCTTTTTAATCGCAGCTTCAACTAGAGCGATTAACGAAAGTCGGTGAGTGAAAATGATCACCTGCCGTGTATTCGATAATTCAATAAGGCGAGCCACAACTCTCTCTTCAAAATCTTGGTCGAGTGATGAAATGGGATCATCAAAGATAAATGGAGCTAGCTGATTTGAACCAGTTGTGTCAGCTAGGAAAGCTGCCAATGCAACGATACGAGTTTCACCTTCGCTGAGTATGGCCTCAGGAGTGTAACCAGGCTTTGCGTCAACAAGATCAAGTCCAAATGTGATTACTCCTTTTCCTTGAGGCTTGCTTTTGGGTATTACAGGCAATCGTCTACCACCAAGCGCTTTCAGTTCCTTATCAAAGCGAGCTTGGTATCCAGCATCAAGCTCAGTTCGACCAAGCTCTGTGCGTTTCGCTGTCAGTGCGTTGGTGGCTGTTAATTTAATCGCTTTATCAAGTAGTGCGACTGTAACGAGCCGCTCTCGTTCAGCAAGAATGGCTGGTTTATTTTGTGATAGCCATTGGATTGCTTTGAGTTGCTTTACTCGTTTTTCTAATTGCTGGCGTTGGCCATCTTGCTGGAGCTGTGTGAGGCTGGTTTTTTCAGCAGATAATTTCCCGACTTGTTTAGCTATTGCTTCATCAATTTGAGACCAATCGAATCCGGCAATGTCTTTCACTGATGTGCATGCCAACAATTGCGCTCTTCTCGTATTTAATGAATCATACCAAGTTCGAATAGTCTCCTCGTCGAATTGTAATTGAGTCAGTCTCGCAATCCAGTCTTCGATTGAGGGCAAGTGGACAACCTTCGCAATTAATTCTGTACTTTTAATTTCTGCAGTTTTTGCGGATGTTTCAAGCCCTGCTGTTACAAAGGCTTCGAAGCTTTTTAGCCTAGCTACACTTTCATCTGTTAACTCTTGTTGGCAAAGCACACAGCGTGAACCTTCTGTGGTAACGGGAAACTCACGATCGTGATATGCGTGACTGGCAGAGTAATTACGGGCTTGCTCCCACATTAGTTTCCAAGCCGTCTCACCTACCCCTTGTAGAGGGGCATTTGCAAATGCTTGCTGGGCAATTTCATTAGCTGTCTTTCTTGCGGAATCGGCTAAATTCTTCGCCTTATGCAACTCTTCCGCTTTTTCATCGGAGAGGCCTTCTTTAAGAGTTTTCATGGCTTGTTTAATGCTCTCATTGGCTACTATTTCTTTTCCAATAGCCACTAATCTTTCCGAGATGTTTTTTTCAGCGAGAAGATTTTCTGCTTTTACTCTTTCATCATCGAGATCCTTTCCATATTGACAATACGCCTCGATTTTTTCGGATGAAACTGATGCTTTTAGCGAGGAGAACCAGGCTTTCTCAACAGTTTCTGATAACTCTCCAGGAAACTGTGGGAGAGCGCTAATAAGACTAGACTTTTCACGGTTCAATTCTCCAGAAATTATGTCTGAAATCTGAATGAGCATTGATATGAACTTCATGCTGCTCGGCTCGTAGGTTGACTCGGTACGCCCCATGTATTGGCTTGCGGTCTTTGAATCAAATACTTGAGCGTACTTGAGCATTGAGTGAGGTTCAGCACCAAGCTGCCAATGGATGTCTCGAGAGTTGCCATCAATTGTGATTTGGCATTGAGCTTGACAGACGTGCTCTTCATTATTGAATACGTTTGGGCGTATTTCGTCTTTTGAACGGGATCCACATAGCTGTTTTATTAGGCGAGCAAAGCCACTTTTCCCCGATCCATTTTGGCCGTATATAACAGTCAAGTTGCCTTTCCCAAAAGGTAGAGAAGCTCCAGGTTTAATCGCGTTAACACCGAAGACTTCAGACAACTCTTCGATTCGAACAAGCCTCTGTATAGCCCCTGCTGAAAATGATCCCGGAGCCACCTTCTGAAATTCTGGGGCATTTTGCTTGGCAGCTTCGAGCTTGCAGAGGCGAACTAGCTCAACAATCTCGTCGTTATTGGGGAAGCGCTTGTTATCGATAAGCTTTTTGGCGGCAGTTTGAAGCCAAAAGGTTCGATCATTCAGCCATTTTTCAAAGTCACTAAGCTCTAAAGCTTCCTGAACTAGTTCAGACATCCTTGTTCTCCTTTGTTTTTTGATAGAAGAGGGTTTGTTAACCGTTTGATTTATATATATTTCAACCCTTGGTGGCGGCAAGGCACGACTACAAATGTTTCCTATAGCAAAAGCAGCCCTATTCACTCGATTGATTATCTAAGCGTAGAGAATAGCCCCATTTCTAGTGCATGTATATTGATAGGTTTTGTCCAAATTGGGCACTTTGGCGTGCCGTCTATTTTCTCGTCATCTGAAAAAATGAGGCGTTAGAACCATGAAGAGGCATCCAATGATTACCAATATTTTCAGAAAAATCTTCAGAAGAGAGCCCAAGCCTGATCTGTACTCTCAACTATCCAACCTTGTGGCTGAAATGCGGACTTATCAGGCTGAGATCGAGCGCTTTCATTCAGATATAGAGGCGTCAGCTAGCCACTTTGAACACATTACCGAGCCCAATAATTTCATTAGCGCAGAGTGGGTTAATGGAAATCTACATGTAAAACATCGTCATTAAGAGGTAATTGGAATGGAATTGAACGAAAAAGCGAAAGTTGCGGCGCTCTATCAAGAACTTAGCAAAGCTGATGTCTCTGACCCTAACAAGTTGGTTGGGCAGCTTGAATCGGCGGCTAAGTCAATTGTGCAAAGTATGAATAGTCATCCTATTAAAGATGAGCAGATTCAAACTAGCGTTTTTGATCATGCTCACATGAATGAGCAGTATCGACAGCTATCTGAGCAGCAGATGAAAATTGTTGATTCTGTCCAGTTGCTAATAAAGCAAGTTGAAAGCATGGGGCTCGATAAACCAACCCAAGATAACTGGCTCTCTAAAACGCTTTCTAACTATCAAAGAGGTTATCTTGAGAACGATATTTTCACTGAAGCAGCAGGTGCCATGGTGTGGATGGCTGCAAAGGCTATCCAGAAAATCTTTTTTGAGCCAGATAACGCCAAGCAGCAACAAGCTGCCCAGGAGCTAAAAAAAGATATTGGGAAAATGACAAAGGCCCTAGGTGTTGAGTTATCCCGCCTTCAACTAGAGGTCAAAACAGAACAGCGGCATGGACTGATGTCAGATGCGATAAGCAATGCCAAACGGTTGGAGCAAAGCGGCCAACAGAAGGAGGCTGATAAGCTGATAGTTAGTACCTATAACAAGCTATCCCAGTCTGCTCGAAAAGACTATAGCCAATATCAACCTCAACCAGAACATTATAAAGCTATAGCTCAAGCTCAAGCGAGAGAGAAAGTGCGTCACTCTGCGATAGAAAACCAAAATCAACTAAGCAACGAGCCCAAAATAGATCGAGACAAAAACAAGTCTATTTCTCGTTAATTATTATTTTTAAGCAATTGAGGAAACTGAAATGAAAAAAGCAATCTTAGCAGTGGCAACCGCATCTATGCTCTCTTTGGCAGGGTGTGCGACAAAGCATGGAATTAGCGACGCTTCACTTATGGTTTTTAAGTTCCCTGCAAGTGGTGACACTGTTGATGTGACTTACAAGATTGAGCATGGAAAAGACTGTCTCATTACCATGGCGCTCGGTCCTCAAAGTAATGAACAGAAATATATGACTGCTCTTGACTTGGAATCTCGACATTGCCTAGAGAATGTAACAGGAGAGAGTCAAGAGGGATTACATCTGGACCTCTCTGATGTTCGTTACAATAATCCGGCGGTGATTAATTTTAGCCTGACAGGGCCTAGTCCATTAGAGGAACTTGTAGCGCTAAAACCGGATAAGACAAAATAATAATCATTCCTATCCCACTTTAAAAAGGCAGATTAACCTGCCTTTTTTGTCATTTATGGTGGCTTAAAACTTATCCGGCTTTGGTGTATGTTCGAGTAAAGGTGCTTCTAATGACCATAATATGAGGATTGCCGTGTCAAAGAACTATAGATCTAAGGTAAGCAAAGCAGTTGCTTACAAAAAACTGCAAGGTGTTTTAGAAAGGCTAAATGATTGGAATGAGCTTTACTCTTCCTACTATGAAATAGAAGAGGCTGCATTAGTCGGCAGTTTGGCTAGAGGTGGTGAAAAATTTGGTGATATAGATGTGTGCTTAAAAATAAGGCGCAGCCAGCAATTCAGTTACAGTGATTGTAAAAACGACTACATAAAATGGAGGGAGCAAGTTTTAGGCTATAAGCCTCCAGCGCCTTATTCATCAGCAGAGCGCTGCATGTTTGAAACGGATGTCAGTCGCTTTATTAAGAATAGTGATGGGCGAATTGAAATGTTGCGTTGGGACCAGTTTGAGCCAATATGCTTAACCTTACAGCCATTTATAAAATTAGTAGAAAATGGCCGCGTGATCGTTGCCAATGTTGAAGAGTTAGAAGGTCATAGAATAACTTTCACCGCAGAACAAGCTCTCGATATAGTAAAGAGTGGTGTGCCAGAGAATCCAAGAGGAACAGAAGGCATATACTGGGAGTCTTACTGTGCTGCACTGAAGCTATATCCTGCGTTTATAAGAGACGCAATATTAGATCGGGATGCATACTGTGCCGCATACCATTCATTTACTGAAAAGAATGAGGCATAGATAAAATTGGAAGGCCACATTCCGTTTACTACTACAACATATAGGTAGAAGGTGAGAATGTGGCTTTTAATTTAATTTTTATCAGCTTCTTTTAACGCTTTTCTCATCTCCGCTAAGTCTCCTTCGAGGTCATCCATTGACTCACCGTTAGCCGCTTCCAACTGAGAGCGAAGTTTTTTGAGCTGCTTTATTCGCTCGTTCCTTTCAGCGTTTTCCGACGAGAGGAGGGCCTTATCATGCTGGTTGGGTAAATCAAACTCAGACCAAGCCTTAGAGAAGTCACGATGAAACTCTTCCGAGCGAATTTGTTGTTGAACTTCATGTGTTTTTTGTTGAATAAGAACTTCCTGCCTACCAGTTAAGGCAAAGTAAATCACGATGGCTGTTATTGGGCAGGCAATGATGATGCCATACAGTACAGATTTCATTTTTAATTACCCCCTTTTATGCCTGGCTGAGACACTGTGAAGCTTGCCTCCGTGGAGTTGCTGAGATTGGATGCTTCCTCAGTTTGTAAGCGCTCGGAAGTTCTCATTGAAAGATTACGGGACTTGGATGAGCGGTTGTCGGTGCTTGCATAATAAGCATTAGACGTTGATGCTTCTTTTGAGTTAGTTCTGGTAGTCGATAATGAAAAGAGAGTGTCGTGATTTAATGATGTCTCCAGCTCCCATGACTCTCCAAAGAGTGAGTTTCCTCGGCCAAAGACAGTGAACTCGCCGATTGAAGCTGACAGATTTTTTGGATCAGCAGAAAAAGAGCCACAAGACCATTCGTATTTTCCTTCATACTGATACCCTCGTGTAGATGGCACTACGCAGTTCCTTCCAAATTGTCTATCTATTATTTTCAAGGCCTTTTCTGGTAAGTCATTACGTATGAGCTGTTTACTCATTGCCTTGGCAAGCGCCATTTTTATCGCTGACTTGCCACTTCCGTTGACTGAGATCCCGCTTGATATTTCATCTAGCGTTGCTTCTGCTACAAGCCCGTATGTCACCCAGCAGACGCCCTCTCTTTTCAGGCGCTCAGAAGGAACTCTTATAGATGAAGGCATGCCAGTGGTCGCCCAGTTGAAAGCTGCCTGCTGCAACTCAACTTGGCATTGTCCCAGTGTTTTTTCTTTGTTCCAGGCCATGCAGGCCTGCACGCTTGTAACTAGGGGTTTGGGTTCTAGCTCTGGAAATTGTGGCGCTTGTGGGTTCGTAATGAGCGAACAATTTCTGATGAGGTTTGCTGTTTTCCCTCTTATAGATTTGCCTTTTTCGACATAGGCAAATAGCTCTAAGAGAATAGAAAGTGGTGCTGTTTTTACTGAAAGACGGTTAGCATTTTGATATTGCTGCCTAGATGAAGCTTCGCTTGCATTTCGAACTGACGTGGAAGTCGTGTCTCTTTTTTCCTCACCTTTTCTTGCTTCCTCTCCCTTTTGGCGTTGTAACTCCATGCTTGTCTCATCGTTCAACGTGGTTTCTTTTTGGGTGCGCTTTTCCTGTGAGGATTTTTGGCCCACAGTGGCGCTTTCTTGAGCAAGTGTAATGTTTGAGTATGCAATTAATGTAAAGGCCAGCAAACTCAATGACTTTTTAATCATGTTGAAAAGCCTCCTTGAGCAAGGTGATTTGTGAGATGCTATTGATGCTCGGCTCTACCAGCCAAGCGTATCTGTACCTTTGAATGCTTTTACAGAGCGCAACTATGTACTGATCTGCGTCCTGAGGTTCTGAATGGATTTCCCCATCTTCTTCTGCGGCCATAAAATCAGAAAAATCATCAAAGGCTGCTTTGCTTAAGTACTCAGCCAAATGAGTAGCATCGTCAGAACTTTTGCACAGCAAAACCTCCGGCCAGAGCAGTTCACCATCTGGCCCCCGATTGCCGGGCTGATCGGGCGGATCTAACCTGACGACCCAAACTTCTCTTAGCTCATGTGCTACAGCTAGGTTGAGTAGTTCAATACCATTTAACTTCATAAAAATAACTCCGTGCTTAGTGAACGGAGTCATTATCCCGCTGACAATTGCCGAGATTGGCACGCCAAACTGCCCAATTTGGACAAATGTCTTGTCTGTAGAGTCAGAAGGAAATTTCCAGATTTTGACCTAGGTTGGTGTTACTGGTTGAACGTATATAAATGAATTTAAAAAGATATTTAAGTTTCGTTACATGTCACGAATGTAAAATGTGACATGTAACGCCACTGCAAGGGCATATGTGGGAACATTGCACGTTTAAGCCTTGGGTATATTGGTTGGCTGCACGATTATCGTTTAAACCTATTGGATCGTTGCACGATAGGGGCTGCACAAAGCCCAGTTTTTGGCGTTTACTGAACAAAATTAAGGCCAAATCACATGTATACGGACTGTTTTGTTGGCCTGGGAGCGTATGTGGGGCTGTTGCACGGTTAACTAGAAGATATATGGGAACGTTGCACGATTACTCTGCTGGCTAGCAGGAGCTACATGGGAAATGCCTCATGGTTTCTATCAAGAGCAATTAGAAAAAATGCTGAGTGTGACTGGAAACCATGAACGCGCAATTTATTTTGGTCAACTCTCAGTTCAAAGAAATTTATATCCTCTGATATTTGATTTTTTACTGATTCTAGTCTTGCTTTCAAAGCCTCTGACTTCACATCTTTAAGCTCATACTTTGTATAAGCCAAGCCGTGTTTTGGGATTTTGTTACCAGATTTATACACTTGTTCCCAAGTGAAATTACTTAGTGTCGTTATAAATTTTGAAAATTGTTTTAATTCCTGATTTTCCCAATCAGAGAAGCATTGCCAGTCGCTATTGAAATACTTTAAGGCTATATAGGGTTTCAATCTTAATGCGCTTGAGTTTGTATCTATTTCTTTAGATACGAGCCCTAGGATTTCTATCTCTTTAGGCTTGGCTCTGACAATCGCTTCACCTGCTTGTTCTTTCTTTACCGTTTCCTTCGGTAGCTTTTTACCCATTTAGCTGGTCACCGTATTTTTCAGAAAAGTAAGCTTTGATGCTAGGCTTTGGGATGACGTTATTACAGCGGGCCTCTGGAGCCAGACTGCCACGAGCATCTATCCAAGGTCTGTCTTTGTGAGTCATATTCTCAAGTGTTTTAGCCGATGCCTCACCATATGCACTCATCACTTGCAAAAGAACATCTTCAACTTCCGCATCAATCTCGATTAATGCGTCTGTCATTGTTAAAGGTTCCCATCCACAATCTCTAAACTCATTGAACACTTCACGAACCACTGGCCCATGAGCCCACGCCTCAATGTCTTCTTTAAAAAGGTTTTTATCTAATAACAGTTGAGTCCACGCCTCTGCATAGTAAAGCAGCTTTTGGATTTTCAAGTGAGTCACGACATCGCCAGACTCTTTATCAAATTGATTTATAAACCAATTTGCTATATCTATCGCTCTATACATATATCCTCCGTCTATGTCAAGTCTATCAACATGTAGTTGGTTTTGTCCATGGGCTTTTAGTCATCACTCTAAGTACTTAGCTAACATATCGGCGACTTTCTGGTGTGCAACTTTCCGTTCTTCAAAGTACTCATACCGATCATATATACCGTCTACACCTCCCTGCCGGTGATTGATGCATAGCCGAGCGACGTGGTTTGGTGTTCCTACTGATGCAGCGAGACTCCTGAATGTTCGCCGTAAGTCATGTACTGTAAAATGCTCGATATCACCCATTACGTTGGGTGGCTGGACCTTCCTCCCAGCTTCTCGTCCAAACAACTTTGAGATTGCGCTATTCAGGGTGTCAGGCCCCATATGTAATAGACTGCTTCGGCGTCGGGCTGGAAAAACGTATTCAGAACCCATCGATCTTACTTTTAGCTCGGTGAGCCATGTTATTGCCTGGCTTGGCAGGGGAATAGATATAGCGATGCCTGTCTTTACCCGCCATTCTGGGATATGCCAGACAGATTCCTCTAGGTCGAACTCTGCCCAGGGAGCCTCACACAGTTCACTCTTCCTATTACCTAGTACCAAGAAGAGGCAGCACAACAAATAGTTCTCTCTACCAAAACTGTTGAGATGACTACGAAATACTTTAAATATTTTCTCTATTTCATTTAGCTCTAATGCTCGCTTACGAGTTTTTTCGAGCCCTCCAGCATCGTTTATTGTGAAAGGTGCAGCGGGATTATTAGCGGTTAGCTCAAGCTTTAATGCGTGCTTGAAAAGTTGCTTCATGTAACCCAGAGTGTCATTGGCAATGGTCAAACGGCCACTATCCCTAACTCTTTGAATTATCTCTCGAACATCCAGAGCCGTTACTTCCTGGATTTTAAACTCGCCGATGACTGGCTTAATCTCCTTCCGATATATTCGCGCTGGAATGTTGGGATGCTTTAGCCTTGGCTCTAAATCGTTTTTATACCAATCCTCAAATAAATCATCGACCGATATGATACCAGTCCACTTTTGACGCTGTTTTGCAATGAGGGGATCTACGCCTTGCCTTAAGTCACGTTTAAACACTTCGGCTTCTGATCTTGCATCGGCCAACGACATACCAGGGTACTGCCCCAGAGTCATTTGTTTACGTTTGCCGTTGCCACTATATCGAAGGGCCCAATAGGGCGCTCCTGAATCTGGAACGACAAAGTAGAGTCCTTTTCCGTCGGACTTTCTAATTGGTTCACCTGATTTTGCAAGTGCGGCCACCTGCTTTGCTGTCATAGATGCCACATGACCTCCAAATACTCACCATTTGATGCAAGTATAGCGAGGCATTACTCACCAGTTAACTCACCGCTTGGATGAAACAGATTGAAACGTACAAGAACAGGTTGGAAATAAAAAGCCCTGATAAATCAGGGCGTTGATAAGTATTGGAAAGCTTTGGAAAACAAGAGAAAATTATTCAATATTCTGAATCTGCTCCCGCATCTGTTCAATATACACCTTCAGATCCACGGCTTTTTTGGTGGTTTCGGCCAGGATGGATTTGGATGACAGGGTGTTGGCTTCGCGGTTGAATTCCTGCATGAGGAAGTCGAGGCGGCGGCCGACGGAGCCTTTTTGGGTGAGGACGTGGCGGGTTTCCTGGACGTGGGCATCGAGGCGGTCGAGTTCTTCGGCTACGTCGATCTTTTGGGCCAGCATTACGATTTCCTGTTCCAGTCGCTGTGGATCTACTTGTTCGATCAGTTCGCCCACTTTGGTTTTCAGGTTGGCCCTTTGTTCTTCAATGATTTCCGGTAAGCGAGCTCTTACTTCGGAAACAATGGCGCTGATCAGTTGCAGGCGTTCTTCGATGGCCTGGGCCAGTTCGGTTCCTTCGCGGGCCCGGTGTGCGAGCAGGTCGTCAAGGGCGTTGTCGAGCAGTTTGAACAGTTCGGCCTGAAGTTGTTCGGGGTCCAGGGCCTGTTCTGCGACAACGCCGGGCCATTGCAGAATGTTTAGTGGATTGACGTTGGACGACTGGGGAATGATGGTTTTGATCTGCTCGATGGCCTGGTTCAGATCATGGACGAGCTGGGTGTTGACGTTGAGCTGGTTGCTGGTTTGGGTCTGGGGGCTGAAACGAACCTGTACTTCCACTTTGCCACGGCTGAGTTTTTTCTTGATACGCTCGCGCAATGGGATTTCCGCCATGCGCAGGCTGTCGGGAAGGCGGAACCAGGTTTCCAGGTAGCGATGATTCACGGCTTTGATTTCGAGTGACAGAGTCCCCCATGTATCGGATGTTTCTTTGCGGGCAAAGCCCGTCATACTCAGTATCATAATGCTTTCCCAAAGACGGATCAGCGCGGCAGTATACCGGTTATTCCTTAACACCCATAGCGTCACTAAGCTACAATTCCCGCCCCTCATACATTCCGATAGGAGAAGTCAATGCGCCCTAGTGGTCGTCAACCGGATCAACTCAGAACAGTCAACATTACCCGTCATTACACCATGCATGCTGAAGGGTCGGTATTGGTTGAGTTTGGCAATACCAAAGTGATTTGCACGGCATCGGTGTCTGAGGGTGTGCCAAGGTTCCTCAAAGGTGAAGGTCGGGGTTGGGTGACTGCGGAATACGGTATGTTGCCCAGAGCCACCGGCAGCCGTAATGACCGTGAAGCTGCGCGTGGCAAACAGCAGGGCAGAACCATTGAAATTGGTCGTTTGATTGGCCGCGCGTTAAGAGCGGCGGTGGATCTGCAAAAGCTTGGCGAAAATTCCATCACTATCGATTGTGATGTCATTCAGGCCGATGGAGGTACTCGTACTGCGGCCATTACCGGTGGCTGCGTGGCGCTGGTAGATGCTTTGCGGTACATGCAGCGTGAAAAGATGATCAAGGCTGATCCATTGTTGCACTTGGTAGCAGCGGTCTCCGTTGGGGTTTATCAGGGCACGCCGGTGTTGGATCTGGATTATCCCGAGGATTCAGCTGCCGATACCGACATGAATGTCATCATGACATCTGCGGGTGGTTTTGTGGAAATCCAGGGAACCGCAGAAGCAGAACCATTCACGGAAGCACATTTGAATGGCATGTTGGGACTCGCCCGCCAGGGGATTCAGACCCTGAATGAATTACAGCAGCAGGCTTTGGCGACTGAGGAGTAACAGAACATGATCAGAGTGATGGTGAATGGCGCCCAGGGTCGCATGGGGTCAGAAGTGGTCAAGGCGGTCAGCCAGGATGCCGACCTGGAGTTTGTGGGTGGAACGGACCGGGAGGATGATCTGGCCGCGAGAATTGCTGAAATTAAACCCGATGTGGTCGTCGATTTCACTATCGCCTCTATCGGGTTTGAAAATGCCAAGACCATTATTGCTGCGGGTGTCTCGCCGGTCATAGGCACTTCCGGCTTTCAACAGCATCAGGTGGAAGAATTGCAGGCACTGGCGGCGGAACAAAAACTGGGTGGTCTGATCGCTCCGAATTTTTCGTTAGGCGCGGTATTGATGATGAAGTTTTCGGCACTGGCGGCAAAGTATTTGCCAGATGTGGAAGTGATTGAAGCCCACAGTCCGCAAAAAGAGGAAAGTCCATCCGGTACTGCTATTCGTACCGCGGAGCTGATCGCCCAGGCCCGGGTGAGTGCAACAACTCCGACCAGTCATAAAGAGCTGCTCACGGGTGCTCGGGGTGCCAGCCTGCATGAGGTGCCTGTTCATGCTGTTCGCCTGCCTGGAGTGGTCGCTCAGCAAACCGTGTTTTTTGGTGGTCTCAGCGAAACATTGAAAATTGAGCATAACTCCCAGCACCGGGAGTCGTTTATGCCGGGTGTATGCCTGGCGTGCAAAAAAGTCGGCAGTCGTGAACAACTGCTGTATGGTCTTGAGCATTTATTGGATTAAGTTATGTCAGTGACACAGAATAAAGAGATAGAAGCTGCTGTATTTCGACGGTTGTTGGAACATTTGGACAGTCGTAAAGATGTACAGAATATCGAACTGATGAACCTGGCAGGATTTTGTCGTAACTGTCTGGCCAAATGGTATGTTGCTGCAGCCGAACAGGAAGGGGTATCAATGAATTATGATGAGGCCCGGGAAATTGTTTACGGCATGCCTTACAATGAATGGAAGGACAAATATCAACAGGAAGCAACACCAGAACAGCTCGCGAAATTTCAGCAGCAATCGTAGATCTGGATGATATTGATCGGATCGTTGAGGTGGTCATCATAAATTTTGTTGACCATCGGCAGCGTTTTAAAAAATTAGGAACGTGGTGGCCATTAACCCGGCAAGCAAATAAATTTCTGTGATTATCGCTCCGAAAAATCTGGCAATATTGTGTGAAACCCTTGGATTTTCCTGAGCTTGTGATGATTTCTGCATCATGCTGTTAACCGGACATAAATGATTCTTTGGTTAATGGGGTGGTACTTTTGTATGAATGTAAGGTTCGAACAGGCTGCCATTCTGGCTGTAGAGTTCTTCTGAACAGCTATATTGTGTATATCATGATAAACGGGCGAATGGCATTCTCAGTTTCCATTAATGCATGTGAGATGGGTTAGAGTACTCATGAATGAGGAAAAAAGTGTAAAAGATCTTGCGGAAAGTAAAGCCAAAGCATTGCAAGTATTGTTCGATGATCCTGGAATTGCTGCTGCAATGTCTCGCGTGCATGTATTTGTGGTTGATCATGGCGAGGAGATTGTTCATGTGTCTCCGTCGTTGGTTCCTCAACAATGGGAGCGGTCCAGAAAAGATGCGCAGAAATGGCTTGAGCTGGTTCATCCAGAGGATCTGGACCGGGTCAGGTACAAGTGGCAGAAAGTGGTTTATGGTAATGAGGATGTTTTTGACGAAGTCTTTCGTTTCCAGGTGAATGGTGAGTATCGCTGGATTTCTCATATTGGCACCATGGTGTATCGCTACTATGATGGCCGCCCCAGTCTTTATATCGGTGCAGACCGTGATGTCACCGAAGAGCGCCTGTTGCAGCAGTTGCTGGAAGAGGAAAGAGCCAAACTGGCACAGCAGATTGTGTTGGATGATTTTCTGAATATTCCCAATCGTCGTTATCTGGATTCGGAGCAGTTCCGTTTTTTTATCAACGATGGTGAAACCCACAATGCAGTGATGGTGTTTGATATCGATGACTTCAAACAGCTGAATACCATTCTGACCCATAAAGGTGGGGATGAAGTGCTGCAGATGGTGGTTGAGCGAGTGCAAAAGTGTCTGGGTTCAAGCGATATTCTGGCTCGCTATGGTGGTGATGAATTTGTTGTGGTCGTTCCAGGTTCAAATTCCGGAAGGGTGCATGACATTGCCGCTAACATGTTGGATGCTGTAGCCAGTGCTCCATTGTCGATAGATGACTATAAACTCTCCATCAGTATTGGGTTATGCGAAGGAAATCCTGATCTGGATGTCGGTTTCTGGGATTATTTTGGTGAGGCCGACAAGCTGCTTTTCGAAGCCAAAAAACAGGGTAAAGCCAAAGTTATCAGTGGTACGTTGTAGTTTTCCAGTCTTCACGCTTGTTCGTCAATTTAAGCGTCATATAAATCTGTCATGTGACAAATCATTAGTTTGTTTGACAAAATAAAAAAAGTTTCCATGTTTACGAAATTTGTCAGTTGGGTATAGCGGTCAGAGATATTGTTATCTATGCTTATAAGATCGCGTTGTACTAATTTTGCCCATGAATAAGATGACAGATAAGGCCGAAGAAATGGAGATCATTAAGGCCAGAATCGCTGAAGTTCTATTCGATAATCCGAAAGTTGCGGAAGCAATGGCCAGGGTAAATGTGTTCGTGGTTGATCATCGTCCGGACAGTAAACGTATTACTGCATCGCTGCTTCCGGATCAGGCCGGTGCTGAATCTGAGCATGACCTCTACGGTTGGCTGGAATATATCCACCCGGAAGATCGTGAAGTAATACGGCGGCAGTGGCAGGATGTTATGACCGGAAAGTGCGATGTATTTGAAGCGACCTATCGTTTTCAGGTGAAAGGTCAGTGCTATCGGTGGATATCCAATCTGGGTACCATGGTATACCGATCAGACAATGACCAGCCCGGATTCTACATTGGTGTTGATCGTGATATCACTGAAGAACGCCGGTTGCAGCAGCTGCTTGAAGAAGAGCGTGCCCGACTCGCACATATGCTGATTTATGATAGTTTTCTGAATATCCCCAACCGCCGTTATCTCGATAGCCAGCAAACGTTGTTTTTTCACAACGATGGCCAGACACCGCTGGCCGTGCTGGTTCTGGATGTCGATAATTTTAAAGATATCAACACCGAGTTGACCCATAAAGGTGGAGATATGGTGTTGCACCAAGTTGTGGATGTATTACGGGAATGCCTGGGGCCGGACGATGTCCTGGCCCGGTATGGAGGCGATGAATTTGTAGTGGTATTGCCACGATCCTCTCTTGATCAATCACGTCAGATGGCACGGTGTATGATCGACATAGTGAAGACCATCACCTTACCCGGCGAAAAATTGGGCCAGTGCTCTATCAGCATTGGTTTATATCAAGGGTGCCCGTTACCTGAACAGAATTTTTGGGACTATTTTGAACAGGCAGACCGACTTTTGTTTGTGGCCAAAAAGGCCGGCAAAGCCAGGTTTCAGAGTGGTTGTCTCTGAACTTTGACCAATTTGTATCCTTTTTTCCGTTATTTTCTCTGGATGTTCTGCTGAACTGCGTATAGCACCTGCACAGATCATTGCATGATGGCAAACGTATTCCCTCCTTCTAATTATTTGATTCGGTTCTTGTTTTTTAGCGGCTGACTCTATATAAAATTTTTGCTGAAACGTTTCACCAACAAAACCAATAACCTGAGACAAATATATGAATATGACCACCGCATTGCTGACAATGATGGTCACAGCAGCATTACCTGTGACTGCCACTGCGGCGAAAAACATTGTGTTAACCGATACCGAAAACAACATCGAGATCTCTGACTGGAGTGTCGAAAACCGTAGTCTGGGGATGTCCGGAGCGCCGGAATTTATGGTCAGCAAAAAGACTCTCCATGGTGGCAAACAAGAGGGCAGTACGCTCGTTACTGTGCAGACCGACAATCTGAAAGTGACGTTGATTCCAACCCGGGGGATGGATATTTATGAAATTGTCAGCGGCGATGTTCGTCTGGGCTGGAATTCCCCGGTTGATGAGATTGTTCATCCGGCTTACATGAATCTGGATATGCGAGGCGGCCTTGGTTGGCTCGACGGTTTTAATGAAATGATGGTACGTTGTGGGTTCGAGTGGACCGGTCATCCCGGAGAAGAGAATGGCCGGTTAATGAGCCTGCATGGCCGGGCAGGTAATACCCCAGCCTCTAAAGTCATGGTGAGCATTGATGAAACGGCACCTTATGCCATCCACGTCAAAGGGCTGATTAAGGAAAACACATTTAAATTCAGCAATCTGGAAACCTGGACAACCTTAACCGTTGTACCTGGTGAAACAACTGTCAAAGTACATGACGAGCTAACCAACCTCAGTGACTATGATCGTGATTATCAGATCATTTATCACAGCAATTTCGGAGCTCCGATTTTGGAGCAGGGCGCCAAAGTGGAAGTTGCGGTAAAAGAAATTTCACCTTTCAATGACTATGCCGTCAATGGTCTGCAGGATTGGCAAACCTATCTGGGACCCACCAAAAATTTTGATGAAATGGTTTTCAATCTGGTGCCGTATGCTGATGATCAGGGGATGACCACAGTACTGTTGCACAACCGTAAAGGTGATCAGGGGGTAGCGGTAAAATACGATACCCGACAATTACCAGTGCTAACCTTATGGAAAAACACGGATACGGTGAAACAGGGCTATGTAACCGGTATTGAACCCGGTACCAGTTATGCATATCCACGGCAGATCGAACGTGAACAGGGACGGGTGAAAACGTTGGCTGGTGGAGCAATGCAAAGTTTCGACCTGGAGTATCATGTGTTGACCAGCAGCTCATCTGTTAAGCGTGTTCGCCAGGAAATCAAAAAAATACAAGGTAAAAAAGAGATAACCCTCATCTCACAACCCATGGCTGTTGAATAGCCGGTCGGGTTAGTGTATCAGCGGTAAGTATCTGCTTTAGGGGGCACATATTTGCCGCTCTCATCAAAATGTATGAGTTCATGTCCCCCCATATCTCACCTATCATCATTGCCTCTTATCTCTTTGTTTTTTAACACGAATATATACGAATCGACTGATTGAAAACCTGTAAAACACTGACGGCATAAAAACTGCCTTTGATGTGATGTCTCAAGCACAGGAGAGATCTCAAATGAATATTTCAAACGGCATGATGGATATTTTCTTTGGCTACAACATGCGTGTAGGGGATGTCCAGGGAGCAAAAGAAGGTATTACTCAATTTCAGCAACTTGCTGATTCTGCAGACACTCCTGAGCAGCGTGAGCGTTATTCAAATGCGGTCAGTAAGTTGAAAACAGAGATTCTGCCAATGCTGGAAAAAGATCTTGGTCAGCTGGGGTCACAACTGGGGCTCTCAACCGATCTGATTGGTCATACAATTTCTGTCGATGATTTGAAAGGCCTGTCGTTGGGTTTGCAGCAAGACAGCGAGGGAAAGCTCGGATTTTTCGATGGTTACCAACCTGGTAACTATTTTTCTAAAAATACTTAAGGAGTATGTATGTTCAAAAAAACGTTAATAGGATTGGGAGCGTTACTGCTGGCGACCAATGTATTGGCTGAAGTCAATGTCACTGTTCACAATACCTCAAGATACGATATCGAACTGACCAGTAAGGAAGTTGAAGTATCCACTTATGCCCCTGATCCTGCATTGACGATTGATGCTGGTCAGAGAGACCTTTTTCAGACCTATAGTCTATTTCCTACGGTGGCCACAATTGTTGACCTGGAATACACGTTCACAGACAGCTACTCCGCTCCAGACTGCCATTTCAGATTTGTGGTATTGAAAGATGCCCGGACGGGTGCATTTCTGCCTCAGCCCATTATTGCTGAAAATGAAGGTGGTTCTTATCGGGATCGTGCAGTGTGTTCCGGTACTGTTGACGGTTTTAACCTTGATACAGGTCGAGCAACGGTAACGTTTAAAATGGATCGCCGGAAGTTCTGACGCTAGTGTCGTGTCTCAAATAAAACGCATATTGTAATGGGCCGCCGAATTCACTTCGCAACTCTACGTTAAGTTCAGCAAACGGCGTCCCACTCTTCGAGAAGTCCTCAAGATGCCCACCGCTTCGTTCCAGCGCTTGACAGAGGAATGACCATTGCCTGTGAGCTGCGCCTCGCTCTGAACATCTTTTAATATAGGTTTTATTCTCTGAAGGCTTTCATGGTGTTCAGTTTGCAGAACTGGATACGAAAGCCTTGTTAACTTTTAGGTGTTAGATGATATTTAAAAGAGCCGTGTTGATACTCAACCTGTAGGTTATATACGGATATTTCCCTAACTGGTATTGGCCGGTCATGTTAACCCATTTAATCGCCTGACCCGGTTCATTCTGCGCAATATTTTTTGAGGATTCTTAAAGTGATATTCCTCGACTTCCACATAGATCTGATCCGTTGCTGAAAAAACACTCTGCAAAGCTACCAACCGGCCATTACCTTCATAGGCAATGTATTGGTTGTCTGGCTGCTTGACGACTTTGATGCCGGAGACGGATGGTAAGTAACTCGCCAGTCGCTCCCGGGTGAAGATTTTGTCCTGCATCAGTTCGTGTCTGGCTGCCTGTAAGATCTGGATACGCTTTTGGGTTTCTGCAATGGCGTTTTCCCGATCGATGACGTGGATTTGCTGGATTGAAAATAATGGTATCTGTACAAACGACGAGTGAGTCCGCTTACGGTGGATGTCGAGCACGGCCTTAGCCAGCAGCGCATCCTTCTTATTCAGATCTTTAAATTCTGTGCGTTTTTTTAATAGATAGCGGATGAACTTGCGGATGGTTTCCAGCATGAGGGCAGGTGGTTCCCGAACAGGTGACGTAACTATGCTAATGGTTAGCTTAGAGACAGGCAACATCGGCCTAGCCTGAAAAAGGCCGATGTCTCATTTACCTATTCTGATACCAGTGGAGGTACAAACCCGCTGGACTGATTACTCTTCCGGCCTGCCGAATTCATCCACCCAGTGGCGGGCAATCTGCTCCCGCGTGGCAAACCAGACCTGGCTGTAACCTTGAACATATTCCACAAATTGCTTCAGTGCGGCGAACCGTGCCGGGCGACCGACAATGCGGTTGTGCAGCCCAATGCTCAGCATTCTGGGTGTAGTTTTGCCTTCTTCATACAGTACATCAAAAGCATCCTTGAGGTAGTTGAAGAACTGTTCACCACTGTTGAAGCCCTGAGGTGTGGCGAAACGCATATCGTTGGTATCCAAAGTATACGGCACCATCAGCAGAGGATTGCGGTAGTTCCTATCCCAATACGGTAAATCGTCGGCATATGAGTCTGCACAGTATAAAAATTCGTTGCGTTCTGCCGCAATTTTCAGGGTATAGGGACTGGTTCGGCCGGTGTACCAGCCAGCGGGTTTTTTGCCGGTCAGTTGCTGATGAATGTCAATGGCTTTTTCCATGTGTTCGATTTCATCGGCTTCACTGAAATGTTGATAGTGGATCCAGCGATAGCCGTGGCTGGCGATTTCCCAGTCGGCTTTGAGCATGGCCTCGACGGCCTGAGGGTTTCGTTGCATGGCCATACTGACAGCGAAGACAGTCACTGGAATCTGTTTCTCGGTAAACAGCCTGTGCAAGCGCCAGAAGCCGGCTCGGCTGCCATATTCGTAAATGCTTTCCATGCTTAAGTGCCGGGTTTTGTAGGCTTCCGCGCCAACGATTTCACTGAGGAAGCGTTCGGAATATTCGTCTCCATGCAATTGACAGTTTTCCCCGCCTTCTTCGTAGTTGATCACAAACTGTATGGCGATTCTGGCACCACCGGGCCAGTTGGCATTGGGTGGAGTGGCGCCATAGCCAATCAGGTCGCGTGGATAGTTGTCTAACATAATAAGAGTCCTTTAAGTGAACGGATCATTTCAATTTCTCAGCAAGTTGCTGACCAATAAGTCAGTGACTTCTGGGTTGCTGCAGTCTGATACATAAAAAATTTGACCAATTGGTCAAAAAAGGAAATGATTTTGCATGCTTTGTTCCGACACATAAATAAGCTTGATAAGAATTATTGACCGGATATAACACTATAATTATCACCGTCTGTAGCGGGCAGTTGAGGCGTTATCCGGGTTTCTGAGAGAGAGAACATGCTAAGTTTTACCCTCAATAATAAATTGGTGGAGATTGATGGTGTTAAACCGGATACCACCATTCTGGAACTTTTGCGCACCAAACTTGGGCAAACCGGAGCCAAGGAAGGGTGTGGTTCGGGCGATTGTGGTGCATGCACCGTCGTACTGGCATCTGAGAGTGGATTTCGCACGATTAACAGTTGTATTTCCCTGGCTGCACAACTTCAGGGACGACATTTGATCACTGTCGAGGGGCTACAGGCAGCCGACGGCACTCTGCACCCGGTTCAGCAGGCGATGGTCGAGCATCACGGCAGTCAGTGCGGTTTTTGTACCCCAGGGTTTGTTATGTCGTTGTTTGCACTGTACCAGCAGCGCCGGGAGGCACATTCCGATCCGATTACCAGAGCAGATGTTGAGCAGGCACTGGCTGGTAATCTTTGCCGCTGTACGGGTTATGAGCCGATTATCCAGGCAGCCATGCATGCTTGTGATGCGCCTGGGCATGATATAGAAGCTCAGGTGTTTGAGACTCCTGCCTCGAATCAGCGCAAGTCCCAGGTGGATGGCTATTGGCAGCCTGAAAGTCGTGATCAGTTGAGGGCAATAAGCCAGGCCTATCCGGAGGCGCGTTTTGTTGCCGGAGCAACGGATTTGGGGGTGGAAATCACCCAGCGATTGCTGCCAGTTCCGGCACTGATTGATTTGACCGAGGTTAAAGAGTTGGGCCAGTGGCATCAGGATGAACATGCACTGACAGTCGGAGCGGCCGTTCGCTTGAGTCAGCTGCACAATTTGATGTTACCGGAATGGCCCGAGCTGGCAGAGTTGTTTGAGCGTCTGGGTTCGACACCGATCCGTCATCAGGGAACCATTGGCGGTAACCTCGGAACTGCCAGCCCGATTGGCGACTGTGCACCTTGGTTGATGGCCCTTGGAGCATCGGTTGTGGTCAGTAATGGTGATCGAACATTCGGTTACTCAGTTAATGATTTTTTTACGGGTTATCGTCAGACCCGACTTGAAGCCGGACAGTGGATTGATCATGTTGTGATTCCGCGACGCCGACCCGGTCAGTTGTTCCGTACTTATAAAATCTCCAAACGTTTTGATGATGATATTTCAACGGTTTGCGTCAGTTGGCTGGTCGAGCTGGATGATGGCAGGATTGTCACTGCCCGTTGCGGCCTTGGTGGCGTGGCTGCGACACCGGTATTGATGGATTTGTCGCAGCAGCTGGCAGGATACGAATGGCAACAGCGGGACACGCTTGAGCAGATCAAGCAGGCATTGTCGGCGAATGTGAGTCCCATGTCTGATGTTCGTGCCAGTGCGGATTATCGGTTGGCGCTACTGCCGGCGCTGACTGAACGGTTCTGGCTGGAAACCACGACGGCGGTGGTCACGAGGGTGATCAATCATGCGTAAACTGATCGATTTAAAAGCCCCGGGAACCGCCCAAACGGTTACAACCCCCCACCGTCATGAAAGTGCACGTCAGCATGTCAGCGGGCAGGCCGCCTACATCGATGATGTGCGAACCCGTGCAGATTGTTTGCATGCTTATGTGGTAAAAGGTCCGGCCACTGTAGGGACGTTGACTCAATTGGATTTAGCCGGCGTGAGTACTGCACCAGGAGTCGTTCGGGTGTTTACCAGTGCGGACATTCCGGGCCATAAGGACATAGGCGCTATTTTTCCGGGTGATATTTTGCTGGCTGAAACCGTCATTGAATATCCGTTACAGCCGGTTGCCGTGGTGGTTGCGGAAACTCATGAGCAGGCGCGCCGAGCGGCGGCTTTGGTGCGTTGTGAGGTGCAAGCCCGCAAACCGGTTCTGACGGCGGAACAGGCCCATGCGCAAGACTATTTTGTGCGTCCTAAGCATGAGCAGAGCCATGGTAATGTCAGTGCTCAATATGCTCAGGTTTCGCACACTCTGGAAGGAACACTGACGATCGGTGGTCAGGAGCACTTCTATCTGGAAAGCCAGGCTGCCCTGGTCGAACCGATGGAAAACGATTGTCTGTTGGTACACAGTTCCACGCAACATCCGTCCGAAGTTCAGAAAGTGGTTTCTGAGGTGTTGAATTTGCCGCTGCATCGTATCACCGTAGAAACGCGGCGAATGGGTGGTGGTTTTGGTGGTAAAGAATCTCAGGCGGCACCTTATGCCTGTCTCGCGGCGCTGGCAGCCTATTTTCTAAAAAGAGCCATTAAGATACGGTTGGCCCGCAGTGATGACATGCAGTTAACCGGCAAACGTCATGCGTTTGTGAACCATTATAAAATCGGCTTTGATGCTGACGGCCGAATCCTGGCCAGTCAATTCGAAATTAACGGCTTATGCGGCTATACCCCTGACTTGTCCGATGCCATCGTCGATCGAGCTATGTTTCATGCAGATAATGCATATTACCTTGGAGCGGCGCATGTCATCGGTCACCGGTTGAAAACCGATACCGTCAGTCACACGGCGTTTCGCGGTTTTGGTGGACCTCAGGGAATGCTGGCCATCGAACATGCATTGGATAGTATTGCCTGTCGCCTGGGCAAAGATCCACTGGATATCAGACTGTTAAATCTATATGGCGCCGAAGGCCGTCAGGACAATCTGAAAACGCATTATGGCATGCAGATCGAAGGTTTCTGGTTGGCGGAAATTATAGACCGACTGGCACAGAATTGTGAGTATCGTAACCGCAAAGCTGAATTCCGAGCCTTCAACCAGAGCAGTCCGATCATTAAAAAAGGCCTGGCGTTAACACCTGTTAAGTTTGGTATTTCGTTCACCGCCAAACATTTGAACCAGGCCGGCGCACTGATTCACATCTATACCGACGGCAGTATTCAGGTCAATCATGGTGGTACTGAAATGGGCCAGGGCCTTCATACTAAAATCGGTACTATCGTTGCGCGTGAATTTGGTGTCGATATTGACCGGATACTGGTTACCCCGACGCGCACGGACAAAGTTCCAAATACCTCTCCAACGGCCGCCTCCAGTGGTACAGATCTGAACGGTATGGCAGCTAAACACGCGGCAGTGCAGATTAAAGAGCGGTTGCAGCAACATCTGGCAGAAAAGTATCAGGTGTCGGCAGATCATATTGTGTTTGCCGATAATCAAGTCTCAGGGCCTGGTTTCAGTCTCGCATTTGATGCGCTGATTCAGGAAGCTTATTTCGCCAGAGTGAATTTATCTGCCAATGGTTTCTATCAGACTCCGAAAATAGGTTATGACCATGAAAAAGGTCAGGGCCGGCCGTTTTTCTATTTTTCCCAGGGTGCTGCGTGTGCTGAGGTCTGGGTGGATACCTTGACCGGTGAATACAAAGTACATCGTGTGGATATCCTTCATGACGTTGGAGAGTCTCTGAATCCCGATATTGATCGGGGCCAGATCAGTGGTGGTTTTATTCAGGGGATGGGCTGGCTGACCACCGAGGAACTGGTGTGGAATGACCAGGGTGCCTTACTCAGCAATTCGCCGATGAACTACAAAATACCGGCTATCAGTGACACTCCGGAAATTTTTAATATCGATTTGTTTCAGCGACCGAATAATGAAGCCACCATATATCATTCAAAGGCCGTTGGCGAACCGCCGTTTATGCTACCCATGTGTGTTTGGTCTGCTATTCGTGATGCCATCAGTAGTCTTAGCCAATATCAACATAGTCCGCATCTCGATACCCCGGCCACTACTGAGCGGGTGTTTATGGCCATTCAGGCGATGAAGCAGGCGGTGGTGAATGAATAAAGGTAATTGGATAACTGCCTTGACTGAAACTGAGCGTAAAGGCATGCCTGCGGTATTGGTGACTATCCTGCAGGTGGTTGGTTCCAGCCCTCGGGATGGTGGTACCAAGATGGTAATCACCGATTGCGAAGCGTTTGATACCATCGGTGGAGGTCATTTGGAATGGCAGGTGGTTGAACAGGCACGGCAGATGCTGCTGGCAAAAACATCGGAGCAGCAGATTGTCGAGTACAATCTCGCTGCCGATCTGGGACAATGTTGTGGTGGGGCAGTGCGGGTTTTGTTTGAACCCTTGCGGGTGGATGTGCCGCTATTGTCAGTGTTTGGTGCCGGTCATGTTGCTCAGGCATTAATGCCACTATTGGAGCCATTGCCGCTTGCCATTCGCTGGCTGGACGGTCGCACTGATCAACTGTATCAGAACACCAGTACCCGGGCGGAACTGGTACTGACGGATGATCCCGTGAACGAATTGATTCTCACTGCGACTCGTCATTGGGTCCTGGTACTGACACATAATCATCAACTGGATTACCAATTGGTTGAACAGGCATTGAAACAAGGCAACGTCGAATACCTGGGGGTTATCGGTTCGCAGACCAAGGCCCGACGTTTTCGTCAGCGACTTGAGCACCGTGGCTATTCACAACAGGACATCAAACGCATGATTTGCCCTGTTGGCGTGCAACAGATTCCAGGTAAGAAGCCCTATGAGGTTGCGATCTCCATTGTGGCTCAATTACTGCAACTGTTGAATGGAGAGATTCCAATGGAATCTGAATACGCCAGATCCGAAACTGCGGTTTCCAGATCTGCCAAGACAACCCATTCCAAGCAGTGGAAGGAAGATAAAATCTGGATGACAGGTCATGACAATCAGTGAGATTAATTCACTCGGTAACGAAGCATTAAGCAAACTATTCACCCAGTGCTGTGCCGCTCAGCGCTGGGTTGATCTGATGGTGGAAGGTGTACCCTATCAGGATGCGGATGATATAAAAAACCGGGCTGTCAGTTACTGGCAGCAAATGAACGAAGATGACTGGATGGAAGCATTTACCGCTCATCCCATGATTGGGGATGTACAGTCACTGCGGGAAAAATATGCCGATACATTGTCACTGGCGACCAACGAGCAGTCCTCTACCCATGGCGCTGCTGATCACGTTTTGAAACAACTGGCGACTTACAATAAAAAGTATCTGGATAAGTTTGGTTTTATATTTATTGTGTTTGCCAGTAATAAAACGGCCGAACAGATGCTGGATCTGCTGTTAAAACGGATTCATAACAACCGGGATGTTGAATTGAAGAATGCTGCCGATGAGCAGCTTAAAATTACTCTGTTAAGAATTGAAAAATTATTATGAGGTACAAGTGAGCAGTCTTTCGACTCATATTCTGGATACGACTGCCGGTATACCGGCAGCCGGTGTCGAATTAACATTGTTACGGTCAGAAGGAAATACTGTTTTGGCCAAAGGCGCTACCAATGAGGATGGCAGATTTTCTGACTGGCATCTGGATGCTTTGCCACCCGGGGATTATTGTCTTCGGTTTGATGTTGCAGACTATCTGACCACAAAGTATGGCCGGAGTTTCTTTCCCCACGTGGATATCCACTTTTGCATTGATGAAGAACGTCATTATCATGTGCCGTTATTGATCAGTCCGTATGGCTACAGTACGTATCGAGGTAGTTGAGTTGCAACTGATTAAAGCACGTGTATTACACTTTCCCAGATCAACTGGTAATCCTGAGCAGGAGTTCGAGTATTTTGCGACAGGAGCACTCGTGGTCGACGGACAAAAAATCAAAGCTGTTGGTCCGGAAGAAGTGTTGAGTCGACAGTTTCCTGAAGCTCAGGTGATAGATAAGCGTCATTGCCTGTTGGTCCCCGGACTCATTGATTCCCATAATCATTTTCCACAGACGGAAATCATAGCCTCGTTTGGTGAGCAGTTGTTGCAGTGGCTGGAGAACTTTACTTTTCCAACCGAGCAGAAGTTTGCCAGTTATGAATATGCACGGAAAATAGCAGATATTTATCTACAACAGTTGTTTCAGCATGGAACTACAACTGCACTGGCATATTGTACGGTTCATCCACAGTCTGCAGATGCATTGTTTGACGCTGCCAGTGAGCATAATATGCAAATAGTGGCAGGCAAAGTCTGTATGGATCGAAATTGTCCGGATTACTTAAAGGATGATGCTAAGTCTGCGTATCAGGATAGCCGTGACCTGATCGAAAAGTGGCATAAGCAGGGACGTAATCTGTATGCCATTACACCTCGGTTTGCACCCACCAGCACAGAAGAGCAGATGACGCTGCTAGGGCAGTTGGCTGCAGAATTCCCCGATACTTTTATCCAGAGTCACGTATCGGAAAATACCGATGAGATTGCCTGGATTAAAAGCCTTTATCCAAAAGATAAAGATTATCTGGGCGTCTACGAGCGCTTTGGTTTAGTGCGTGAACGGGCCGTGTACGGCCATGGTATTCACCTGAAAAAACGGGAATGGAAAACCCTGGCAAAAAGCGGGTCTGTGATTGCGTTCTGTCCAAGTTCCAACCTGTTTCTTGGATCGGGTTTGTACGATATGTCTGCCGCGATCAGTTATCGCGTGAGTACTGCGCTGGCATCTGATATCGGTGGTGGTACCAGTATCAGTATGCTAACCACTCAGGCCGATGGGTATAAGGTCTGCGCGTTGAATCATTATTCTTTGCAGGCAATGCGTGGTCTGTATCTGATGACCCAGGGGCCGGCTTCCAGTTATCGACTTGAGCACCAGATTGGTAACCTGAACCCGGACACCTATGCTGACTTTGTCTGTTTTGATCTGGACAGTAATGAGTTGCTGAGAACCCGATTGCAAAACGGTAAAGGTCACGCGGCTGACATCTGGTTTGCGTTAACGTTTCTGGCCGGGGAAGGTTGTGTAGACAGTACCTGGGTTGCCGGGGCTCCGGTATTTGAGAAATAGGATATCAATAAACTATGGCTGAATTTTCTGATTGGATCGCTTTATTTTTACGCTGGTTTCATGTCATTGCCGGTATTGCCTGGATTGGATCCTCATTTTATTTTGTCTGGCTCGATAACAGTTTGGAAGAGCCACCAGAGTGGAAGAAACAAAAGGGTATTAAAGGTGACCTGTGGTCTATCCATGGTGGCGGTTTTTATGAAATCGCCAAATACCAGGTCGGTCCGGAGAAAATGCCTGAAAATCTGCACTGGTTTAAATGGGAGGCTTACACCACATTTATCACCGGATCCCTGTTGTTGATCTGGTTATATTACTTTCAGGCCAGTGCTTATATGGTTGATCCTCAGGTGATGGAGTTAACCGGTGGTACAGCGGTTGGGTTATCCCTGTTATTGATCTTTAGCGGCTGGGCCATATACGAAGTTTTGTGTTGTACACCGCTGGTTCGCAACGGTTTGTTGTTTTTGTCAGTACTACTGGTGATCGGTACGGTCTACGCATGGTTGTTTACGCACTTCTTTTCAGGTCGTGCGGCATACATTCAGATGGGTGCTATGATCGGTATGATTATGGCCGTCAATGTCATGATCAGAATTATCCCCGGTCAAAAGAAAATGGTTGCTCAGGTGGCTGCAGGTGAAGCGGTTGATCCGCAACCAGGCCTGATCGGCAAACAGCGTTCTGTACACAATAATTATTTTACCCTGCCACTCATCTTCATGATGATCAGCAATCATTATCCGATGACGTATCAACACGAATACAACTGGTTGGTATTGATGGCCATCGTGGTAATTACCATCTGGACCAGACACTATTTTAATTTAAAACATCAGGGACGGAGTAAACCGGTGATTCTGGTGACAGCTGCGCTGGCATTTGTGGTACTTGCATTCCTGGTGTCTTATAAGCCGGCGACGGCATCCACTGGTACGGAAAATGTCAGCTTTAGTCAGGTTCAGCAGATTATAAATGATCGTTGTACTGCATGTCATAGCCGCAAACCAACCGATGAACTGTTTCCTGTGGCTCCGTTGGGAATGATGTTTAATGATAAAAAAGACATTGAACGACATTGGGATAGAATTGTTGCCAGGGCAACAGTTAGTAAAGATATGCCATTTAATAACCGAACTCATATGACAGAAGAAGAGCGAAAAATATTAGCCCAATGGCAGCCTGAATAAACTTTGCCGTGAGAAAAGTGGTGGTAAAACCACTTTTCAAAACTGGTAGAATCTACCGCTGATTTCCTTTTCTAACAATATAAAAAAGCGACTTTTTTGGGCTAGAAATACGGCTTAGAAATCTGTTCGTTTTCATTGTACGATTTCTCCTGATCACTCTGTTTTATCCGTTTCTTTTTTTTAAAAACAGCACCAGTGACAGGAGCTTTATGCTGGACTCAATTAAAAATTTCATTCAGTTAACGCCAGAATTTGCCACCAGTGGTCAACCCACTGCCGATGAATTCACGGCGATTGCTGCCGAGGGTTTTCGTCATGTAGTCAATCTGGCCATGCCGGATCATCCTCAGGCGCTTGCAGATGAAGGAGCTCTGGTCACCCGATTGGGAATGAATTATATCCATATTCCCGTGGCATTTGATCAACCCCGAAAAGATCAGGTCCGGATGTTTTGCCAGGTATTACAGCTCATACGGCACGAAAAAGTGTTTGTCCACTGTATGATGAATTATCGGGTGTCGGCATTTATGTTTCACTATTTAACCAAAGTTGAACACAGTACTGAGCAGGTCGCACGGTCACCTATTTTTGAGCAATGGAATCCCGATGAGGTTTGGAAAGAGTTGTTATCCTGGAGTGCGGAAGATATTGGTCTTAGCCGTTAATTGAGAACGGCTGTCGTGACGACCGGTGGCATGATCTCCGTCTGATGTTCTTGTATACTCCCCGCCCTTCTCACTCTTTCGTACCGGGATCTTAGTATGCGTGCTCTTATCGTCAGTTTTTTTAGCTCGGCGGCGGGGTTGTTGTGTTATTTGGTGGCTGAATATGGGGTACGGCATTATTCCCTTGGTGACACACCATTATATGATCGGATGTCCAGATGGACGTTTTTTTTTAGATCTACCCGTAGCCCTTCTGGTGAAGCTGAGATGTTGGCGGCCATATCTCCTTTGGTTTATGAGCAGCGTATTATTATGACACTGATTGTGTCTGCCATTGTCTTGGGTATATGGGCTTTTGGTATGGCTTTGCTGGCCGGTAAATTAACTGTAGAACGTAGTCTTGCCTCGCGCGCTGTATTGTTGTCGCTGATAACAGTCGTGCTCCCTGTCTATCTTTTATACCAGTGGTGACCAATCCCAAAAAACCGAGTTTGTCGCTGTCATCGTCGCTCTGTTACAGATGTTTCAGGTTATCTTATTTTTGGTTTTAAGACGGATAGCCCCTTTCTCTTATAAAACCTTTACTGTTCTGGATATTGCGGGTGGGAATGGCACTGCGGTTAATAGTATCCTGGTGACAGCTCTGCTGAATCGCCTTTGTCCTATTGCCATGTATGGTTCTGTGTTTCAGCGTTGGTTGTATTCGTACAATAACAACATTAGGAATTTTTAATCATGCTTCATATAAATATTAACAATGTCATTCGCGGCATTACCTGCGCGGGTATGCTAGCGGTTGGATCGCATGCACTGGCGGCATATGATGTGGAAAAACTGGACCGTGGTGTCGTGGCGGTTGCACAGAACGGTTCTGTCTTTTTGAGTTGGCGATGGCTTGGTGATGAAATCGACAACACCGGTTATAACATTTATCGTGATGGCGTTCGGATCAACAGTTCGCCGATAACGAATAAAACCAATTATGTTGATTATAGTGGTAACGTCTGGAATCGTTACACCATAACGGCTGTGGTCAATGGTATGGAGCAACAGCCATCACCGGCTACCACACCATGGAACGATATCGCCCTTCGCATTCCATTGCAGCGTCCCAGCGGTGGTACCACCCCAGATGGTCGTTACTACACTTATACACCCAACGATGCATCCGTTGCGGATCTCGATGGCGATGGCCAGTACGAGATCATCCTCAAATGGGACCCTTCCAACAGCAAAGACAATTCCCAGAAAGGCTATACCGGTAACGTTTATATTGATGCCTATGAACTGGATGGTACCCGACTCTGGCGGATCGATCTTGGTCGAAATATTCGCGCTGGAGCACACTATACCCAGTTTATTGCTTATGATCTGGATAGTGATGGAAAAGCCGAGGTTGCCATGCGAACCAGCGATGGCAGTGTTGATGGGACCGGGGCAGTGATTGGTAATCGCTATGCTGATTATCGGAACTCCAATGGTTATGTGCTTAGCGGTCCCGAGTACCTCACCATTTTTGACGGATCTACCGGGCGTATGCTTGCCAAAACCAACTATGTGCCGGCGCGGGGCAATGTTTCCTCATGGGGTGACAGTTACGGTAACCGGGTGGATCGGTTCCTTGCCGGCCTAGCCTGGCTGGATGGCGAGAAGCCCAGTTTGATCATGGCAAGAGGCTACTATACCCGTGCTGTGGTGGCAGCGTGGGACTGGCGCAATGGTCAGTTGCGACAGCGCTGGGTGGCCGATTCAAACCAAGGTATGGGAGGGCTGGCTGGACAAGGCGCTCACAGTCTTAGCGTTGCGGATGTCGATAATGATGGTCGTCAGGAAATTATTTATGGTGCAGCCACGCTGGATGATAATGGCAGTCTGATGTATTCCACCCGGCTGGGCCATGGTGATGCCCTGCATGTTTCTGATTTGCGGCCGGATTATCCGGGGCTGGAAGTTTACATGGTGCATGAAACGCCCTCGATGTATGGCAATCACGGTTCAGAAATGCATAACGCCGCCACCGGTGAAATCATCTGGGGAGTCTCGGGTGAACGTGCTGATGTCGGTCGTGGAGTGGCCATGGACATCGACCCCCGTTATCCCGGTTACGAAGCCTGGGCCAGTCGTGGTGGTCTGCGTTCTTCCAGTGGCAACCTGATTACCAACTCGCGCCCTTCTGCCATGAACTTTGGTGTCTATTGGGATGGTGATCTGGGACGGGAGTTGCTGGATGGCACCACGATCAGCAAATGGAATTACTACAACTCGTCTATGTCGACGTTGCTGGCCGCCGGAAACTGGTCAGTGTCTTCCAACAATTCTACCAAAGCCACACCGGTACTCTCTGCAGACATTCTTGGGGACTGGCGTGAAGAAGTCATCTGGCGGGCGAACAGTGGCGATGCCTTGTTGTTGTTTACCAGTACTCATGAGTCGCCTTATCGGCTACGAACACTGATGCATGATCCTCAGTATCGTGCAGCAGTGGCCTGGCAGAACGTGGGTTATAATCAACCTCCGCACCCAGGATTCTTTCTCGGTTATGACATGGTGCAACCCCCAATGCTGGCGTTAAATCCGGTATCGGTTCAGGCACCATCGGTGGAACTGTTCAGCAGTGTCTACAACGGTGCTGTCAGTTTGAGCTGGAACATTCATAATGCCAATATCCGCGGTCTTGAGGTCTATCGTGATACCGATTCGAACCCGTCCGGCAGAACCCGGATCGGTATCGTATCTGCCAGCACCCGAAACTTCACGGATACGACTGCTGAGCGGGGTAGAACCTATTATTACTGGATTAAAATGACCGAGCAGGACGGCACCGTTACCAACTCCAACGGTGCTCGGGTTGTTGTGCCTCGCTTTTAGTCATGCTGCTGCCATGGTCGTTGGTAATCTGCAGTCGTAAAGGTTCCTGATATCGTTCCAATTGATGCTTGACCGGATATCTGTATAAATATACAGTTGTTCGGTCTGAACGGTTTAACCAGGAGTGAAGATTTATGGCAGTGGTGACTTTATTTATGTCTGATCGTGATGAAAGCAGAACATTTACCAGTAAGAAAGAAGCAGATGCCTATGACAAGATGTTGGAACTTGCCGAAGGCATCAGTCATTTTGTGGGGCGTGAAATCGACGGATTGAGTGAACGACAATCTGAGGATATCGGTATTCTGCTCGCACGCCATGCTGAACTTCTGGCCGCTGCGATGAAAGGAAAGACCAGCGTCCTGTTCGAACCGCTGGCACAGGAGGAAGACTCTTCAGAGGAAAAAAAGGCAGAGTCTTCCAGTCATCTTAGTGCGGTGGGTGAATAATCACTCTCATTGTATTTCAGTGGCAAACAGGCGTTTTAATATCGCCTGTTCCTGCTCCAGACGGGCTTCAGCCCGACACGGAAACGTGACCACAAATTTATGCTTGGCACCGTCGTTGGTGGTAAACCTGACTTTTGGCAGAGCATCCTGCTGAATCAGACGTTTACCACGAATCTGAGCCAGAAATTTGGGGTTCTCCTGCTGAAAAGAACTCCAGTATTCTTCCAGAATTGTGCTCAGGAGGTTGTGGTAAATATTTACCTGCCGGGCGTTTGGCTCCAGATAAACATTAAAGCTATGAATCATATATGGCCGGATAAACGAATGATTGGTAATTCCGGCGCTTAAAAACAGACTGTTGGGAATGATCAGCGTTTTACCGGTTGCTGAATAAAAATCCGGTTCCAGTTCCTTCAATGTGGTGGTTAGAAAATTCTGGTCCACGACATATCCAAGATAATCCCCTGACTCAATAATATCGCCGATGGAAAATGGTCGGCTGCTCATGCGCAGAATCGTGCCACTGAAACATAAAATCAGTTCTTTGGTGGCAATGACGATGGCCACGGCAAATGCCGTCAGTGACAGTGCAAAGGTTTGAATCTGAGGTGCCCAGATCAGTACCAGACTGATAACCAGTACAAGATAGGAGGTGTTTTTGACGATGTTGGTCCAACGCAGTTTTAACTCATCAGACAATTTTTCCTGGTGCTTGATCTGCCGGTGCAGAACCCAGCGGAATAGCGCGAGTGCCAGGATCAGAGTAATAGTGGCGGGAATTCCTCTGCTTGCCACGACATCGATAAAATGAACACTTGCCTCAATAATTCTGTTCATGATTCTTGGTATTAAATCCTTTAAAAGCTCAAAAAAGGGTGGATAAGGTTGCCCGATATAGTCTGAACGCGCTCATAACAGAAACACCAGTCTCTGATGATTGTCCGATGACATACGACCCAATAGGGATTTGTAACGGGTGAATAACTTACAGTTTAGACATCATTGTCTGAAATGCTGCGTCGTTACTATCACTGCGCTTATCACAATGGGACTTGAAGACCTTGTCGATGGTTGGCTAAGTCACGTCGTGGGTCAGTAAAATGACATTATGTGAGCGATGTCTAAAAAACAATGTCAGCAAGTTTGCATCTTGCCCTCAGAGCGAATGACTTTGTTGTTATAGTTATGATGTTTACTGAAATGTCAGAGTCAGGAGTTTGCGGTGCAAAAATTTTTGTCCGATGCGAAGCGCTGAAAACAATGATGGTGGGAGTTATGGGGTATGGCCAATGTTTCTGATGAATCACTACCGGCGTCAGTCATTTTCTTCAAAGCACTTCTCAAGACAGGCCTATCCCTGGTCTGTCCTTCACATCGTTGTACTCGAACTCAAATCAACGGTTTGCGCCGGTAAAACAGCAGGCTTGGCATAGCCAGACCGATGGCCAGCGCGGCGATGATAGATATGCCTTTGATAAAGTTCTCGGCAAAAATTTTCCAGATTTCCAGAGAAAAACCGCGATGGTTGATTTCTACAATGGCAATCATGGCTTTGTATACGTAAACGCCCGGCACCATTGGAATCATTGCTGCCACGGTAAATACCTTGGGTGATACATTCAATCGCTGCGACCAGTAAACCCCGATCAGGCCGACGCTGGATGCAGCCGTAAAGGTCGCCCACTCAACCTGCATGCCACCCTGGGTTAGCAACAGCATGCGCAGCCCGTGTCCAAGTGCCCCCCCGAGGGCGCAATATGCCAGATACTTGGGAGGCACATTAAACACCATAGCAAAGCCAACGGCTGGAATCGAAGCAAAAAACATATCGTTTGCCAGTGCAATCAGGATATTCATCAAACCCATCCCCAGACTCCCAGTAATGTTGTGGCAGCAATAATACCGATACAAGTTGCCAGACTCAGAAGGCTGGCAAATACCCAACGTGCGATGCCCATGTTGACATAACCTTTGACCATATCCGATACCGAGTTAATCAATGGAAAACCCGGCACCAGCATCAACACCGAACTCGCCATGGCCAGAAACGGATGATTGCCAATTTCGTAGATTTCTGCCTGAGCGGCAATGAGTGTGGTAACAAATGACGTCACACCAAAGTTCATGAGTGGATTGAAATGACGTTGAGCGATTTCCTGGCGTACAAACATGCCCACACCGGAAGCCAGAAAGGTCCAGCCGAACAATAACCAGTCGCCGCCGGCAAGGCGGCAGAATGACGCACAGGACAGGCCGATCATGAGTACGACCAGCCAGCGGTTGTGTTTGTAAGGCTCGATGGAATGAAGTCGCTTTCTGACCTCAGCTGCATCGATCGTACTGTTTTCGGTATCGATAACCACCTTTTGTACTTCACTGACAATATGCATATTGATGCCTCTGTCCGGGCAACGGCGTGCAGTCGTAATGCAATAGTCATTTGCCAGAGTGGTAACAACCATTGAACTGGCCGAAAGAGATACCTCCACACTATCGAGACCGAGAGCTTCTCCCAAACGACAGCACAGGCTACCAACCATCTGACTTTCCGCACCATGTTGCAGCAACATCTGACCGGTCTTGATGACAAGGCGCGACATTTCGCGCTGATACTCTTCACTAATCGAGGTGGACATCTTCTGTACCTTAAAATGCTGGCAGTGTGGATTCAGGGGAGTAAACAATCATATAAAGGATACTGTCAATGATTCCCGCTCAGATAGGGGGACGATAACAGAAAACTGCAAATACCTATCTGCCAGGAACCGTTGATATTCAAATTACTGAGCTGAACCCTTTGGCCTGAAACCGGCTTTGGTTCAGGCCGTGATGATTCGCCCTTGGTTTAGATTCACTGAATTTATCGCTTGGGCCTGGCATGAACAAACATTGGCTCTCAGCAGGCCATCAAAATGTTGCGTTGATGGGCCTTAGCATAGCAATGCCATCGCTGAATAAAATGATATCCATCAATCCGGGCAAGTGGTGTCCACCGGTTCTGATCGTTTGATGGTGGCCGCGGGGACAGCACGAACTTTTACAGTGACACCGTTCAGTACTGCATTACCGGACAAAAGGTCTACCTGCTGACTGTCGGTGAGATCGTTCAGACTGACCCCGGCATGCGCGGAGGCGGTTTGCCAACCCACGCCGGATCGATGATGGCCCCACCCATGTGGAATGCTGACTACTCCGGGCATGATGTTTTCCGTGATTTCAGCCGGAATACGAACCGTACCAGCAGTTGAAACCACTTCCACCAGAGTATTGTTTTCGATGTGATGATGGCGGGCATCCTGGGGGTGAATCATCAGCGTACAGCGAGGTTTTCCTTTGACCAGCCGGTGGCTGTTGTGGAGCCAGGAATTGTTGCTGCGAATATGGCGGCGACCAATCAGGTTGAGACCCGACTCCGGTTCGGTTTGCAGCAGCGCCTTAACGCGCGTCAGGTCATCAAGATAAAGCTGCGGAGCCAATTGAATATAACCGTCGCGGGTACACAGTCGTTGTCGCAGAATAGGTTGCAGTGGTCCAAGATCCACACCATGAGGATGTTGTTTCAAATACTTCAGGCTAAGCCCTTTGAATGAGTCACGATATTGCGTATTCATGGCACCGTTAAACCATAACCGGCGCAGAGGGTTGCGAGATGGAAGGCGACTCAGCCAGGGTTCCAGCCATGGTCCCCAGATCTTGCTCCCCGGAAGGGTGCGACCATAAGGTCCTAGTTGTAATAGCCGGTCAGCCAGACCGTCAGCCCCCATTCGTTGGTTTTTTCGATGCCGCAAGCGGGTCAACATCCCGTGGCTGTTCATGCGCGCTGCTAATTGCAGAAATATTTCCCAGTCATGAAGGCTGTCCGGTTCAGGTGTAAAGACTGGCGGTGAATATTTGGCGACGTTACGCACGGCTAGGATGGGGAAAATAATATCCATGTGACTGCGTTCGAGGGGTCCGGTGGGTGGCAGAATGATATCAGCATGGCGGGAAGTCTCGGTGATATAACTGTCTATGCTGACCATAAAATCGAGTTGCTCCAGCGCCTGATCCAGTTGTGATCCATGCGGCGTGGATAGCACCGGATTTCCGGCCACCACGACCATGGCCCGGATTTTTTCCTTGCTGTCGGTGAGTATTTCTTCGGCCAGAGTGGCACTGGGCAGTTCGCCCCCGAACTCCGGCAGCTGACGCACACTACTGTGGTAGCGGCCAAAGCTGCCGTGTCCACCCATACTGATGATATCGATGGCTGGCAAAGTGAACATTAAACCGCCATAGCTGTCGAGGTGACCGGTCAGAGTATTCAGACAGTAGATCAGCCAGCTGCACAAGGCTCCGTAAGCCTGGGTGCTGATGCCCATGCGACCATAGAGCGCAGCGCGTTTGGTACCGGCCAGCTGTCGGCTCAGGAGTCTTATGCGTTGCGCTGGAATACCCGTTGCCTCAGCCACTGTCTCGGGCGGGTAATCCTGACAATGATGACGCAGAGTCTCGACCCCCTTCAGGATTGCACCAAGGTGGCCACTGTCGGTCAGCTGTTCTTCGAACACGGTATGCAGCATGGCCAGCAGTAATAACACATCGGTGCCTGGCCGGATAAACAAGTGTTCATCGGCCACCCGGCTCGTTTCGGTTTTACGGGGATCGATGACAATTATTTGTCCGCCACGGGTGCGGATATTTTTCAACCGCTTATCGATGCCTGCCGCCGTCATCAGACTGCCATTGGAGGCCACTGGATTAGCACCGATACAGATAAACAGATCGGTGTTATTAATGTCCACCACTGGAAACAGATTCTGGTGTCCAAACATTTGCAGGTTGGCCAGCATATGGGGTAACTGATCCAGAGAGGTGGCCGAAAACCGTTTACGACTTCCCAGTGCCTGTAGCAGGCTCCGCATATGAAGTATGTTGCCATGGTTGTGTACATTGGGATTACCGAGATAGATGCCGGTGCTGTGTCGACCAAAGCGTTTTTTAATATCCGTCAGCCGTTGAGCAGTAAAATCCAGAGCTTCCTGCCAACTGATCTCCTGCCAGCCATCTTTACTGCGCCGCATCGGTTTTCGCAGACGATCTGGGTCATTCTGAATGTCCTGTAAGGCGACCGCCTTAGGGCAGATAAAACCTTTACTGAATGGATCATCGGTGTCTCCTTTGACCGATAATACGGTGTCGTTTTCGGTGTCGATACGAATGCCGCACATGGCCTCGCAGAGATTGCAGTTTCGAAAATGAGTTTTAATCATCCGGGTGCCCGCTATTTTGTTTTTATTACCATGATGACTGTTTCATGACTGGGTCAGGACGACAAGAGGGTCATTGGTCTGAGTCGGGATGGATGTTGGATGGGGCGATTAGTGCAGAGTGGTGGCCAGGAGTGTTGCTATGATTACTTCTACGCTGAAGTGAGGAGAAACAGGTCGATGTCAGCGGTGACATCGACCCAATGAAGCCGTTACTGGCAAACGAAGCTGTCGGCGCTTTCCGGGTTTCCACCAATATACGTGGCAGTTTCCGGATAAGGGCATAACTTCCGTGTCCGCGTCGAAGACCAGTTGGCAGGTATTTCCGGGTTGTCGGCTCTGACGCTGGCGGTAACTGCCTGAGGCTCCTGATCGTTTTCGACCCAGTTCACCAGTTGCTCGAACAGGTTGAAGTCATCTGTAGTGGGTCCACCGGCACAATGGTTCATACCGGGAACAGGGTACAGTTTGGCAAAACTGTCTGCATGACCGTGATAACGGCGATCCAGTCTGCGATACCAGTTTTCGGTATCCAGATATGAGAACACCGGATCGGATACGCCATGAAACAGGATGATCTTGCCTCCGGATCTTTTTAGTTTTCTGAGCTTCGGATGTCTGACATCAGGAGGTGCCATGAACGACATGGCAGATTTCCGATATGTCCGGTTATGTGCATAGATTTTCCAGCCGTCGCGATCAAAATCGTAGTTCAGCAGGAAATTCAGCAGAGATTCGGGATCCCCGTCGACTTTGGTCGGTGGTGTGGTGAAAATCTGAGCCAGAGAGCCGGCACCCATGACAGCAATCAGTGGCAGATTGTCCCATGGTGGAATGGGGCTCTGGACTTTCCAAAACTGCCAGTTGTTGCCACTGATACCAGGATCCCAGGCCCATTCACTGTACAGTTGCCTGCCCCATGAGTTTCTCGGGCCGGCGAAGATGGTTTTCAGCGCCTGAGCCTGTGCGGCGGAGATGCATTGGTCATTATCGTTGTCCTGGCAAACCGCAGATTGGATGTCAAAATTGTCCTGGCAGGCAGCAATGTCGGAGACCATGCCATCTTCCAGTCCATCCAGCGCATCGCAACTCTGATTAATGGCCGCACCGACAGCAGCCAGGTCAGCAGGCGAGAATGATGTACGCAAATCACCGTTCAGCGCATGCAGGGTTTGCACATCGAGTGCATGTTGGATCGCCGCTTTGGGCAGATTAAGTCCAGGTGCTCCAACCAGTATACCGTCATACTGGTCGCCAAAGCGCGAGGCGGCCACCATGCCATGACGGCCACCGTTGGAACAGCCGATACCGTAAGATCTGACCGGTGCTGCGCCGTAATAATTGGTCAGAATCTGTTTGCCGATCGGAGTCAGGGTTTCAACGGCTTTATAGCCATAATTCAGTCGTGCTTCAGGGTCAAGTCCAAAGCGTGAACCGGCTGCCAGCTGGGCATCTGGATATGAGTCACCATCGTGACCGGCATCCGACGACAGCACGGCATAACCTTCACCCAGGGCTGTACGTTGCGAGTTGCCGCCCAATAGCGAACCAAACGCTGGCACCACTGAGCCATCGGTGGCACCGTTAAACTGATGCACAAAGCGACCATTCCAGTTATCCGGCAGGCGTATTTCGAAATGAATGGCGTAATCATGACCATCCAAACCGGTGCGTTCTTCGGTCAGTGCTTCAAGACGACAGTGGGCAATCGGACTACCAGCATCAGCGGCAACCTCTTCGCTGGCGAGTACCCGTACACCTGTAATACCCAGAGTGTCTGTGGTGACTGTGTCACAGGACATCTGTGCATATGCAGATGACGCGGTCAACAGAGCTATTGTTAACCCGGCTCGTGGGGCGTATTGAGATAAAAGGGTGTGTTTTTTCATGACCAGTTGCTCTCAAATTTGAATTGTTGTCTTTATTTTGATTGAGTTTTGCAAGTGTCAAGATGCCTGATAAATGGCTTTGGGTAAATGGTCTATAGATGTTTTTAACGTTACACAGGCCAAATTAATGAGGCCCGAAAGAGTTCGGGCTTTGACATGTGCTGGGATCATTCAAGTTGTCAGGGCATCAGGCCTTTTTGACAAATTCAGACTTAAGTTTCATGGCACCAATACCATCAATCCTGCAGTCGATATCATGATCGCCATCCACCAAGCGGATGTTTTTGACTTTAGTGCCCACTTTGACCACCAGAGAAGAGCCTTTGACTTTCAGATCCTTGATGACCGTAATGGTGTCGCCATCATGCAGTTCATTGCCGTTAGCATCACGAACGACTTTTTCATCATCGGCTGTGCTGCCAGTATCTTCTTTTGACCATTCGTGTGCGCACTCTGGGCAGACGAACATATTGCCATCTTCATAAGTGTATTCTGAGTTGCACTGAGGGCAATTAGGTAAGGTGCTCATTCGTTTTCCTGTCTGGATAATTGAGCCGGCATTCTAGCATAACAACTGTTGCCCGGTGTCGATGGGGTGGGGCAGTCTTCCAAAAAAAAAGGAGCGGCAGAGCCGCTCAATATGGTGTTCCGGCAGACAAGCACGCACGGAACGGTTGTGATGTTAACCCGGTAACAAAGTATTACCGGGGCATCACCTTCTGACACGCTCTTAATCGTAGTCGCTTTCTCCCAGTGGGGGATACGCGTTATTGATCAACATGATGAACTGTTTGTGGAACCAGGCACCGGCATGTGGAGCCAGGGCAGGCACGACATCAACCGGGGTGTTCTCACGCAGTTGACCGGGGACACACATGGTATCCATTGATTTGCCGGCGTATACCGGATCGCTCGCAGATTCATAAACGGCACGATCGATATCATCCAGGGCAGCCACTTCTGAGGCAGACATCTTGGTATAGTCAAATGAAATACCGTCAGACTCGCCGCCAGGTTTCATCCAGAAAAATGCATCCAGATAAGGACGGGAGCTATCCGGATCAGCTTTAGGTGCTTCACCGATACCGGCATGGTTAACGTTACACCAGTGGCCGCGATGGGCACGTCCTTCAACTCGTTGGCTGGAATCAGTGCCTTTAGGGCCAGATCCTGGCGTTGGACGACCCGGTGCTCCCCAGCCGTTGCGGGCGGTATCGATGATGAAGCCCAGTTTGTTTGGATCAAATGCCGCGTTGCCAATCGCATCGCCGGTGCTGGTGAAGTAACCTCTGAGACGATCGATATAAGAGATCTCGTCAACCGAAGGATTCCACTGATAGAAATCCTGTAAGGCTTGTCTATCTTCAAAAGCGCTGGAGATTAATGGTTCTTCCAGAGGGGTGTAGCCTGATGTATTTGAGGTAAAACCACGGACCATTTCCAGACCTTTGCCATCGAGTGCACCATCAGCACCATCGATGAGTTGTTTGAAATACTTCACTCCGCGTTTCATATTGGTGGTTGAACTTTCGTTGTTGTCCCAGCCCAGCCAGCCGGCGTGACCAATATCCATATAGGTATAGACGTTTGGAATTTTAGCAAGTTCGCGGATAGCCAGACGCAGGCCGGCCGCATATAAACCCAGTTCAGGCTTGTCATTGGTGCCTTCACCCTGAACCATCTCACCGTGAGAGCTGTCGCTGAGAATGCGGTCACAATAGCCGCCGTTTGGTAATGAGGCTCTTTCTGGATTCAAGCTTGAGTTGGCAGGCTCACCATTTGCACCTTCATTGGTGTTGGTAATCATATTTGGAAATGAGTCTGGTTCCAGCATGGCCACAATTCGCAGGTCCGAGTACTCAGGCTTCTTGAAAATTTCGGTGATTTTAGCGATATACTCATCGCGGTATTGGTCGAAGCCCATGCCGTTGGCGCCGTAAGGATAATCAGCGGGTTTACCAACCTGGGTTAGCTGGCCGGCAGAAGCGAAGGCTGCACAGTCTCGATCCGGCAGGTTATAAATGATGATCACTACAGTCATCGGCGCTTTAACACCACCATTCTGCTCGGCAAAAAACTGCTGCTGAACGCGTGCGGCATTTAAATGTTCTTCCAGAGAACGTCTACCAGCATCGGGATTGCCGGTAATCGCCAAAGTGGAATCCATCCACACAGCGCTTGGTTGACGTTGAACATATTTGATCTTATTGGCCAACGCTGTATCGCCGCTGTTTTCCACAATGGCGAGGGAGGAATCCATCATGACTTTGATGTCTGGGTTCAGATAAAAATACGCATCTGAGAACGGGTTGCCGTCAGTCTGCAAGGACGTGCCAGCAGTTCCTTTAGCCACCTGATCAAGAGGAATGGTGCCTTCATAAGTACCGGGGTCGACAATATCTACTGCTGCGTTGTCTTCTGTGGGTGGATTAGAGTCATCTGTGCCCGAACCATTGTCAGATCCGTTATCGGAGCCATTGTCAGATCCGTTATCGGAACCATTGTCTGACCCGTTATCAGAACCATTGTCAGATCCGTTATCGGAACCATTGTCTGATCCGTTATCGGAACCATTGTCTGATCCGTTATCGGAACCATTGTCTGATCCATTATCAGAGCCATTGTCTGACCCGTTATCAGAACCATTGTCAGATCCGTTATCGGAACCATTGTCTGATCCGTTATCAGAACCATTGTCAGATCCGTTATCGGAACCATTGTCAGATCCGTTATCGGAACCATTGTCTGATCCGTTATCAGAACCATTGTCTGACCCGTTATCGGAACCATTGTCTGACCCGTTATTGGAACCATTGTCAGATCCGTTATCAGAACCATTGTCTGATCCATCACCGGAACCATTATCGGATCCGCCTGCGGAACCGTTATCCCCGCCACCCGAATTGTTTTCGGTAATCACAATCATCATGGTTGTCGAATGGCTCAGATTACCGTCGCTTACGGTCAGTTTCGCAGCATATTGACCACTGCTGCTATAACTATGTGAAACATTGATGCCGGACCCAAACGAGCCATCACCAAAATCCCAGTTATATGTCAATTGATCACCGTCGACATCCGTTGAGCCTGCTGCTGAAAAGTTGACGAGACTGTTATTGGAAGAGGCAGAGATCGCTGCTTCCGGAGCGTGGTTTACCGCTGGTGAAGGGTTATCGGTTCCACCGGATGATGAGTTATTATCATCAGAACTGCTTCCGCTGCCCTGCGAACAACCTACTCCCACCATCATCATAAAGGCGACAGCAAGATCACGTCTTCGGTTAGTCATGATTGAATTCCCGCTAGTTGGTTAAAAAATAAAGCCTTCAGGCCCGTTATCTTAAAAGTACAAAGCCCAGGCGACCGTGAGTGGTCATCCGACAGACTCGAGGGTATTGATATATGGTTCTCTATTACGTCAGTCGCTTCGGTTACGGCTGAACAGCTGTGTGCCAGAAAAATATGGAGACCGGTGGTCAGCGCTTTGCTGTCTTTGATGCTGGAACCGGTTTCATCAGTTGGTGCAAAAAATGCTGCATCACTGCCGGTAATATTCCTCTGAGCAAGCGTCAAAAGATCTTCACTGTTAACTGCGATACTCTGGCAGTTGGTGTTGGCAGAGGGTGATTTGGATCCCTTGTTGATAATTTTGGATTCATTTTTGCTGAATAATAAAGCAGCCCGTTCTATACGACTGTTGGTTGTTATGCCAGAGAGTGCATGAGCTGGAGTAACGCTGGCAGGAAGACGTCCTGCAAAAATTGTCATCATCGTTCTTCTGGCCAGAGTATTTGGGTTAAAAGTCCTTTCATTTTTTTGTTTCGTTTTCCTTGTAATATTTGCTGGCAATAAACGGATTCGTTAACTGCTAAATAAAAAAAACAAAGCAAGATCAGATGTATGGGGTTTTTAATAAACAATGTCCGAATCCTGCCGAGTAATCACATTAACTTTTAATATTAAATAAAAAATGTATCGAAATTGCCTTTTGAAACGCTTTGATCAGACAACGAATATAGGCCATATGTCGCTGTCTATACTTGTTTTTCTGATTGTCTTCGTTATTTGTTAGTAAGAAAATCAATATCAATATATATACGCAATGCTCGTATTTCTGTGATGTGTATTTGAAAACCGGTTTTTCAAAGATATAGAAAATAAATGCTGACTCAAAGTCACGTTAGGGGTGTGATAGATATCACTAAAATATCCGGCTATGGCGATTACTCAGTATTGTTCCGGAATAAATGATGGGCTCAAAAATGCATTTTGGAAAACAGGAATAAGCCGTTAATCACAGAAAGGCTAATAATGGTGTATCGAATATGGCTGATTATTTTTTAGGAAACTCAGAGACATGGATTCTGTTCGAATAGGGCGTTATCAGCTCCACTTTTCTCCATCTCTCTCCAACCGTGTTGACAACAGTAAGTTACGGTTTTGCGGGGGTTGCTTCCTCGCCTGTATCAACACTATTTCTATTCTTAAGAGGTGTCCTAAAATGCCAGGAAATTCCGCGTGTTATATGACAGCGGAATTTTAACAGCAATATCAAGCCATTATTCGAAGGAAGTGACCGTCTGGATCTGTGACGACAAAACTATACCCAAAACTTAATTTGGCAGGCTGTTGAGCAATTGTGATACCTTTTTCCACCCACTGTTGATAGAGCTGATCCACCTCTGCTATGGATGTTAACGTGATCACCATTTCAGCACTGCCACCAGGTGCATCCAGTGTTGGATCCACCTGCTGGGCCGTCCATAAGCCAAAGTTGATGTTGCTGAATTTAAGCATGGCAAAATGATCGGATGAACGTTGTAGCGGGCGTTCAAAGATCTGCTCATAAAATTCACAGCTGGTGTTGAGATCTCGCACATAAAAAAGAAAAAAATTGGGTTCTGACATTGTGTTCCTCAATAATGTAACCTTTCGGTATGGATTATTCTGAAGAGACCTTGTGTCAGTTGTTGTCAGCAGACTGCAGGGAATGTGCTTATTGGTCAAATAAGCGTTCAGGTACCTGATAGGTGTGCCGCCATTCTTTAAAGAGTGACATGCGGGATTTTGGATAACGACTGTTCAGTCGGATCAGAGAAGAGATTCGATCAGTACGAAAATGGCGGATATCCTGACGCAGCTCGCACCAGCCGATAATCACCCGGCTCTGCTCAAAAAAACCAATGGCAAATGGCCAGATAATACGTTCTGATGACTGGTCGTGGATGTCGCGGTATTGCAGTTGTACTTTCTGTTCAATACGGATAGCGGCGCGGATGTCTGCCAGATAACGATGATGCTGATCAGTCACCCGGCTCGGGCCGGTTAACAGCGAGGATGATTCCAGCTCCTGTCGAAGCTCTGCAGGCAGTACTGCACTGACCTTGGCAATCACGTTACGGGCAGCGCCTTGTAACTCCGGGTCGGCATTGTTGACCACCCAGTGGGCACCAAGCATCAATGCTTCGATTTCATTGGAACCAAGGTTCAGTGGTGGTAGGGTCAGACCCGGTTTCAGGATAAAGCCTATCCCTGCCTCTCCCTCGATATCGGCTCCCTGAGCCTGCAACGAAGCGATATCACGATAAACTGTTCGTACACTAATGTTGAGTTTCTGGGCCAGCGTAGCAGCAGTGACTGGTCGGCGATGGCGGCGTAATATCTGTATCAGTTCCAGTAGGCGTTCGGCGCGAGACACTCGGTTAACTCTTGTTTTTGGGCTGGGACTATTTTGACACAGGCTTTATTCGTCTGTCTGTGTGATGTTCTCTCCATTTTTACTGAAGTGTCGGGGTGATACACCATATTGCTGTTGAAATCGGCGGGAAAAGTGACTGGCACTCACATAGCCGACGCTGAAGCAGGCTTCGGTAATCGATTTCCCGGTCATGATCATGTCACGGGCGTGCTCCAACCGGCGCTGATGGACATATTCCATCGGGCCACAGCCAAGCATGTTTTTAAATTGTTGATACAGTTTGCTGCGACTCATACAGGCCAGTTTGCACAATTGTTCCACTTCAATCGCTTCTGCCAGATGATCATCAATATAACGGGCGACGGCAGTGATGCTGGAGTACGTGGGGTCATGCTTGGCGCAGGACAGCAGGAAGTCGCGTCCCTGTTGTCGCATCATTCGGGTGAGCAGTTCGGTCACTCCCAGATTGAGTACCAGATCGCGGTCATTATCATGTTTTAGGAAACTGTCGACCATGCGAATCAGCAAGTGCTGAGTGGCTTCCGTATGAAAAGTATGCAGCACCTGATGGCTATCATAGTGCCACTCGCCCAGTTCCTGTGGGATTGGGTTACTCTTATTAAGGCGGTCACAGACCTGACGTAACTTGTCTCGGCTGATGCCCAGGGTCAGGCAACTGGTCGGCTGGTTGATGCGGGCTTCGGGAAAGTCGATGGCAATGGTTTCACCGGGTGCCATGACAAATGATTCATGAGGCAGAAAGTTTGCCTGATAGTGATTTTTTCCGTGTAGGGTTTTCTTGCCGGTAATCATGCCACAGTAGAGAATTTCATCCGCATCCAGAAGGACTTGTCGGGCCGGTTCGTAGGTGTCGTATATAGACAACTCCGCCTCGTGACTTTCATAAACGGTACGGTTCTCTACTAATGATTTCATAGGCCGGTGATAACGGTTTTGAACAGCCCGGGCCGCTAATCCTGACTGAGCCTCCATAGATATACCTCGAAAATATTATTTTATTGTTGTTATTTGCGCATGGGGTTCGACTGAGCCACGCTGCGTGCTGCCAACGACAATCGCAGATTTTGTTGTTTTTATAGTCTGGATTATCAGCAAAGTCATTAAGACTATCAGACAAGTTTTTAAAATAGCCTCCCGCTAGTGTAAGCCTATTGCAGAAATATAAAGCTCTTTCATGCAATTCATAATAAAAAAATCTAAGTATTAAGTGATTTAAATAAACAGAGTTCTAAGGGATCTCTGGCTAGCGGGAAGTCGTTTAATACGGACATTGTTCGATATAAACAAGCTATTTGCCGGAGTTCCGTAAAACAACAAAAATTCAGGAGAACGACCATGATTTATGCCAATCCAGGCCAGCCAGATTCTCTCGTGCAGTACAAGAGCCGTTATGAAAACTACATTGGTGGAGAGTGGGTACCACCTGTTAACGGTGCTTACATGGACAACATCAGTCCGGTCAACGGCGAGGTGTTCTGTCAGGTACCGCGTTCTGATGCGGCTGATATTGAAAAAGCCCTCGATGCTGCCCATGCTGCTGCGCCTGCATGGGGTAAGGCATCGCCTGCCGAGCGTGCTAACGTACTGCTTAGAATCGCTGACCGCATAGAGCAAAATCTGGAAATGCTGGCGGTGGCCGAAACCTGGGACAACGGCAAGGCCGTCCGGGAAACGCTGGCTGCAGACATCCCATTAACCGTCGATCATTTCCGCTATTTTGCAGGCTGCCTGAGGGCTCAGGAAGGCTCCATGGCAGAAATTGATGAAACCACCGTGGCCTATCACGTTCATGAGCCTTTAGGAGTGGTTGGCCAGATCATTCCATGGAATTTCCCGATTCTGATGGCTGCCTGGAAGTTAGGGCCTGCATTGGCTGCGGGTAACTGCGTGGTTATGAAACCGGCTGAACAGACTCCGGCTTCGATATTGTTCTTGATGGAAGTGATTGGTGATCTGCTGCCACCGGGGGTGATCAACATTGTCAATGGACTCGGTGAAGAAGCCGGTCAGGCACTGGCCACCAGCGACCGTATTGCCAAGATTGCGTTTACCGGTTCCACTCAAGTGGGTAGTCACATCCTGAAATGCGCTGCTGATCTGCTGATACCGAGCACCGTGGAGCTGGGAGGCAAGTCGCCCAATCTATATTTCTCCGATGTCATGCGTCATGAAGATGAATATCTGAGCAAGTGCGTAGAAGGCATGGTACTGGCGTTTTTCAACCAGGGTGAAGTTTGTACCTGTCCATCGCGGGCGCTGATTCAGGAAGATATCTACGATGACCTGATCGGTTTGGTGATGGAACGGGCCCAGAGAATTCGCCGCGGCAATCCCCTTGATACCGAAACCCAGGTGGGTGCCCAGGCTTCCCAGGAACAATTCGACCGCATCATGAACTATATCAGCATCGGTCGTGAAGAGGGTGCTCAGGTGCTGATGGGCGGAGACGTTGCCAAAGTCAGCGATGACCTGTCGAAAGGTTTCTACATTCAGCCGACTATGTTGTTAGGCAAAAACAATATGAAAATTTTCCAGGAAGAGATTTTTGGACCGGTCATCAGCGTGACCACTTTTAAAGATGAGGCTGAAGCCCTGGCGATTGCCAATGATACTGAGTATGGCCTGGGTGCCGGTGTCTGGACCCGGGATATGAACCGTGCCTACCGGATGGGACGTTCCATCCAGGCCGGCCGGGTATGGATGAACTGCTACCATGCTTATCCTGCGCATGCAGCGTTTGGCGGTTATAAAAAATCCGGTATTGGTCGTGAGACCCATAAAAAAGCGCTGGAACATTATCAGCAGACCAAAAACCTGTTGGTCAGTTATAGCACCAGCCCACTTGGATTTTTCTAAGTTTAGACTCTGTGCTTGTTTGGGCGCTTCGGCGCCCTTTTTTTGAAAGTCGACAGTGCTCAGACTACACTCACAAACGGGTTGTTATAGGCATAAACCCGGCAGTATGTCCGTCGGGTTTATCAAACCATGATTACGGTTTGAGTTGAACATTACCAGACAGTAGCAACTCTTTTGTGCGCTTGCGATTATATAAAGGTTCAAAGGTCCGTTTAACTCGCTTCCATTCGGAATCATGAATGGTTAGAGCATCGAGAAAGCGGCTGGATAACTCATCATTGGTGTGCTTTGCTGCCACAAAAGTCTGTAATGCTCCCAGTGTTTCTTTGTATTCCGAGCTCATGACCACCAACGCTTCAAGCTTGTTCTCGAGGCCACCTACCAATACTTTCTCTAGCCGCTGAGCTTCTCGTTGTTCACCCATGGTAATAATTTCTATCCCGAGCCGTAAATAATCGGCGATATCATCGTCCCAGCGGGTTTTGAAACTGTCGCAATCTTCCTCGTAATAAGGATTACCCTTGGCGATCAATGATTTCTCCGGTTCAATGTCGATAGGGTAACTGTCTTTTTCCACTGCAACCTGATCGTCTTTGATGGGAGGTACCCAGGACTCCCCGCGACCAAGATGTGCTGAGGAAGGCGGATAGCCGGACGCATATAAAAAAGTGGTACACGGAAAACAGGAGGCAATCTTGGTGGTCAGGTTACCAGTGGCCACTTCATAAGGTGTCGTCCATGGCCCATGAAACGCACAGACATGCACAGCGCTGCAGAGGCCATGAATATAGCCTATTTTTTTGCTCTTGTTGACTTCAGGATTACCGGGCAGCGGCCCCATCCCTTCATCTTTAATGCTGTCGTAATTCGAAACTTTAGCGTCTTTTTTATAATATTTTGGATCGGTTGGAACGCCGATCACTCCCCAGGGAACATTTTTATATTCATCATTGGGGGATCGTGTGGGCAACCATGCTTTGTCTTCCCTAAATACCCGAAGCGTGGGTCTGGTGGAGGTGCCGTTCTCGTAAGAAATATCGCCGAAATATTCAACATCGTCATCGTAAATACCGGTATAGGCACCCCGGCCGATATAAATTTTGTTTTGTATGGCCCATTGATTGTGTGGGTCATCGGTCAGTTTTTTAATCAGTTGTCGGGTTTTCCAGGACTTGGGTACTTTATCTCGATCGGCAGATTCGATGCCTGCACCGCCTTCACGTCCGGTGATTAATTCGCCTTTGCCGCCCTTTTGGGATTGCCGGTCAACCAACCAATCACCCATCCCCCCCTGATAACGATCCAGCACATCCGCGAGGCAGGCAACAGTGGTAATGAAATTCTGCTGTTCCAAAGCGTTTGCAATTTCCCATCTGTCCATAGCCGTCAGGCCATTCTTATCCCGTGTCTGATCCTTTTGCTTGTCCTCGGGCAGCGGCTCCAGCTCCACTTCGAATGAGCACGGTTGATTAAGGTAGTAACGGGTTCCGGAAAACCCAAGTATCACACTGGTAATGATCAGGTCGGCCTGCCGTTGTACGACTTCAAAGGAGGCTGCTTCATTGCGATCTATCAGACTCTTGTAAGTAATAGACATGTTCACTCCCATTATCTGTAATGTTGCCAGAAATGGTTGTCGCAAATTACTTGCCAATAAATGTTTTCTGTCTGGAACTTAGCATGATGAAACATACAGTAGCGTAATGTTTATCGCTGTGATCTGTGTTGGTAATGCGGCCATGGATACGTGTTTGATTATCGATATAGCAGACAGGTGAAATATAAACCTGACGTTGTGTTGCGGTGTTTTGGCCGAAAACAACCATTGAGCAAAAATGTCCGGTTGTATTGTTCCAGGTTGGTTAGATGTTTTGGGGAACTCCTTATCGGTATGGTCTGATGTAAGTGCCCATGGCATTGAATCTGCATTTGTCGGCATGGTGGAGGTCACGTCAATGTCAGATGCATACTATGATCATGAAAAAGGCTTTGAATATGAGAGAGCCCTGAAAGTCATTGTCCCTTTTGTCGATGAAAAAAGCCTGACTCTGTTAACACAATGGAAGATCACAGAAGAGGCCTTTCAAGATGCCTGGAATGAGTTTCGAGTATCTCAATACGACCAAACCTTACAAAAATTAAAACGCAGAATAATTGAATTGATTGACATGGCTGATTCAATTCGCGTCACTCTATCAACCATATTTATGAATATTCCACATCCGGACACTGCCTCCCACATATGGGATGCCGGTAGAAAAAAATCCTCTATTCTGGCTAGAGAACAGGCCGTCGAAATGATCAGGCAATATATCAATGATTGCTACGAAACCATGTGGAAACGACTGGCGCAAATTCAGCCATTGATAGACTGTCTTTCACAGCATACAGATTCGGATATAAACGATGAACCTTCTGACCATACCCCTGAGGACCTGCATGAGGAAACCAATCATCATGAGCCGGAGCCGATGATGGAGCCCGATACGCAGGAATCACCACTCACGAATAGCGATCCTGTGCCAGATAAAACGAGCGATGCAGAAAGTGTTAAAGCTGGCAATCGCCTTATTTATCATGATGATGATTTTATTTAGCAGGACTCAGAACACTCATGACGTATCGACAAAGAGTGTTCTGATATGGAGCCACTTATGCTCAGATGTCAGAACGATTGACTATTAAAACTGAAGCAGAATATTCATCTGCTTCAGTTTCTGCGGTTATTGAACCGGTTTTCTGAAGGTATGCTGCGGTACAACCTGTTGGATCGTGCCATCGTTGTTAAACGTGAGTTTTTGCGTTGCAATCTCACGATATTGGCCGCCACCATCGGGCACAAAGTGACGATGGTAAACAATGTACCAATCGTCGCTGTCAGGCATTTGAATAATTGAGTGGTGGCCGGTACCAACCAACTCGCCTGCTTTTTCCAACAGCACACCCTGATATTCAAACGGACCCAGAGGACTTTGGCCTATGGAATATTCAACATGATAATTATCTGATCGAGCATCATCTACAGACCAGGACAAATAATACACCCCGTTTCGCTTGAACATGTAAATGCCTTCGCGCATGTTGGGTGCTTCAAGCGCAATCTCTTGGCCGCGGGTTGAAATCATATCATCATTTAACAACTGTACCCGCGGATAGCCCTGACCATAATAGAGATAACCCTGGCCATCATCATCAATAAACACATCCGGATCAATATGACCTTCGACCAACGGACCTCCGAGTGGATCTGTGAATGGACCTGTCGGGCTGTCCGCCACGGCAACTGCAACATTGTGGTTGAGTGAGAAATAGAAATAAAATTTTCCGTTGCGTTTTTCAATGGCTGGGGCCCAGAACTTAGTGTCTTCCCAGGTGAAATTTTGGTTGGATACAATTTCACCATCGTCCTGCCAATCAATAAAATCATCGGATGAATAAACATGCATATTGGTCGATAACCAATCGCGTGTCGGTACCGTCGTGGGATACAGGTAGAATCGATCATTTGCATAGATCACATCCGGATCGGCCAGATCCACACCCACTTTCGATAAGATTGGATTAGTGGAAAAATGATCAATACTGGAATGAATAAAACGCCAGTCCTGATTGGCACCCTGATTGTCGGGCCATTGGATGCTGTTCGCATTGTCAGCGGTTGAACCTGAACTGATATCCAACAGCAAACCGCTGTGAACGTTAACAATATGAAAAAAGCCATCACCCTGATCAACCATTTCCCATTTTTGATTGTCGCTGCCAGTTTCCCTCCAGATAATATTATTGCCGCCAGAGCTGGTTGAGGCACCACTGATATCGGCAAATTTGCCACTGCTAACCTGGATAATATTGTATTGATGGTTACCAACTGATTTTAACGTCCATTGCTCAACATCATTACTGCCACAGCTGTATTGAACAATGCTTGCGGCATCAGCGGTTGAGCTATCCAGGGTGCGCAGACATTTGCCGCTATTACGGTTTTGAATATAGTAAGTTTGACCATCGACAACATCGTCAATCAAAGAAAAGGTGGCATCACTTCTCGCCTGCGTACTGCTGGAAGAATCCAGCTCGACCAACCCAAGACGGATTCCTGAATGCTTAATGTAATACCCAGGATAGTTATAGGCTTCAAACGACGTATGATTCGCCTCGCCCAGACCAGGACGCTCACAAAAGGTTGCGTCCTCCCTGAAGACCTGAGAGTTGTCGTTTTTTGTCAATATCAGTTCAAAGTTATAATGACGCAGATAGTAGCCGGCTGAATAAACTGACTCGAAAGAAACACAGTCCGCACTGGCAAGTCCTGCCACTTTTTTCCATTGTCCATTCGATTGCTGAAAGCCTTCGGTCACCAGCATGGCCGGTGATTCACCCGCATGGACAATATAGCCACCATCATTATAAGACTGAATGCTTTTGGCGTGTGCTACGCCTATGCCCAGCACAAGTGCAGCGGCGAGTGCGGCAACATATTTATTCGTATTCTTGGGGTTTGAATGTCGCATTTATAGACTCCTGCTTATTGTTTTTGTAATGCAGTATTAAAATTTTCCATCGGCTATATTCGCATCTTTTTGTTGTTGTTCTGTGGCTACGATAGCCACTAATCCATTTTAAAATAGCGTGACACGAAAATTCAGCAAAATAGTCCGGGTAAATAGCGAATTCGTTGGCGTCTGCTCGCAGGTGTATTGATGTTCATGTATTAGACAATACCGCTACAAATAGAAAACGGATTTTCGAATTTTTGTTGGCTTGTTAAGCGTGCATGCCTGAATTGTTATCGGCTTAAAGATAATGTTGATCAGGAGTGGTTTGAAATGAAGACATACCTTGTTTCGGAATCATGTGACGGCGGGTATTCGTTTGTTTTGTTAGACAGAGTGAACGGAAGCATTTTTCCTATGTCCCGGTTGCGACAGATGATGCAATACCTGCCGCAACCGGGATGATTCTGAAAGAGATCAGTAAGTTGTTTCGACGACATATCGAGTGACTTTTGAGCCGCCCTGATATGTACCCAACAGTTTGTCATTGATATACAAATCTGCTTTACAACCTATGACAACCGGACTGTTGGCACGGATAAGTTCATACTTTGTCGTAATGGTTTCATTTTCCTGTGCCGTCAAATCAAAACGAATACCGCAAGTACTGGAAAAACCACCGCCACCCTGCAAAAGATTAATGACATATGAGACCTGCTCGTTTGCTGGAATATCGGTTTCAAATGCAGGATTTTTCCGTTTAAGGATTTGCTGACCTCCCCAACTTTCATCTGCATTATTGAGAGTAAGATAGACACTTTCTACATTTACCAAACTACCCGGTACAAAATTAACCACTTCAACGTTTAGTTTAGCGATGGGACCAGAATCTGGGGAGGTAATGCGCGAGACACACCCGGATACAAGAATAATCAGCGAACTGATCAGGAGAGCTGTTACTAATCTCATTGCATTTCCTTCTGATGAGTAAAAATAAGAGTTTTATCACAGGCCAAATAAGAGGTCTTTATTGAAAATATTATTCCAATTTTTTCGGATTGCATAGTGAATAAAAAATCAAACAGAGACTGGGAAAATTGATGTTTTTAAGCGGACACTCATGTTTTTAAATTTTAAAAGAATTTTAAAAGGACACCCACGTTTTTACGGGACATCCATATGAATAAAATTATTTTAAAGTGGGTGTCCTTGTTATTTTTTGATGAAGTAGCGCATATTTTATGGGGAACCTGTTGCGCTTTTAGTAGACACCCATCCCACCTCTTGATTTTAGGGCAAACAGAGGGCATTATCTGGTACTGTATATTTATCAGGATGTAATCATGGCCCGATCAAGGAAGTCGCAAATATCACTCGATGCCACCTCATATTATCATTGTATCTCCCGCTGTGTTCGTCGGGCTTTTCTCTGCGGTATCGATCCCCTCACTCAAATCAGCTACGAACATCGTCGCCAGTGGGTTGAAGACCGGCTGTTATGGCTGGGTGAAATATTCGCCATGGATATCTGTGCATATGCGGTCATGACCAATCATGTACATGTGGTGCTCCATGTGAATCCCGGGCAAAGCGAGCAGTGGTCAGTGGAGGAGGTGATTACCCGTTGGCACCGCCTCTATAAAGGTAATCCGCTCAGTCATCGCTACCTTGATGGCGACCATTTTTCTCCCGCTGAAGAAAAAACACTGATGATATTAGCGGAACAATGGCGTGAAACTCTGACCTCCATTAGTCGTTTTATGGCGGTACTGAACGAGGGCATTGCCCGACGTGCCAATCAGGAGGATCAGTGTACCGGCCGTTTCTGGGAAGGCCGGTTTAAATCCCAGGCGTTATTGGATGAAAAGGCTCTGATTACCTGCATGGCCTATGTCGATCTCAACCCCATCCGCGCGAAAATTGCCTCCACACCTGAAACCTCAGATCACACTTCGATTCAAAAACGTATTAAATCCATTCAGAACAATAGCCCACAACCTCATGAATTATCGCCACTTGTTGGTCATTACACACAAGATAAGCCGGAAGGATTGCCTTTTTCGTTAACGGATTATCTGGAGCTGGTTGATTGGACCGGACGGGCTATGCGGGAAGACAAATTGGGGCTTATTTCTGCCCAGCAACCACCGATACTCGAACGACTCAATCTTTCGAGTGCGCAATGGCATCGCTTAACCCGAAAATTCGAAAAACAGTTCAAATGTTTTGCTGGCCAGAGGTCATCGTTTGAGAATGTTAGAGACTGTTTCAAACTGAATCGAATGCCGCCTAACTTATTGGTAGGTTAGTCAATCAAACGAATATCGGTGTATTGAATGGTTGATCTTTCAAGCGCTTCGTTGCGCCCTTTCTTTCGTGCTCTGTATTTTTCAACTCAGAAAAACTGCTTTACACAATAAAGTACGCCACTTTTCCATAATTACCATGTACTAACTGGCTTTGATGACTCAGTAGATGAGAGAAAGGTATTTTTCTTTTATATGAGTGTCTATTAAATTTAAATGTGGGTGTCTATTAAATGAATGTTGGTCGTCATTGTTGTGTTCTGATTTCATGCGGATATAGGTAAGTAGGGGGCGGTGCTATTTCAATTTACGCCGGATTGGTGTCGCTCAGCTCGAATATCAATTTCGGTAACATGCGTTGTTGTGCAGTGCTTTCCACTTCGCCGATTTGTCGTGCTCCCATATGCAGGTAGAAGCCTTTGGCATCGGGATCCGAAATGATGGTAAATGCTTTCTCCTGCAGCTCACGGAATATCTTCAGCGCTTCATAAAATGCGATTTTACCAATACCTTTACCAATGGCTTCCGGTAGCAGCCAGAGGTGGTCCAGTATGGTCTCTTCGCTGTGTTTGATGGCGAAAAAGCCGATTACTTTTTCATTCAGTGAGAGGGTTTTGACGATATTGGTACGGATATATTCTGGTTCCACTTTTAGCGTATTTCGCCAGCTGTTCAGTTTTTCTCTGGAATAGCCCCAGTGACCTTTGGCCTCAATGGCAATATCGCTGAGGAGTTCGGCCTGATCGGGGAGGGCGGTGTTTATGTCAATTATGTCTGTGGTGTTTTTCATGGCTTATTGTGATCTCACACTATTGGTTTCAGTATAGTTTTCAGCGCTGTCAGGGTTGCCCGGAAGTGTTCTGCCGTATGCTTTCCTGTAGCGTTCTGTTATACGATTTATACACCATTTCATTCAGTCTGCCATGTTTTTCATTGCAGAGAGCGTCATTGGTATCCGGAATAATGTCGTAGTGCTCCTTCTTCATATTCCGGGCATCGGGATTGTTGACCCACTGCAATTGGTCGACTCCAGCCTGACGGCTATTGTTGTCAGACGATAGCCGTAGGAATGCTGATTTGCTTGTTCTTGCTCTGTGTGGGTCGTGAGTCCGTCACTGGGGGTACTCGCCAATGATGTCTATGGTCCCGACAATATGATCGTTCAGTGCTTCCAATTCTTCCGCAGGAACCCACCATTCAGTATGGCGTCTGGCACCGACGGTTTTGATAGGAAAGCGATCCATAAAAATTTTGTTGACCTCAAAACGTGCGACATAGCCTTTACCGAAATCGGTAACGTTCCATTGTGTCAGCTCAATGGCATACGCTTCACTGGTGACCGGATAGAAAATGGGCTGCTCCGGTAGTCTGGGTGGCCATTTCTTAAAATCACTTTGTTTGACCAGCTCCAGTTCTTTTTGGCCCAATGGCCGGTAACAGGTAACGGTTTCCATCGTCTGTATAACTCTCCTGTAACGTTAATGAAATTACCAGAAATTACCAGGACACCCACTCAATATCATGTGCCGTTCTGAATGGACACCCACCTCGAAGTATTAGCCGCCGGCTTTACCCCTTTCAGGCTTTCGGTTACTGTACGGGCGCGCCGGCTCATCCGGCGTCGGGCTTCGAACCCCCGTTTTCTCAAGGCGACATAAACGACTGTTTATGCCGGTGCATTCGCACGTCTGCCTGTTTTGGCAGGCCGGGCGGGCCAGCTTCGGTTGGGCCGTTTTCCTTGAGAGCGGTGGTTCGAACCCGCTTCGGCCTGCCCCCAATTGCTTCGAACCAATTGGCAGCAGGATTAGATCGGTCCATCTCAAGGAACTCTGTTTATGTCTGTTATTTCCCTTTCCGAAGCGCAAACGCGCGCGTTATATCAAGGTAATTTTCTGGCCGTTAAAGATACCACCGGCCGTCATCTGGCATTGCCCGATCCTCATGCGTTCGGTATTGCCTGTAGTCAGAATGAGGCATCGGTGCAGGTGAGTGCCATGTTGTCGTTTGTGCAAAGTCAGCTGGCTGCCCATGATCATGCGGGTCTGCATGATCTGAATGAAGATGCATCACTGGGCCTCAGTGTTATTTTAAGCCTCTGTCGCAGTCTGCTGAGTTTGCCTATACAGGTGGAGTAGTCAGTACCTTAGTCATTAAAAATAGCCCTTCAATTGTAACGTGATGCTGGTGGGATAACTGCCGAACTCGCTGCCCATGCTAAATTGCCTCTGAGTAAACAGTGGCTGGTCGCCCAGTGGGAGATTGACCTGTAGGGTCAGTTCGCTGTTTTCGCTCAGGCTGCGGGTCAGGTAAGGAGTCAGCATCAGGCTGCCGTCATCCAAGTTGGCGCTGAGACTGGATTCGAATGAACTGCGCACGCCGTTGAGCCAGCTCAGAGAGGCAAAGAGGTAGTGTTCTCCGTAGAGGTTGATTGCGCCGCGCTGATAGAAAGGGTCGCTACTCGTATTGGTGAGGTAGTGTCCGGCATTCTGGCTACCAGGCTGGTTGTAGTGGTACTCCAGCTGTACCAGAAAGTCACCGATGCTCTGGTCAAATCCGAGACTCCAGCGCAGCAGGGTACGACCGGAGGACGGTTGCAGCCATGCCAGTTCCTGCCAGAGTCCAAACGATGAAAGCGCGCCTTCGGTGCCCAGGGAATAAATGTGTGCATCGTGCCAGGCGATGGCCGTCAGCGTCCAGTCGATGGCCTGTACATTGGTTTTATAACGACCAAAGGCAACATTGTCGTCGCTGTTCCGACTGCCGACAAAACCACTGTCGAGTACGGATAGTTCGCCCACCGGAATTTCCAGCCGGATAGCATCGACACCGGTGCGATAATCGGAAGGCAGTGCTGCCAGTTCGGTCGGATAAATCACATCGGTGCCGCTGGCAAAACGTGCAGTGCCAAGGGTGATCGGCTGGCGACCGAGGTAGAGATCGGCGTGGGGAAAGCGTTGATACCATTGCAACCGGTCGAGATTCTGCCGGTAGTCGAGATGATCGATGCCCAGCAGGTTCTGTTGCGGGGTGTGGTCGAGGTCACGGATGCGATAGCGTTGTTTGCTGTCCAACAGTGAAGTATCAAAATCGGTATCGCCGTGTTGATGCCAAAGCATGGCATTCAATCCGCCCTGGTAGTGCAGTTGCAACTGGCCGTTAGCCGTTACATCGCGTTGGTACAGATAGCGGAAGTACAGAGAGTCTGTCAGTAGCAGATCCGGCGGTTCGGCGCTGTCTGGCAGGCCATTGATATCCGGATTGCGTGACAGTGTACTTTCGTTATACAGCTCAAAAGCGCTTTCCGCCTGACACCACAGTGGCAGCAGTATGAACAGCCATAACAGGCGCATTAACGGACCTCGCTGTCGGTTGTAATACGGCCGTCCTGCAAGTGGATCAAACGGCTGGCGCGGTCCATGATTTTGGCGTCGTGGGTGGAGAAGACGAAGGTCATACCGTGCTGTTCGTTGAGTTCTTTCATCAGCTCCAACAGTTCGATGCCAGTCTGCGAATCGAGGTTGGCGGTGGGTTCGTCGGCCAGAATGATGTCCGGTTGGCTGACCATGGCCCGGGCCACGGCCACACGCTGTTGCTGGCCGCCCGAGAGTTGTGCCGGCCGGCGTTTTTCCTTACCGGACAGTCCGACCCGTTTCAGTATTGCGTGGGTGCGTTCGCGCCGCTCTGTGTCGCTGACGCCTTGTAGCATCATGATGTATTCGACGTTCTCTTCGGCACTTAACACAGGAATCAGGTTGTAGGCCTGGAAGATAAAACCGATATGGTCACGACGAAAATGGCTCAGAGTTGAACCAGACATGTCTGAAATCGCCTTGCCACTCAGGCGGACTTCGCCGCTGCTGGGCTGGTCGAGCCCGCCAATGAGATGCAGCAGCGTAGACTTGCCGGATCCGGAAGGACCGACAATGGCACTGAACTCGCCGGAGTGTATGGTCAAATTGGTTTGATCGAGGGCTTTGACCAGGGTGTCGCCATTACCGAAATGCCGGCTCAGGGCAATGGTTTCGATGATCTTCTGAGTCATACATGGGTGTCCTTTAAACTTTTCAGGGTCATAAGTGGGTGTCCGTTAAAAGTTAAAGTGGGTGTCCTTTAAAGGGATTTGTGCAGTGCCTGGGTCGGCATGATTCTGGCCGCAAATAAGGCTGGGTAAATGCAGGCCAGCAGTGTCAATGCAATTACCCAAACAGGCAGTTGGGTGTATTGCAGCGGCCGAATAATGGTTTTGGTGGGTTCCACCAGGGCCACCCCGGAAAATTCCATCTGGCTGTAGTCGATGCCGACCATACCGAACCAGCTGTTGATACCCAGTCCGAGCATCAGGCCGATGATCACGCTGAGTAACGCCAGTAACAGGCCTTCGGTCAGAATCAGCAGAAAAATGCTTTGCGGTGTGGTGCCGATGGCTTTGATGACGCCGAATTCCCACATGCGTTCATAGATGGACATGAACATGGCATTGATGACACCCAGTGCGGCAATGATGAACAGAATTGTGCCCATGAGGGCGAGGGAGTAGTCCATCATGCCGAGCATGCTGCTGAGTTGGGGCAGTATGTGTGGCCATCCCAGTGCTTGGATTTGATCCCCTGAAAATGCCTGCCATAACGGCAGGTTATCCCGGCTGGCAAGCGCGGGGTCGTAGAAGTTAAAGGCGATCTCCTGAACGTCTGTGCCTTGGTTGAGCATGCGCTGAGCATCGGCCAAGTTGATGAATACCATGTTTTCGTCCATGAGTTTGCTGTTAAAGCGGAAGATGCCAGATACCCGGAATAAGTTCTGGCTGATGTCGCCGCCATCCACCTGTGGAACCGATAGCACGATCTTATCTCCAAGAGAAACTTCCATTTTGTTGGCCAGTCGATAGCCAAGCAGAATTTCCTGAGGGTTGGTGCCGGTCAAATAAGCGCCTTTGATGATGGATTGGGTAATCTTGCTCACCTGTGCTTCTGTGGTTGCATCTATGCCGAGCATTTGTACCGACTGTACGTTGGCGGTGGAGGCTATCATGGCGGCTGAGATGGCCCGTTGGGTTGCGGCTTCCACCTGTGGCTGCTGGCGCAATCGTTGGATCAGGCTGGGGTCGGTCAAGCGGTAGTCGGCTTCATATCCAGACAAATACTCGGGGTGATGGATCTGGCCGTCACCGGGAAACAACCGGGTCGCGGATTTAATCATGTCCTGAGACAGGCCAATGATGTAGCCATCGGTGAAGATCAGTGCGGCCAGGGAGCAGGAGATCAGCAGTGCTGTCAGCAGTGAACGCTTGGGATTACGCAGAATATTGCGCAGTGACAATTTCCAGATCAGCTGCATATCAGAGCCTCCTCATGGCATCTAGCGGAACCAGCCGGGCGGCACGGATGGCTGGGATCATGGCCACCGCGACAGAGGCCAGACAGATGATGATAACCGGGTCGGCAAAGATGCCGAGGGTCATGATGCCGGTCATTTTTTCAAACACCAGGCCGGAGACTTCCATGGGTTCTGCCAGTGCGATACCGACATGAGTAAAGTAATAGTTCAGCGGTAGTGCAATGATCAGTCCGGCAATACAGCTGAGCAGTGCCAGTAACAGGGTTTCGAGCAGGATTTGCAGATAAATACGCCACGGTGAGGTGCCAATGGCCTTGAGCACGCCAAATTCGCCGGTGCGTTCAAGTATGTTCATGAGGATGGTATTCAACACCCCCAGACAGACCAGAAAGACCACAATATACATGGAGATCACATTGCCCTGTTTATCAGCCTGCATGGTGCGGTAAAACTCGTGTTCGATGTCCTGCCAAGGGCTGAACCGCAACTGCTGCGATTGTAGCCCGGTGGCCAGTTGCGTATTCAGTGTCCGGCTTTGTGGTTCGGCCTGTCGATAGTCGTGGGTCAGAATCACCAGTCGGTGTACTTGATCGGGCAGCACAAAAAATTGTTGAGCGGCGTGCAGTGGCAGATAAATATTCAGACGCTCGGGAGCATCGTGGTCACCGATGATAGCACTGACAATATACACATCGTTGGCCATGGAGCCATCTGCCCCCTGGGATATCAGCACCAACTCATCATTAACCGCCAGTTGCAGTTGTCTGGCCAGGCTGTAACCGATCATAGCCTGAGAGTAACCATCGGCATTGATGTCACTGCTGAAAAAATGTCCCTGGCTGATCTTTTGACCGAGGTATGAGGTTTGTTGTTCCCGCAGCGGGTCAATGCCATACACAATGGCGGGTGCGGCTTTGTCCGTTCCGTAGGCCAGGGCGGCGGCCTGAATACGCGGCGTGACCTGTCGAACAAATGGAAGTTGTTCAATGCGTTCGATCCAAGTCTGATAATCATGTACGGTTCTGTACAGCGTGGGTTGATCCAGATATTGCGCTTGTGTCAGTTGGATGTGACCGCTGTGATCGCGGGTGTAGGTACGCAGCACTGAGTCGTAGGAACCATCCTGCAATGACAGTGACAATACCAGCAGAATGTAGCCTCCGAACATACTCAGGCCGGTCAGAATGGTTCTGCGGCGGTTACGTCTTAAATTGCGCATCGCCAGCTTGACAGTCAATGGCAATGACATGGTGGCTCCGGATTATTTCAGCGTTTTCAGATTGCGTAAGGTAAACAGCGATTCATCGACTTCGGTGTTGAAGCTCAGGGAATCATAAGTGACACGGGTCAGGTGTCCTTCTTTGTTTAACGGTTTCAGTTCCATCACGGCCGGTAACTGCCTGCCATCAAATTCCCGCACATCAGAAAAATACATTTCCCGCATGGCGGTGCCGTCCTCGTCAAAGTAATTTTCCTGTACTGGCAACAAGCTGGTTTTGTCGATCAGAATGTCAATACGGCCCCAGACGGTGACGGTCTGTTCTTTAGGGGTGAGCGTCAGAAGATACTGCGACTCTGTGCGGTCGAGCACAACATCGTACTCTTCCGCCAGTGAGACTTCGCGCACCAGATCGTCGTTGGTGAAATCCGAACCCATCCACGAGCCCATCATCATGGACGGTGGTACCTTGATGACTTTGCGGATCTTGGGAAAGTAGTTCCACATTTCATTTTGTCGTTTCAGGGTGGCGATGCCGGCATCTTTTTTGGGCGTCAAAATCCGCACCAGGGTGTAGTCCATATCGCGCGACCAGACTTCCATGGTCATGCTGCGTTGCCATTCTGGCGTTTGGATATCCATGGTCATGGTGGCGTGACTGGAATCGAGGCGATAGAGTTTATCTATGCGCGCAACCAGTTCCTGTGCGGTAGGGGAAGTCTCTTCGGCGAAGCTCCAGGCACTGATAGTGAGAAGTATCATCATAAGGCATTGAGTTGTTGTTTTCATGGCAGCCTCCATCTGGTTACCATAACAATGAGTCATTGAGTTTGGTATCGTTATTTACGATTAAGCTGGTAATGATTGATACAATTCTTGATATGCCTGTATTTTTTTTGGATCTGACATGACTGAAAATGAATTAAAACAATACCTGCTCAGTAAGCCGGAAAGTGTTGAGGATTATCCATTTGGTCCGGAAGCATCAGTATTTAAGGTACACAATAAAATGTTTGCTTTGTCTGCTGTGCGCGGTGACGGAATGTTGAGTGTCAATCTCAAATGTGATCCCTTGCAGGCGGTGCAGTTGCGTGATGTGTTTAGCGCCGTTCTGCCGGGTTATCACATGAATAAAAAACATTGGAATACGGTGTTGGTCGACGGTTCGTTACCCGATGGTGAAATTGAGCGGATGATTGATCATTCTTATTCGCTGGTGGTAAAAAGTCTAAAAAAAACCGAACGTCAGGGCCTGGAGCTACGGCATGGCAAAGACGTGTTATATCGCGAGTAGGCAATAACCCGCTATTGGAATCTGGTGACAGAATATTGTGACGGACATCTTTTCACAGGTTATGACAAAAAGGGTGTTACGTATTCATGACAGGCGCACTTTCAGAGCCCGTCAATAGTGATATACCTCCATGTGGATCAACGTGTTAGATTGGCGTTTTGTTTCCTGTCGTCAACCAGGGGAAGAACATGAAAGCACTCGTCAAAAAAGAAGCGGCTGAAGGTTTATGGCTGGAGAATGTGCCGGAGCCGAAGCCAGGCATCAATGATGTCTTGATCAAGGTCGACCGCACAGCTATCTGCGGTACTGATATGCATATCTGGAACTGGGATGCCTGGGCCCAAAAAACGATTCCGGTGCCTATGATTGTCGGTCATGAATTTGTCGGCGAGATTGTCGAAGTCGGCTCTAACGTGAATGACTTTCGTCCTGGCCAGTTGGTATCGGGGGAAGGACATGTAGTGTGTGGCCGTTGCCGTAACTGCATGGCCGGGCGCCGGCATTTGTGTGCTGATACCAGTGGTATCGGTGTGAACCGGCCAGGCGCATTTGCCGAGTATGTGGTGTTACCCATGGCCAATGTTTGGGAGCATCGACCAGATATTGATCGTGATGTTGCGGCCATCTTCGATCCGTTTGGAAACGCCGTGCATACGGCTTTGAGTTTTCCGCTGTTAGGTGAAGATGTGCTGATCACCGGTGCCGGGCCGATTGGCATCATGGCCGTGGCCGTCTGTCGTCATGCCGGTGCCCGTCATGTTGTGATTACCGACATAAATCCTGATCGTCTCAAGCTGGCGGAAAACATGGGTGCCACTCGCGGTATTGATGTCCGAACTGAATCTATCAGCGAGGTTCAGGCGCAATTGGGAATGAAGGAAGGCTTTGATGTGGGGCTGGAAATGTCCGGAAATCCATCGGCGTTTAAAGATCTGCTCAAGGTCATGTGTCATGGTGGGAAAATTGCCATGCTGGGGATTCCGCCGGAAGAGGTTGCTATCGACTGGAATACCGTCATCTTCAATATGCTGACCATTAAAGGTATTTATGGTCGGGAGATGTATGAAAGCTGGTACAAGATGTCTGTCATGGTGGAATCAGGTTTGGACCTGACTCCAATCATTACCCATCGTCTGCACTACACCGAATTTGAACAGGGCTTTGCGGAAATGAAGAGCGGTAAAGCTGGAAAAGTCATTTTGAACTGGCTTGATTAACCATGTGATGCCAGTAGTGTTTATCATCGATTAGAACGCAATGCAGGTTAATAACAGAGGTTTCCGATATGTATCAGAACTTTCAACAACATCTGGTCGCTGAGTTGCAATCCATCCGTGATGCCGGATTGTACAAACACGAGCGTGAAATCACCACGGCTCAAGGCAGCCATATTAGTGTGCCTGGAGGTGAAGTGGTTAATCTGTGTGCCAATAACTACCTGGGGCTGGCGCAGCATCCGCAAGTCTCGGAGGCAGCTATGTCCGGTCTGAAAGAGTGGGGCTATGGCATGGCATCCGTCCGGTTTATCTGTGGTACACAGAGTATTCATAAGCTGCTGGAAAAAAAGCTGACGGCGTATCTCGGAACCGAAGACACGATTTTGTATCCTTCCTGTTTTGATGCCAATGGTGGACTGTTTGAAACCCTGCTGACGAATGCCGATGCCGTGATTTCTGATCAACTGAATCACGCGAGTATTATTGACGGTATTCGTTTGTGTAAGGCCAAACGCTATCGTTATCAAAACAATGACATGGCTGACCTGGAAGCACAGTTGCAGCAAGCGGATAAAGACGGTGCGCGCTTTAAACTGATCAGCAGTGATGGGGTGTTTTCGATGGATGGCACCATTGCCCAGGTGGATAAAATCTGTGAACTGGCGGATCAGTATAATGCACTGGTACATATCGATGAGTGCCACGCGACCGGGTTTATTGGCACCCACGGGCGGGGAACTCACGAATATCGTAACGTCATGGGTCGGGTGGATATCATCACCGGTACGCTGGGTAAAGCATTGGGTGGTGCCAGTGGTGGTTTCACCAGTGGCCGTCCAGAGATCGTGGAATTACTGCGCCAGCGATCTCGGCCTTATCTGTTTTCCAATACGGTGGCACCACCTGTGGTGGCCGGTGCAATTAAAGCGCTGGAACTGGCCAAGCAGGGTCGTGAACTGCGTCAGACTCTGCACGATAATATGACGTTTTTTCGCGAACAGATGAGTGCGGCCGGGTTTGATCTGTTACCGGGCGAACATCCAATTATTCCAGTGATGTTGTACGATGCTGGCAAAGCTGCGCGTTTTGCCGATGCCATGCTGGCACGGGGCATTTACGTGATTGCCTTTTCGTACCCGGTTGTGCCTCAGGGGCAGGCACGTATCCGTACACAGATATCCGCTGCCCACAGCCGTGAGGATTTGCAACGCGCAGTCGATGCATTTATTGCAGTTCGTGATTCAGTGTCATAGCGCTTACTGTTATCTTGGTAATCAAATCGATCATCCTGATTTCTGTGATGATCGCCCTGAGAAATCTGAGGATGTCGCATGAACATTTTGATTTCTCCGGGCCAGTATTGACCACGCCAATGTTGTGGTTCGACGCCTCTAGGGGTTCCTGCATCACACGATTAACCCAATATAATTAATCGCCGGGTTATTAAAGGCGGAAATATTCTGTTTTAACTACGGGAACACGATGGTTGAGCGTACTCTCCAAACCGATTCGCGTGATCATTCAAAAAGCGTATCTATTAACCCGGTAGACTCATGATATGTCTGAAGTGAGTACAGCTTGCTTCAGCCCGAATGCGGCATTCGGGCCTGTGGAGGTCTATTGATGGTGGGGCTGAAACGAGGGATTTTTTGTTCTTTCCCAGTTTTAAATGCATGTGGGTTAATACCCTGGACATGCATGATGCGGCATTTCAGGTTGATATGATCAGAACTGATTGGCGAGTTCTGCTTTCAATTCGGTTTCCAGCTCTGCCGGAGAAGACACCCAGAGGTCATCATCGAGACCAGGAAATACACCAATATCAATACCGTCTTGGGTTAATCCGGGAATCCATTTATTAAAGAACTGGGGTAGGGGAATGCTTCTTGGTGAAAAACCATCCAGGTCTTTCGAATAAGCCTGTGCAAGACCTTCATCCGGCCAGACCAGTACGTATTCCAAATTGTCTTCAGTGTAGTTTTTTAGAAACAGTTCTTCTTGATTCACCAGAATCCAGACGTCCCGCTCTTCTGCTACTTTTGTTAAGAAATAATCATATCTTTCTTCGCAGTCGAGGCTAAGGAGGTTGGTTGACGGGTCACTACTCATATTTCGATCCAATATCAGATGAAGGGAACATGTCCCGTTAGTAAGTGGCTAAGTATAACAGGCCAGTGGTTATAAAAGTCTACAATTTGGGCCGGGAAACGCAGTCGGCCATGATCGATACCCTAGAGACATGAAGCCTTCAAATTGCCACCCATACCCAAGGTATTCACGGTCTTCACTGATTCACGATGTGTGCACCGTATGAGAGAGGTGTTTTGCAGACTTTTATCGTTCGTAGCCATCGAGTTCGTGAAAAGTTCCCAGGTGACGGGCAAGAGTTGGGGAAGGTTGTTGCCAGATATCGGAACGTATTTCGGTCGGATAGAGCACCATGTCGTCGAGTTGGTCGCGTGGTACCCAGGTGGTTTCCTGAATCAGCAGTTCGTCCCCGCCGAGACCGGCCAGATTATTCAGATGTATATCGCCGCGCCAGCCAGTGACTGAATAAAACAGTTCCAGGTGAAATACATCGGCACGGTCCTCGATAAATTCCCGAACAAACATAAGAGGGCCGACGGTTACGTCAGTGAGCCCGGCTTCTTCAAAAAATTCACGTTTAACGGTGTTTTGAGTGCATTGATCCTGGCTTTCATAGCCGCCGCCTGGTGGTACCCACCAGGTTTCGCCATGCTGGATGTGTTTGACCAGCAACACACAGTCATTCTGGATGGCGATGCCGGCCGCACGGATACGATGTCTCATTTGATGTGGCCGAGGATTCCATCCAGCTCATCAAGGGAGCTATATTTGATGACCAGTTTTCCTTTGCCATTGTTACCATGCTGAATATCCACCGGCGCACCAAGACGTTTGCCGAGTGTATCTTCGAGGTTGCGAATATTGGCATCGAGCCGCGTATTCGGAGCGACTTTGGTTTTTTTGCCTTCCTGTAGCTGACGCACCAGCGCTTCGGTCTGGCGTACGGTCAAACCCTTCTGTACCACCTGCCGGGCGGCATCGATTTGCTTGGCTTCGGTCAGCGACAGCAGAGCACGGGCATGGCCCATTTCCAGGTCACCATGTTCAACCATTTTTTTGACTTCAGCAGACAGGCTGATCAAACGCAGCAGATTCGCTACGGTGACGCGATTTTTGCCGACGGCATCAGCGACTTCCTGCTGAGTCAGTTCGAATTCCTTTTGTAGTCGTTGCAGTGCCAGGGCTTCTTCGATGGGATTGAGGTTTTCACGCTGGATGTTCTCAATCAATGCCATGGCAATGGCGTCTTCATCGCTGACATCGCGAATGACAGCGGGTATCTCTGCCAGACCGGCCATCTGGGTTGCACGCCAGCGGCGTTCACCGGCAATGATTTCGTAACGCTCTGGACCAATCGGACGAACGACGATCGGTTGCATGACTCCCTGGGCTCTAATGGAGGCTGCCAGTTCTTCCAGCGCCTCCGGCTGCATATCCCGGCGCGGTTGATATTGACCCCGTTGGATCAATTCGACGGGCACATGTTTCAGGTCGCCGTTTTTAAGGGCTTCTTCGGTATCTACCGGTTCCGGTTTCTGGGTTTGGGAAATCAAAGCACCCAGACCTTTACCCAAACCGCGATTCTTTTTGACTGACATGGGGGTTCCTGAAAAATTCTTTGTCTTCACTGCCTCAGCAACAAAAATCAATAGTCTGCTAGGCGGTTGGCACCGCCGAAGGGCCGTTATTGTGCCTGTTAATGATCTCTCCGGCCAGCGCCAGATAGGCCATGGCACCAGCACTCTGTTTGTCGTGAGTCAGTACCGGCACACCAAAACTGGGCGCTTCCGCCAATCGCACGTTACGCGGAATCACCGTGTGGTACACGGTATCGCCAAAGTGAGTGATCAATTCCTGGCTCACATCCTTGGTCAGGCTGTTGCGAGGATCATACATGGTCCGCAGTACCCCTTCGACAATCAACTTCGGATTCAGAATCTTACTGACGTTGTCCACGGTGTTCAGCAGTGCTGCAAGTCCTTCCAGTGCATAATATTCGCACTGCATTGGAATGATGACGCCATCGGAAGCCGACAGGGCATTGACCGTCAGCATGTTCAGCGACGGTGGACAGTCAATAAAGATGTAATCGTAGTTGTTTTTGACTTCCGCCAGGGCATAGCGTAACCGGTGTTCCTTCATTTTAATGTTCATCAGTTCCACTTCCGCTGCAGTCAGGTCTCCGTTGGCTGGCAGCAGATCATAATGACAGGATTCACTCTGTTGAACGGCTTCGTTAGTGTGGCATCGATTGGTGATGACCTCATAAACCGAACGTTCCAGTTCGTTTTTATCGATGCCGGAACCCATGGTGGCATTGCCCTGAGGATCAAGATCAACAACCAATACCTTACGTTTGGTTGCCGCTAAAGACGCAGATAAATTGATCGCAGTCGTGGTTTTCCCGACCCCGCCCTTCTGATTGGTAATTGCAAATACTTTAGCCAAGATGCAACCCTTTGTTGGTTCTGTGTTTTATTCTGTTGTGCCCGTTTACCGACGCTTCCTGCTGGTTAGACGGTTGTGTGTGCGCCGGTCATTGCGAGTGTCATTGTAACGCCTGAACGATTCCCGGTCCGGGCGTAACTTCCCTTTTATGGACTGACGAAATAGAGACGCCGGATATTATATGATGGCGTCCGCCTGATCGGATTGTCTCCGACAGGTGAGATAACCGTGACCGGGAAGCTGGCACAGGTGTTCAAACGAAATCATGGCGTGCCGGTCAGCTAAATCCTGGCCAGTGTTACCAGATGCCGTTCGCCATCCGCTCCCGGCACGAGCAGTTCTTTCACGTTGAGCAATTCAACCGTGGCCGGCAGCTCTGCCAGCTCCGCTTCCGGATATTGCCCTTTCATAGCCAGGTAGACAGTACCGGACTCGCCGCAGTCTGCCGATAATTCCACCATATCCCGCAGGCTGGCAAAAGCCCTGCTGGTTATACAGGTATGGGGCTGTGTGGGGCAATAGTTTTCCAGTCGGGTGTGCACGACCGTAACATTCGACAACTGTAATTCCAGTTTCACCTGAGTGCAAAAGCGGGTCTTTTTGCCATTGCTGTCGAGCACGGTGACATGAATGTCGGGATTCATAATGGCAATGACCAGTCCCGGTAGACCTCCACCGCTGCCAACATCGAGAATATCGTCGTATTGAATAAATGGCAGAATCGCCAGGCTGTCGATCAGGTGGCGGTCGATCATGTCATCGGCGTCACGCACGGCCGTGAGGTTGTAGGCCTTGTTCCACTTCGCCAGCAGCCGGTGATAGTGCAGTAGTTGTTCTATCTGGTTGTCACGGATGTCAATGCCCAGTTGGTGGGCAGCGGTTAAAAGCTTTTCCTGATAGTGAGTGCTCACGCTGTTTTCCTGGCAGCAGCCATTTTTTTCAATTGAATCAACAACAGACTGACCGCTGCCGGGGTAACTCCCTGAATGCGACCGGCCTGGGCAATGGTTTCCGGACGTACCTCTTTCAGTTTCTGGCGTACTTCATTGGACAGACCGCTGATGGTGTCGTAATCGAAGTTATCCGGCAGGCGAGTATTTTCCTGGCGCCGCAGTGCCGCGATTTCCTGTTCCTGACGCTTGATATAGCCATCATATTTGGCGGCGATTTCCACTTGTTCGGTCACTTGTTCGGGCAGCCCGGGGGCTTCACCTTTCAGGCCTGCGATCATGGCATAGTTGGCATTGGGGCGCTTGAGCAGGTCCATCAGGCTGTATTCATGCGTCAATGGTTGATCGAGTACTTTGGCAGCCAGATCGCCGGCTTCTGTGCCTGGCTGTACCCAGGTAGAGGTAAGACGGGATTTTTCCCGTTCGATGGCTTCCATTTTGGCGCAGAAAGCGGCCCAACGGACGTCGTCGACCAGCCCGAGTTCGCGGCCTTTTTCTGTCAGGCGGGCATCGGCATTATCCTCGCGCAACAGCAGGCGATATTCCGCCCGGCTGGTAAACATGCGATAGGGTTCTTTGGTGCCCATGGTGATCAGGTCGTCGACCAGCACCCCAAGATAGGCTTCGTCGCGGCGTGGTGACCAGGGGTCTTTTTCCTGTACCCGCAACGCTGCGTTGACACCCGCCAACAGTCCTTGTGCACCGGCCTCTTCATAACCGGTGGTGCCATTAATCTGGCCGGCGAAGAACAGGTTTTGAATAAACTTGGTTTCGAGGCTGTGACGCAAATCCTGTGGGTTGAAGAAATCGTACTCAATGGCATAACCCGGACGGGTGATATGACAGTTTTCAAAGCCTTTCAGGGTGCGGATGAAAGCTACCTGGACGTCAAACGGCAGGCTGGTGGAGATGCCGTTGGGATACAGCTCAAAGGTACTCAGACCTTCTGGCTCAACAAAGACCTGATGACTGGTTTTGTCGGCAAAGCGCACGATTTTGTCTTCGATGGACGGGCAGTAACGCGGACCGATGCCCTCAATGACGCCGGCGTACATCGGTGAGCGATCAAGGTTGGCGCGGATGATGTCGTGGGTCTGTTCGCTGGTATGGGTGATATAGCAGTTCACCTGCTGTGGGTGCTCTGCCACCGAGCCCATAAAGGACATGACCGGTAATGGTGTATCGCCGGGCTGGGCCTGCATCACGGAATAGTCCACGGTGCGGCCGTCAATGCGCGCCGGGGTACCGGTTTTCAAACGGTCGACCCGAAACGGTAACTCACGCAGGCGATGGGATAAGGCAATGGCCGGTGGATCGCCCGCCCGCCCGCCGGAGTAGTTTTCCATGCCGACATGAATTTTGCCGCCGAGGAATGTACCGGCGGTCAATACCACGGTTGTGGCATAAATCCGGATGCCGGTCTGAGTCACCACCCCGGTAACCTTGTCGCCCTGGATGATCAGGTCGTCAGCAGCCTGCTGAAAAATACTTAAACCCGGCTGATGTTCAACGATTTCACGAATGGCGGCACGATACAGTGCGCGGTCAGCCTGGGCACGGGTAGCACGAACGGCTGGGCCTTTGCGGCTGTTGAGAGTACGAAACTGTATCCCTGCTTTATCTGTGGCGCATGCCATGGCACCGCCAAGGGCATCGATTTCCTTGACCAGATGACTTTTGCCAATACCGCCAATGGCCGGATTACAGCTCATCACCCCAATGGTTTCGGTATTGTGGGTCAGCAGCAGGGTTTTGACTCCCATACGGGCTGCTGCCAGAGCGGCCTCAGTTCCGGCATGGCCGCCACCGATGACAATGACATCGAAACGGGTGGGAAAATCCACGATAGTTACCTCTCCTGGTCAGGAACGAAAATAAAAGGGCGCGAATTATACGGAGTTTCACACAGGCTGTTAACACACATTTTGTAGCCTCTGCAATGTGTGGCCTACAAAAAAATCTGATCATGGAGATTGCCGGGGATTTTTGATGGTTTAACCTGTACCGTCTGACCGTTGTTTGATTCAGGAAACTTGTATGTCTATGCCCGTAATTGTGATTCATGGTGGTGCCGGGGCGATTGCCCGCAGTGCCATGACGCCGAGTAAAGAACACTCATTTCGGCAGGCCCTGACAGAGATCGTCGCTGCCGGGCAGCAGATCCTGGCCACTGGTGGCAGTGCCCTGGATGCAGTCACCGAAGCGGTGCGCTTGCTGGAAGAGTGTCCGTTGTTTAATGCCGGTCATGGGGCAGTATTTACCCATGAGCAGACCCATGAACTGGACGCCAGTGTCATGGATGGTCAAACCCTGCAGGCTGGTGCGATCAGTTGTGTCAACCGGGTCAGAAATCCAGTGTTATTGGCGCGGGCGGTGATGGAGCATAGCGAGCATGTGTTATTCACTGGTGACGGGGCTGAGGCGTTTGCCCTGGCGCATGGTCTGGAGATGGTGGCGCCGGATTTCTTTTCCACCGAAGATCGGTTGCAGCAGCTGCACCGTGCCCGGCAGCGAGGCGGTATGATGCTGGACCATGATGGTGCAGCGGCAGCTTCAGGGGATCCAATTGATCCGGACAATAAGTATGGCACTGTGGGTGCAGTAGCGCTGGACGCACAAGGTGACCTGGCGGCAGCGACTTCAACTGGCGGTTTGACCAACAAGCAGGTAGGGCGGGTTGGCGATACCCCGCTGATCGGTGCCGGTTGTTATGCCAATAACCGCACGGTGGCGGTATCCTGTACGGGTACCGGGGAAATGTTTATGCGGGCTGTAACGGCTTATGATATTTCTGCCCGCATGGAATATGCCGGCATGACCCTGGCAGAGGCCTGCAATAATGCAGTCACCCGTCTGGCGGAACTGGGCGGTGATGGTGGTCTGATTGCGGTGGACTATCTGGGCAATATTGCTCTCCCGTTTAATACCGGTGGTATGTATCGTGGTTATGGTCATGCCGGACAGCCACCTCAAGTGGATATCTATCGCTGACTGCTGCTCGCAAGCAGTGATCGGCAAATTTTGGTTAGCCTGTTAATAAGGACCGCAATTGCGCTTTGAAGATGGAACTTCTATAAATGCACATTGACTGATTGACTTTGGAACAGCGAACCCATGTCGTTTTGTTACCATCACCCTGTGTCGCCGGCACGCTGGTATTGTGAACATTGCCGGAAAGATTTTTGCGATCAATGCGTGCGTGCGCCGACGACTGAAGAGGGTTATCCGCTGTGTTACGGGTGCCAGCAGGAGCTGACTTACCAACCCAATAAAACCGATGTGATTCCGTTCTGGAACCGGCTGTCTGATTTTTTCCGCTACCCCTTTCAAGGGCAGGCTTTGATTATGTTGAGTGTGTCGCTGATCAGTGCGTTGCTGCCGGAAAGCTGGATCGGTTTGATCATTGGGTTGCTACTGTTTCTGCTGCAGCTGCAATATGGCTACCGGGTTATTGATACCGTGGCACACGGCAAAATGGTGGCACCACCAGTGGCGGAAATCTTCAGTGGTGAACGTTTCGGACTGGTGTTCAAGCAGTTTCTGGCCATCATCGCGATGGTGATACTGGTCATGCTGGTCGGGCATTTTCTGCATCCATTACTGGCGGTACTACTGGTGTTGTTTTTTATCGCCAGCCTGCCGGTCAGTATGATCATGCTGGCTATGGAAGGTGACCTGGCCATGGCGTTGAATCCCCTGAACCTGGCGGGCATGATCATCCGCATCGGCTGGGCCTATGGGTTGGTATATTTCTATATGGTCTTGATGTCATTGTGTTCGGCGTCGGTCAGCCAACTGCTGATGGATCTGCTTGGTCCTACGATCGGTCAAACTGCGGGTGCGGTCAGTGGTTTCTATTTTATGTTGGTCATGTTTTCGCTGCTGGGCTATCTGGTTCATCAGTATCGGTTTGAGTTGAATCTTGGTGCCACCAAACAGGATCTGCGGTTGCGGAGAATGGCTAATCAGGTGGATCCCAACATTCATATTCATCTACACAATGGCCAGTACAACAGTGCACTGGAGGTGATGGAAAAGTCATGCCGGGATTCGCGCGGACAGTTGTCCATGCTGGAACGTTATTTTAAGGTTCTGGCGTTTACCGGTGAGTATGAACGTTTGAATCGCGGTGGTGGTGGTTTGCTGGCACAGCTGGCCGAGTCCAACCAGCCCGCTATGCTGACCAGAATTTTGCGCCAGGTTTGGCAGCAACAACCGGAATTTGAATTTAGTGGCGAACAGGCGCTGGAACTGGGTACTTATCTGCGCGACCAACAGGAAATTGAGCTGGCAGTCAGGATGATCAAGCGACAGTACAAAATTGTTCGTAACGCGAAAACCCGTAACCGACTGTTGGAGCTGTTTGCAGAGATTGCCGAGGAGTATCTGCGCAAGCCGGAGCTGGCGCAGCAATTGTTAAAGCTGAAAGGACAGGTAATTCCGGACCTGGAGTCATCGTCAGGTTTGCAGATGGCTCCAAAGCCGGAATTGTGATCAGCCCAGAATGATATGCGGAATGTAACGCGACAGATCCTGGGTGATGCGCTGGGCGTCTTCACGAATGGAGATCCCAGCCGGTTGATCGTCCACCAGCCATGATCCGATCAAGGTAAAGTTGTGGCCAAATTCGGGCAGTGGCCAGTATTCCTGGTAGATAAAGCCCTCATCGCCATAAGGCCCCTCCGATGAATCCATGACCTCACCGTCAATATGAATGCTGACGTTGGAACCTTCCCGTGCGAAGATCGGTTTCTTCACATAGCTGGTCATGCCGCTGTTGGCCAGATCCTCTTCAAAAAAGGCCGGCAACAGATTGGGGTGACCTGGAAACATCTTCCATAACAGTGGCATCAGTGCTTTATTGGAGAGAATTGCTTTCCAGGGTGGTTCCATCCAGGAAACTCCGGCATGGGGCAGTATCGAGCCGTATTCTTCCCGCAGCATGAATTCCCACGGATAGAGTTTAAACATCCAGGTAATGACCTGATCCTGAAGATCACTGTAGACCTGGCCTTCGCCCTCGCCGACATCCTCGATGTAAACAAAGCGGGTCTCTATACCGGCTTCATTGGCGCAGTCTTCCAGGTATTGAACCGTACCGCGGTCCTCTTCGGTGTCCTTGCAGCAGGCAAAATGCAGGGTTTCGCCTGGATGCTCAAGTTTCATTAACCGGAAACGATCGACCAGTTTCTCCTGTAAGGAATTGAACTGGTCTGCCTGGCGTGGAATTTCACCGCTGTTGACTTTGTCTTCGAGCCATAACCATTGCCAGAATCCAGATTCGTACAGGCTGGTGGGGGTGTCGGCATTGTTTTCATACAGTTTGGCTGGGCCAATCCCGCCATAAGCCAGATCCAAACGGGAATAAAGACTCTTTTCCTGCTGTCGCCAGGAGTTCAGAATCCAATCCCAGAATGGTTGAGGGATGCGAAACTTCTGCAGCCAGTATTCGTCGGCAACGACTTTTTCCACGGCTGCCAGGCACATCTGGTGCAGTTCCCGGGTTGGGTCTTCCAGATCCTCTTCTATCTGGCGTAGGGAAAGCTGGTAGTAGGCACTCTCATCCCAATAGGCTTCGCCGTACATGGTATGGAATTTAAAGCCGAATTCATCGGCTTTGGTGCGCCAGTTTTCCCGTTCCTTGATCATGTGACGCAACAATTTGGACTATCCTCCCCAACTACTGCGGGAGCTGCTTCTTGATGAACCTCCCCAACTGGATTTGGCCGAAACAGTTGAACCAAAGCCGCCACGGGAAATGGTGCGAGTCACTTTCGGCTTGGATTTGAACGCATCGTTGTCGACCCGGACAGAGCCATAGGAACGGCTGCTACCATAGACATTGCCATCCACGGTGGTCCAATGGCCATAGGCTGGAGAGCCATAAGAGTAGGAGGTATACAGCGGTGCTGAGCGATAGTTATTACGATCAATCAGGTTCGCCAGCATGAAACCAGCCATGGCCGGCATGAACCAGCTGTGACCACTGTTGTTATAAGGGGAGCAGTTATTGACGCCAAAATCCACCTCGCAGTCGCTGCGGGAATTGTATTTCGGCCCGGTATCCTGAGCTTTTTTCAGGGCCTCCTGATAGGCAGCCTGACACGCAGCTTCTTTGCTTGGGTTCTGTTCGATACACTGGTTGACATCGCGGTAGATAACCGCTTCTTCTTTACTGCTACAGGCCACCAGGGTTGTCGTTGCGATGGCCAGAGCCAGAGGTTTTACGGCATGGCCGGAGCGGGTTTTACGCATCCGGTCCAGATTAATGGCACGGGTTCTTTTCATGATCAGCTTCCTTTCAGTAAGTCATACAGGCCGCATTCAATAGGCCGACAGCAACCGACATACCCGCCAGCATGATTCCGGCAGACACTTCGTTATGGTTGATCCGCTCAACAATTTTCGGCATGAAAATAAAGCGTACTATGGCAAAGGCGATCAGCTGGGCGATGAGAGCCACGACTCCCCAGATGACAAAATCAATCAGTGAAACCGAGTTCGACGCTGCACTGCCCAGAGCCAGGGCAAAGCCAATAATGGCACCAGCCAGGCCGGTGGCCGCAGCGGTATTCTTTTCTTCTTTGACCAGTTTCCATTCATCATGCGGCGTGATAGCCGTGTAAATCACCTTAAAAATCAGCAGTAAAGCCAGGGCAATCGCAAAATACAGCGCAAAGTTTGCCAGTCCTGTCAATGAGTGTGCGATGGTGTTCATGTGTATGTATTCCCTCTTATAAATTGTTGGTCCAAAAACAACATGACGTTGTTTTTCCTGTAAACCGTATATGAACGGCTGACGTCTGTACAACCGGGTCTCAGCCGATGATGGAAATATCCGCGTGGTGGATATCAAGACCGGTACTGATGACCAGGCATCGGTCGGCCTGATTGTGAATGATTTTTTCTTCGCCTGATTTGATCAGGTACTCGAAATGGCCATCTTTGATTTCGCGTTCGTAAAGCATCATAAATTGATCGGTTTCACTTTCGCTGCCATCTTGCTGCCAGGTTGTTTCCGTCATGGCTACTGGTGGCGAGTCGCCGCCAACACCCCCCCATACGCGGCTGAAATGATATCCTTCCAACTCAGTTTCCGGAGTGCTGATGCCGCTGTTGAGTAGTTCATTCCACTGATGATCCGAGTTGACACCTTCGGTCTGATAAAAGTACCAGAGTTTGACATCGGAGATGTGTTGCTCTGTCATGCCGCCGGTCAGCAGTACCTGCAGAAAACCATCATCATCGGTGTAGTAACGCAGCACCGTACTGCTCTCATCAAGCTTGACCATGCCGACAGCCTGTATCAGCTGCGTTCGGGCCACACCTTCGACAATCAGATCCGGTTCGATCAAACGAAGCTTGAGATCATCCAGTTCAAATGCACCACCGATGCGCAATCCCATGATCTCCGGGGCTTTCACTTCGGTCGCAGAATCATCCTTTTTGCCAAACCATTTACTAAACACGGAAATTCTCCCAATCAATATGATTGATACGCCCTTCAGCAATGTAGTACAGCGTATCCCCTGGCTGAATATGATCATTCAGTGCCGGGTTCAGCTGCAGGGTCTTGGTGCCGGCTCTGGCGAGACCGATCAGGGTTGCCTCATACCGTTCTTTGAAGGTATTGAACAGGTCACGGATAGTGACTGGCTGTTGGCCATGATATTTCATGGAGTATTGGGTCATGCCCTCATCGACGGCCAGTAGTTGATAGTGCAGGGCACTGGAGCCCGGGTCGACAGCAGACTTGGCGATCATCTCTACGGCCACCGAGGGCATGCATTCAACATTAGGGCAGTGCTGTTTTAACAGTGCTCCGAGTGTGTCGTCATTGAAATAAGCGATAATATGGGCTTGAGGGTTTTTGCTGCTACAGTACAGGGCGGTGGTCATGGTGACATCATCATCACGGGTATCGATGATGATTGTGCTGGCTTTTTCCAGCGAGGTGCGTTCCATATCCGCATCATTGCTGAAGCTGTTTACTCGAGTGAAGCCAATGCTGTCTGGCATTGGGTTCTCAACTTCCACCCTGACACACAGAGCAATATGTTGACGCTCTGTTTGTTGTTCCATTTCCTGTTGCAGTAAGCGGATCAACTGCAGCGTTCGGTTCTCATTCCAGCCAATGACCAGAATGTGATTGTCGTAGTTCAATGCTTTCATACCTTTGATTCCCTTACGCCATTGGTAGGATACGAAGGCCGCCACGCGACCGATGGTAAGGCCGAACAGCCCCAGCCCCATAGGGATCACCAGAAAGGCGACAGCGTACTTCCCTGCAACGGTTTCCGGGGACAGGTCACCGTAACCAACGGTTGAGGCAGTGACAATGAGCCAGTAGATAAAGTCATGACTGCGGGTCAAGGCTACTTCGCCACAAACCCACAGAATTGCCCAGCTCAATAACATGTAAGCCACGATGGCCAGTAAAATACTGTGCCAGCGCAGCTCCATGAAGTGCCGCATCAACAACTTTTTGAGTGTTGAAATTACCAGCATTCGGGATTAATTCCCGAGAATTCTGGCCAGTTCGTCGTCAGCTGAACCTGTTGAGCCGGCAATACCCGCATCTTTCAAACGCTTGTCCAGTTCATCACCGGACTCAGCTTCTGCCAGCTCTTCTGCCGCTTCCAGTTGTGCCTGACGTTCGTTCTGACGCTGTTGGATCCGGGTCAGGGATTCTGCTGCCGTTTTCATCTTGCTGTTGGCACCCATGTGTCGGCTGGATACCGCAGTCTGGGCTTTTTGAACGGACTCAGTGGCTTTGACAATATCAACCTGTTGTTCCATCCGGCGGATATTGTTTTTAGCCTGAGTAATGTTCTTACGCAGATCCTGTTCAGAGCGGGTGAATTGATCAACAAACTGTTGTTCTGTGTCTATCTGAGCACGGAGTTCCATCACTTTTTGAGCGCAATCCAGTGCCAGCTGGCGATCACCCTTTTCGTTAGCCGCTTTGGCATGGGCTTCGTATTCACTGGAGGACTTTGACAGGCTGCTGACTTTTTGTTCTGCCAGTTTTCGTTTGGCCATAATCTGTGCCAGCGAAGTATCAGAACGACGCAGTTCCTCTTTGGCTTCACGAATCTCCTGATCCAGAATACGCAGCGCCTGACTATCAACCACTGCCTCCGCAGCTTCGTTCACGCCACCTTTAACAGCAGTGACTAACTTTTTCCAAACACTCATGTTTAATCTCCCTTTATTCAGTTAAATAGTCATCATAGGCATTGAGAAAGCCAGTGATATTGTCGAACAGGGTTTCAACTTCGATCACAATACTTTCCTCTTTAGATTGTGACGATAGTGACCCGAAACAAGTGTAGTACTCTTCACCGTCGATGGTGGAGATACCGATTGTCGTCAACGGAAAAATCTGGTGGGTTTTGAGGATTTCCTCATTCAGGGCGGCAGTATTTTTTACCTGTTTTTTGGCAAACAAGATGGATTCAACAATAATCTGTGCACCGCTGACAGCAATATATGCATCAAGCCCATCTTCATTAGCGACTCGCAAACAGCTGTCTTCGTTCTGGACACTCCAGCCTTCATGCTTGGATATCAGACTTTCGATACCGGTCAGATCCCAGGTCATATAATTAACTCCTTGTTGTATGAATTTGCACCACCAGCCAGGCCGGATGACTGCTCCTGCCCGGATACGGTTATAAGTAAAGCCGGACGAATAGTAGTACACCTCAACCATTCAATAAACATCATAACCGTCATTCAAGCATAAAGACTGAATAAAGCCCGTTGCCTGTGATGGTCCTGGATGGCAGACATAAACTATGTGACGTGGGGAAGTCATAAAAGGTTGCTTTGCTACCTGAAAGGGTTATGGATAGGAGATGCTGCTGTTTGTGGATTGCTGCAGTGATGGGGGGGATTTCGGTTGTTATGATTTGCATTGGTAGCGAGGAGAGTTCTCTGATTTGACAGATAACGTTGTCTGGCTAACGGTTTCGGGGCTGTGTAAGAGGTTGGTTTCATGTTTATGTATGTGAACGGTCGTCAGTTGAAGCAGGTTGCCGACAAAGCTTGAGAAGCTTTATGCCGTTGAATGACCGGCCATGGGCGATGCGGAGATGGGCAAAACATTGTTTTGCTCCGCTGCGCGCGAAGGCATGGATGCCGTAGCCGGACAGATAGCAACGCATGGAAAGCGTTGTGTATCAGGCTGGGCTGATATACACCACCAGGGAGGGTTGTTTTTTCGGGGTAATGGTAAAACTCTGTTTTGGTGTATTGCCAGTTGGTCATGTTGTTTCCCTTCGTTCTATGTGCCCTCAGGCCGGGCGGGCCTTCCCTTTTTGTGTGCCCAAAAAGTGAAATAAAAAGGGCACCCCAACCCAGTTGGGCTTCGCCTGTTCGCTTGCGCGAACACCCTTGGCACAGATGTCGCTGATCAAGGGTCGTCCGGGTTCGACGTCCTGTCTCATCCGGACTTAAAAACGCGTCCTGCGTTTTTAACCCTTCGCGACTTCTGTGCCAAGGGCTACAGGGATGGGGGAAGCGATGGCATGGTTCAAAAGATGATTTCTTCGTTAACCTTCTTCCCATTTTAAGTTTGACTGTGATTGGATTTGTGGGAGTTTCAGGATCTTTTCTTTGGCGAGTGGCTTATCCCAAACATCAAATCCATCTCTATGATAAATATTGATGGCGGAGTACATA
>NZ_JBNKSF010000042.1:0-52293 GCF_050297175.1 Gynuella sp. | reverse complement strand
TTCTGTGCCCAGGGTGTAGCGGAATTTATGTCTCAGGCTGCCGGGCAACGTTGAGTAGTTATTAGTTCTGGCCACCAGTTCATAGGGTAAACCGGCGGCCAGTTGTTGATGCTCTTGAATAATGACTTTATGGGTGCCCAGCACATCACCAACTGTCGCATCGGGATTCTGATTGTTGATGTATTCTTCTTCCAAAATGGCTTTGGTCTCTTCGATTTGTGCCTGTAGTTTAGCCGCTTCTTCTGCATTGGCGCCTTGAAGGTCCAACCCGATCGCTCGATACTCACCGACGATTGGATGATTCACCGCCTGATCCCACCCTTGACTCGGTGACCACAAAACAAGAGTTTCATAGAGTTCTCCACCCATTTTTCCGGCGGCAGCTGTTTCTACAACTGTATCGTTTTCACTGAATTCTGCGGTCAGGTTGATCAGGTAACCCGGCAGGGTGTCAGGTAAGTCCGCCGGATCAATCTCGCCGGTATCCGGATCAGCCTCAGGAATGTAAGATGTTTTCAGTGGAAGAATCCGCACTGGAGCTGTTCAGGTAGGCTAATGCCCGATTAATATAAGCAACATCGCCTTCACCATATTCTATAAAAGTATTCAAGGACTCTACGGTAGACTGGAAGGACACGCTGACATCCGACGACAAAGCAATACTACCATCATCGTTCACATGATTATCCAAAAAACCGGTGTCCACTGCTTGAGTAGATACCGTCGCGAGTAACGCAAATAGAGTAGCAAGTAACGGGAAAACAAAACGAATGCGGGGTGAAGCATTCCTTTTCATACATCCTCCTGAGGCCGGTAAAGAGCCAATCAAATGATTTTGCTTATTTCTTCAATATTTAGAAATAAAACCGCAAAAATTTTCAAAATAATAAAGAGATACTGGAGTTTTGTAGATGCGCGACACGTAAAATTGAGACAAAAATCACATTTTTCCCAACAAAATAAATTTCTATAGCCGGAAAATAATCATGTTTCAATATATACCCACGGAGAAAATGAACAGAAAATAGCTGTAACGTTTGAGACAGCAAATTAAGAAATTGTTATTTAATTAAATATTTTGCTTATCATTATCACCATAACATCGTGTGGCAGCTCAAGCTCCAAGTAATTGTCAACAGCTTCTGACAGGTTTGATTTTCTACTTACATTGCGACTTCCATGTTAAAAATCACTTCAAGATGCTCATTTACTTCCGGGAAAATAATATTGAGCACATCTGGTTCCAAACTCGCCACGAATATTTCCCTCTAGACTCGAATGTAGCATCCGCGCTGCACCAAGATGCCCATTCCTAGTACTTTATTAACAATCCAGTTCCAATAAGATAAATATATCGATAATATTTACCTAAAGAGCCTTCCCATACAAAAACAACAAACAATTGAGGTATTCACATGTCATCACACATTCGGTGGTTATATTTAAAAATCATGGTGCTGATCGGGCTGTTAGCAGGGTTATCGCTAAACAGCGCCTGGGCCGCACCGGTATTTGCCTATGGCGCGGACATTGGGTGGATGAAGCAGTTGGAAAACGAAGGAGTCAGTTGGGTTAACGATAACAATGTCCAGCAGGATCCACTGCAAATTCTTAAAGACCATGGCATCAATGCCGTTCGTCTGCGGGTTTTTGTCAATCCGGATCCCAGTGCCTACTGGCATAAAGATGGCTCAACCTGGACCATGCTGGGTTATGCCGATAAAGCCAGTGTCATTGCTGCCGCCCAGCGAGCCACTAATATGGGAATGCGTGTCATGGTGGATTTTCACTACAGTGATGTATTTGCCGACCCCGGCCATCAGATCAAACCAGCTGCGTGGCAGAATTATAGCGTCTCACAACTCGAAACAGCCGTTTATAATCACACTTATGATGTCATGAATGGCCTCAAAAATGCCGGCATCACGCCAGAATGGGTACAGGTTGGCAATGAGATGGATCCCGGAATACTGCTCCCCCAAGGCAGCACGTCCAACTTCGCGAACCTGACCCGTTTTCTGAACGCTGGCTATGATGCCGTTAAGGCCGTCAGCGCCTCTTCAAAAGTAGTCAGTCATCTTGCTCACGGAACCAACAATGCTGCTGCCCGCTGGTACTTCAACAATTTTCTGAATGTCTATGGGGGCAAAACCGATGTTATCGGCTTTTCTTTTTATCCCTACTGGGATGGCGAGTCCTATTGGGAGATCACCGACGATCTGGCCTATAACCTGAATAACATGGCCGCAACGTATGGCAAAGAAGTCATGGTCACCGAAGTCGGCGGCCTGCAAACCAACCCCACCGACAGTTACTGGACCGTTAAAGACACCATTGATCTGGTCAAAGCCGTACCCAACGGAAAAGGAATCGGCGTTTTCTATTGGGAGCCGGAAGCAAACTCTTCGGTATTGCCCGACGGCTACCCTCTGGGTGCTACGACGCTGGTTTCCAATAAGGTCTTGAAGTTTACCAAAGCTCTGGACGCCTTCAGTGATGGCCAAATCAAAGTGGACAGCACCAAAACTTATCGCATCGTAAACCGTAACAGCGGTAAAGCACTGAATGTTGCCGCGGGCTCTAGTGCCGACGGTGCCGTTATCGAGCAATACGGTTATGGAGGCTGGGCCAGTCAGCAGTGGCAATTCACGGCCATTGGTAACGGTTTTTATAAAATAAAGAACATCAACAGCAATAAGGTCATGGATATCGAGGCCGCTTCAACCGAAAACGGTGCCCAAAATATTCAATGGTCCGATAATGGCGGTTGGAACCAGCAATGGTTGATTCTGGATGTGGGTAACGGTTACGTCAAAATCAAAAACCGTAACAGCGGAAAACTGCTGGATATCAAAGCAAAGTCAACCGCTGATGGCGCACTCGACATTCAATGGTCCGACAATGGTGGTTGGAACCAACAGTGGCAAATCCTGCAAAACTGATCCAACTCAATAGCGGCAAAAGCAAAACTCTTTTGCCGCACAACCTTTACTCAACTGTGGCTAAAATCCAGTAAAGCCTGTCCGCTCAAACGGTATCCCAACCACTCCTCTTTAGCCTTGGCACCAATCGATTCATAAAACCGGATAGCCGGTTCATTCCAGTCTAAAACACTCCATTCGAATCGCTCACATCCTCCTGCGACGGCTTGTTTTGCCAAATACTTCAACAGTTGCTTACCCGCGCCGAGGTGACGATATTCCGGAGAAATATAAAGATCTTCAAGATACAGTCCGTTTTTGCCCAACCAGGTTGAATAGTTGAAAAAATAAACAGCAAAACCAATTGCCTTGCCATCCTGCTCACAAAGCAGCGCTTCAACAGTGGAATCCGGACCGAAAATTGACCGTTTTATATCCTCCACAGTGGCAATCACTTCCTGCTCAGCATTTTCATAACATGCTAACTCTTTAATAAACTGTAATAACTGCCCTGAATCCGATATCACCGCTTTGCGAATAGAAAGTAAACTCACTGACCTCTCCTACATAATCCTATTTTTTTGACCAACCACTAGTGGCCAAACTGCGAACTAACTCAACGCTCCCGAGTATGCATCATCAGTGTTTCGTGGACCAGTACCAACATTATCACCAGTACCAGCACTGTCACGCCAATGCTTTCTAGCCCCCAAAAAGAGGCAATATACCCCATTGAGAATGGCAGACTAACCCCGCTTATCAAGGCCATACTGACCTGAATACCAATGACCCGTGGAGCCAGTTTTTTACCGACTCGTTGTGGTGTTCGTGACATCAGGCAGGGAAATATCGGCGCCAAACAAAACCCCGTGACTAGCAGTCCAATGAGACTCAGCAGCGGCAAACCATCAATGCAGAAAACCACTGTGCCTATCAGTGTCCCCCACATCGCCAATCGAATCACCCAATCAGTTGGTATACGGGCAACCACCACCCCAAAAAATATCCTGCCAGCCGCAAGTGCACCCCAGAAGAAAGATGTCCAGAGTCCAGCCAAAGCAGTATCAATCGACCGTCCTTCCGTCAACACCGTAAACGCCCATTGACCAATACCAATCTCGATACCGGTATATATAAAAAACAACAATATATGAAACCAGACCACAGTTTGCCGGAAAACATGTGAGTACCCATCCGGCAAATTCAGCTCATCAGCTGCATGTAATTGATCAGAACGATCTTCCAACTGATGACGGGTTAGAAAAAACAATCCTGCCATCAGCAACAGGATGAAACCAATTGTCCCGTAACCCACCCGCCAGTTACCGGATGCCACCAAAACAGCTGTGGCGATCATCGGCCCTGTCATAGCACCAACACCAAATGCAGCATGCAGCCAGTTCATTTGCCGGGTAGAGAAATGTTCTGCAGCATATGCATTTAAACCAGTATCAATAGCTCCAGAACCGAGCCCAAGCAATATTGCAAACAGCAAGAACACCACCCAATACTGGGCAAGTGCAAATCCAGTCAAAGCAATAAAAACCAACAATGAACTGCCAGCCAATAGCGACCCAACCCCCAAACGGTTCAGGATCAACCCCGCAGACATGCTGGAACAAAAATAACCAATGCCAGTACAGGTCAAAATCATACCCAGCCAAGCGTTGGGAAGGTCGAAGGTTTCGCGCACAAAAGGCCAATTAACACCATGAGTCGCATCTGGAAGACCCAAGCTGATAAATCCCAGATAGGCAATCAGCAATAACAAAACCCCAGGTTTCTTCATTTTCTCAGCCTTCCACGATACAGCGCCCGACACATGGGCAGGAAAGTGTCCTTGCTTCACTGGCATATTGTCAAATGATTCAGAAAAGGATTTATGTCAAATTTATTGACAACAAAACACACGGAATCTTTATGCGTTTGATCAGCATGAAAACTTACGCGTGCCGACAAAAACAGACGCCACGTTTTTGGCTTAATCGATGAAAATTATTTCCAGGTTAATGAAAATATTTTTCAACCGATGGAATTCTTAAACATGGAAAGTACGTTGGAGAAATTACATACTGAAGATGATTTGAGCATCAGTCAGGCGTCAATCTCACGATCAGAACCTGACTGGAGACAGCAGTTATTTATTGAATGATAACATTGAAACTGGAAGAGCAAACCGTACTGCCCGTAACGCTATAAATACGCTGGGTTACATTAGCCACTTTACCGCTGGCCGTTGGCAATGCACTCAATGAGGTATATAAAGTAGCGCCCTGCCCGGTAAATCCATAACGCGAATCTTTAAAAAATCCCGGTAGTGCCTGAAAGGTTGCGATCAAACCGCCGCCACTGATTCTTTGGTCCAGAAAATACATGGCAAATGCCAGATTACTGACGGAGCCGATCTGTAAAGTACTCTGCCCCGGCATCAAATAAATATCATTGCTTTGAAGGGAACAGGCTGCTTTTGAGCCTAACGATAGAACAGAAAGCATAACCAATCCGATCATTCTGACAGACATGAGTAGTCTCCTATTAGGAAAATTATTGTTATTGTCACTTCTGATACCAATAAGAAGCCCGACAAGGCTAACCCACCCACAACATGTCATAATTAGTTAATTAGTATGATTTCATTCCTTGCAGATTCCAACATGAATGATAATCGGCTTTTGATGACTGAGCCCTTGCGAAAAAGCACCCTGGACTGTCATTAGCAAATGATTAAGCGCTATGGCCACAGGTCAGAATGGGCTCAGGTGTCAATACAGAAAAATGATGAATGAATTGAACAACATGATCAGGCGCTAACAATTAACCAGCATTACAAACACACGTTTTGTTATAAGCGATACTGCCAACCACTTATGGGGAAGTTTGTCCCCTGCCCTGCTGCTCCAGCAATTGCCTCAATCGCTGTAAGGCCATGGAAATATGGGTACGTCGCAATTGTCCTACCGCAGCAATAGCGCCACTCTGTAACAGCTGTCGGGTTTCACTGATTTCCCGCTGAAAAATGCCAGCTTCTACCTGAACCGCCTCATCAGTCATCAGATATGGCCACATTCTTGATGAACGGTAAAACAGTAACGACAGTATTTCACGTAACGACGGGTTACCCACCAGTTCCATCAATAGTTCAAAAAACACGATATTCAATTGAGCAAATGCCCGTTTTGGCTGATGATTGCCAGCCAACAACATACAGTCATTTTCGACCGTTACAATTCTATCCAACAGCCCGGCAGTAACTGGTAAGGGCGACAACAAACCAATCTGAGGAACGATTTCCATTCGCAGTCGAAATACATCACATAAGTAAGAAAGTTCAATGTTGGTAACCAGGTTACCAACACCGTGACGAACCTCTACCAACCCTTCAGCCTCAAGCCGTCCCAATACTCTGCGCATCGGAGTACGACTGACCGAAAACTCCCGCGCCAGTGTTTCCTCCGACAACCTGGCACCTGGTTCGTAATCCAACAAACAGATACGGTTACGCAGTGTCAAATAGATAAATTCAAACCGGCTCGCCCCCACCATCGGTGTAACGGGTTCATGCTCAACATTCATAAAATAATGATTTCCTTCAAGAGGTTAACGTATCCAGGCACAATCATTAACTGCTACTCTCCAGGCTCTACTGCCTCCCCGACAATCAAAGTGCTGTCCAAGGAAATTTTAAACAAAGTCAGTGAGCCATTCAGGCCAGACCTATGATATTTGGTCAGCCTGTCGGGAGCGAATCAGAGCTACTCGGCTGGTCACACACCAGAGCACCGGATGTGCCAAGAGTTTACCAGCCATAAACAGGTAACTTGAGCGTGTTGTTAAAAACAGCATCGGTAACACTGGTTAGTATACAGAGACTGACTAAACAACCATAACCGGACATCGCGCCATACCACTGACTTTATGAGATACACTCCCCAGGATGAATCCCTCTGTATTACCCAAACCGCGATGTCCCAGAATAATCAGATCCGCTCCTTTCTCTTCAGCAAACCGTACGATGGTTTTGGCTGGCCGGCCACTCTTAACAAATGCCCGTACCTTCGGACAATATTGCTCAAGGGCATACCGCTTACACCTTTCCGCAACATCGCTGGCATAGTGCTTCATCATCAGATCCATGTTTTCAGGGTCAACCGGCCTAACCATCGACATCGAAGCCTCCCGCAGAGAGTGGTGTCGAAATACAGATAATATCCATAAATCTGCGTCAAATATCTTCTGCATTTCCACCGCCACTTTCAGAGCTTCACAAGCACCGTCAGACCCATCTGTTGCGATCAGAATATGTTTGAACATTTCATGCCTCCCTTTTTATTCATCCGGCCACACAAAATATCTTCCTGATATTCTCTGTTGCCGGCCCTCAAACCAAGCTAACCACCCGCACTCAAACGGTTCGAGGGAATTGCAAAAACCTTATATTTTCAATGATCCAACGAATCAACACTCTTTAATTGAAAGCCAGGTCACGAAAGAACAAGGCGATTTGTGGAAAGAAAATTAATAGCACGGCCACACACAATAAAATCAATACAAATGGCGGCGTTCCCCGTACCACATCTGCATATGGTTTTCTAAACACCGCTATAGCCGTAAAAATATCGCAGCCGAATGGTGGCGTAGCCGACCCGATTGCCACCTGCAACGTTATGATGGTACCAACCAACACTGGATCAAGCCCAACAGACTTCACCACCGGTGCAAAAATCGGAACCAGAACCAGTATCACCACAATTGGATCTACAAACATGCAACCGATAAAAAACGAAATGGAGATGACGAACAACACACCCATCTGGCTCATATCTGCCACACCAATGGTTTCCAACAACTCCTGAGGGATACGGGCAAAGGATATCACCCAGGAAAATGCCGCACCGGCTGCCACTAGGATAAACACCACTCCCGTAATCAAACCTGTGGACTTGGCGGTCTTGTAAATATCTGCCGGTGACAGCGAACGAAATACGATCACTTCCAATACCAGGGCATACAACACACAAACTGCAGCCGCTTCGGTGGGACTGAACACACCACCATAAATACCACCGACAATAATGACAGGAAAACCCAATGGCCAGACAGCTCTTTGTACAGCCACCAAACGTTCTGACCAACTGGCTTTCGGTTCTACCGGAACTTCATAAACATAGGCATAAATAACACTGTATATCGAAAACAGAACAAGTATCAGCAAACCAGGACCAATACCCGCGATAAACAACTCAGAGATCGATGTATTGGAGACCACTCCGTAAATGATCATGCCGATACTCGGTGGAATCAGGAAAGCGATATCACTGGAATTGATGATCAACGCCAATATAAAGGAGTCTTTATATCCAGCCTGTAACATTCTTGGCCGCAAAGGCGACCCAACCGCTACCACTGTCGCTTGAGTGGATCCCGACACTGCACCGAATAAAGTACATGCAGTTGCTGTACTGACTGCCAAACCACCTTTGATGTGACCAATAAAGCGCATCACCATTTCAATCAGACGACCAGCAGACTGGCCACGGGTCATAATGTCAGCCGCAAAAATAAACATTGGCACAGCAATTAAAGACGCTGGACGAATACCCGCCATAAACTGCTGCACCATAAAATCCATCTTGCCAATCCCATGAAAGATTTCATAAAAACCAACAATGGCACCGACTATCAACGGGATCATCATGGGAAATCCCAGTAGCAACAGAATAATCATGACCAGAAAAATTATACCCGCCATGATAACCTCCTATACCTCTGTTTCACTGTCTTCATACCCCTCAAGCACGCTGACCGATAAATAAATATCTTTCTGGAGCATATTCTTCAGTGCAGTTAAAGCATATTGTACGGCCGTTATCAGAAAACCCACGGGAACCCATAGATATATCCAATAAACCGGTATCTGCAGTGCTGGCAATATCCGGCCAGAGCTGGCGACCTTGGATATATACTGGATCGAAAAATAACAAAGTGTCAGCATTACCAATGCTGAAAACAGAGTGATGAAAATCATCATGATCTTTCGGATGTTCCAGCTCAGAACATCATAAATGGCCGACATACGAATATGCCGACCATGCCTGGCGGCATACCCGATGCCGGCAAAGGTAATCATGACAATCAGGATGCGATTGACTTCTTCGCTGAAAAACAGGCTGCTATGAAAAACAAAACGACCAATGACATTGGCAATGGTATTAGCTGCCATTAGCAAGACGGCTGTCGCCAGTACAAATGATTCAAAACAACCGATGAGAAAATCGACACGGGCAGCTATCGTTGATACCACACCGTTATTCGAGGCTGGGTGATGATCTTTATCCATTGATAAAGTCCTTAAAATCTTGGATGGTCCCCATGGTTGTCGCTAAACAATGTGTCGTGACATCAGACCAGAACCATGGGAACCGACTTACAAAACGGATGATTCAGCCAGCACGCTTGCCGGCTGAATGAGTGGTTCTCACAACAATAGCTGTGTCGGTCAGAGGTTTTTAAGGTCAGCTTTCATTTGTTTCAGAATTTTCTGTCCACTCTTACCAGTCATCTCAATAAATTTATCTTCCACCTGAGCAGCCGCAGCTTGGAAAGGCTTACGCTCTTTTTCAGATAAAACGATCACCTGAATCTCTGGCCGCGCCTTTTTGATCTTCTTCAGAGCTTCTTTTTCCAAACCATTCTGATAGGTCAAAATGTACTCAAAAGCTGTTTTCGCAGCCTTCTGAATCATCTTGCGATCTTTTTTATTCAGACCATTGTAGAAATCCTGATTGGCCATAACGGCGGTAGTGAAATTATTATGACCAGCGTAGATAATATTATCCGTCACTTCATAGAGCTTGGTTGACTCAATAAAGGACGTTGGGTTCTCCTGCCCCTGAATGATGTTGGTTTGCAGACCGCCATACACTTCACCCCATGGCAATGGAGTTGGCGTGGCTCCAAAAGCCTTGTATGCCTCGACCAATAACGGATTAGTCATAACCCGGAACTTGACCTCTTTCAGATCTGCAGGACTGTGCACGGGTTTTTTGGTGGTCATCGCAACCTCGCCCTCTGGAAACATGGTCAACAATTCCAAGCCTTGTTTGGAATACAGTTTTTTGAAATCTCCATGAATGGCTTTACTGGTACGAAAGAACTCATTCAGCTTCTTCGTATCCGTGGGTAACAGATAAGGCACAAAAAATACCTGGGCCTCCGGAATCAACGAGCCGGTAAAACCAGGAGACTGATCCACAAACTGCAGAATACCGGCCTGCGCCTGTTCCATAATATCGGCAGACTCTCCCAACGTACCATAAGGGTACAACTCCACCTCATGGTCAGAATTCTTCTCAATTTCTTCTTTAAATTTACTGGCATAAACACCCTGGACTTCATCAATGGCTTCTTCAAACGCATAACGCCATGTATCTGCCTGGGTTGCCATAGGCATAACGACCGTTGTGACAAACAGACAGGCAGCGAGTTTGACAAATCTACTGTTGGTCATGTTTTTCCCTCTGGTTTCTAATTTGGTAATGCTTGTGTCCTAACTACGAAAATCTCATTTTTTCCACACATCATCATCTGAAACATTTCATGCACCTCAGAACGTGTTTTCCGATCAACATAGGCCGAGACAAAGCCCTATTCAAAATACAGTTCTATGCTGAAAAATCAAGGAGTTGTATACAAATATAGAAAGTTAGACCATTTTATACCCATTGTTTCCCAACAAATTCCCATACTTGTACACATCTACCCATTTGCCAGGTACTTCTATGACGATCCGCTTTTACTACCATCCAACAATCCTTCATACGTCACCGGATCACAAATACAACCGACCTATAGAAAACACACCAGCTTGGAAGGATCACTCTTGTCTGGTATTTCGGACTGTTTATCAGATGCCGGACAAGGCATAACAGAGCAACTGCCTTAGTCGTTCGATATTACAAACAGTCTGGCAGGTATCTACGAACAGACTCAGTTGTCAGGATTGTTGATAATCAACAGACTCTGCCGGTAATAAAGAAGTTAATAATTTGTGCTACAACCGTTCGTTGGGTTCAAGAGGAAGAGGAAGGCAAAGTACTGGATGTAGATATCAGTTCAAATGTCGATCTGACGGATAATATGAAAAGTGTATTAGCGCTATAGCAATATCAACGCTTCGAGACTCAACACAGTTGGAATGACACGCCATTGACGGTTTAAGTCTGAGAAAGCCTCAAAAACCAGTAATCATTTTGATACTGTCCGCTCCCAAAACCACCGCATGATCCGCATGATGGGCCATTGCAAGACGGTTCCTGTCATCATCATTCTTGTCCGAGCATATCACCGATAGCGATACTGCGCTCCGTAATCAACTTCCTATGAATGCGTGCAGAATAGTATGCACTTGATTTGTGCAACAACCTAAAGGTAATAGTCAGAATTCAAATACAGAAATTCATCTCCAATGCACCGCTAACAACGTTGTGATGTTGCATGATGTCGACTTCAGCAAAGATATTTGATCAGAATGACTGATCTTTTCTATTTTTTTGACGCACTTATCAAAATTTTATAATTTTTCCCATAACTCCCTGATTGATAAAGCAAAACTCCATCACATTCCGTAATAAAACAAAAATCACACCAGAAAAATTGTTATTTTCAAATGATGAATATAACTGATTAATTAACAAGGAAAATAAATTTTCGTGATAGCTTTTTACGACTCACAAATTTTATCAGAGAAAATCCCACCACATAAAATACGACTATTTTTTATCTTGATTTTTTTAATTAAAAGTTCATATAGTGACGACACTAACTAGCAGTAACCAATAAAAATAACCAAGGAATCACTGAGTAAAAAAATCGCCGTATTTTATTCAAGGATATCCATAAACAAGGACTGGCAAGGACATGCTTGATCGTGTGCTAGATTTTTTCGACGGCGAACTGAATGCATTTTTTCAGGCTAAAACGGGGGCCATTGGTACAACCGTTGCCGCAGGTGCCATCGTCAACGACAGCGGTAAATATGTGGTACCGCAAGATAGTATTGCAGCCACTATCATCAATATCGAAGAAGACACCTCCCTAAAAGAACAAAACCGCGAAAACCGTTTTCAACAAGGCCAGAATATCCAGGTGGAACCACGTCTGAAGCTCAATCTGTTCATTTTGTTTTCCGCCAACTACTCACATTACGATCAAGCCTTAAAGCATCTGTCCCTGGTACTCACCTACTTTCAAAGTCATCGCTCGTTCAGCCGGGAGCGGTATCCGGCTTTGAACGAAAACATTGAGCGCCTGGCCGTAGAACTACAGACCTTGAATTATGATCAGCTGAATCAGATATGGGCCTATCTCGGTGGCAAATATCTCCCGTCCATTGTGTATCGTGTACGGCTGGTCAGTATTCAGGATCAGACTCCGGCAACCATCCTACCGCCGGTCACCATAGTCAATACCAGTACCGGAGGACAGTAGCATGAATACCCGCCTGCTTCCGCTGTTCACACTGCATATCAGACACGAATATTATCAGGGTAATTGTCCGGATTTTTCCTTTCTGATACCCGCACAAAGTGCTCAACAGGCGCAGCAGGGAAGAATAATTTTCCGCCAAAAAGACCATGTTCTCTATGCATTGTACACGGCCAACAATGATGCCTTGCCAATATCACCGCTAAACAATGCAACATTGTTGATCGGATTACAGTTGAACAATCCTAACTTCAGCAACTTTACCGATGTCGATATATCTGCCGGAACACTGCTTTATCAGAACACGACAGACACCAGCCTGCTGGATTCTGCCATACCAATCACTCTATGCAGTCATCTGTTAAGACACACACTGACTTTTTCAGAACGCCCCAATCAAATCACGCTGAAACTGTCCGACGAAACTGTTCTGGCTGTTACCAACTGCAGCACTGGCGATACACACAACGACGTTGACTTTGAGCTATCCCGGCTTCAGGTTTCCGAAGGACGACTGCGCATCACTGAATCAACCCCCGGTGACAGTTCTGATCATGATTACTTTTATGCTCCGGAGCTGTTCCGGTCCGGTATTTTTGCACTGGTCGAGATACAAATTACTGCTGACAGCTATAACAACGCCAGTACCTATCAGATTGATTTCAGCGCCAAAAACGACATTTTAAAATACTACGTCGTCGCCAATCACTATTCCGATACCGAATTCAATTCACTATCTGTCACCGATACCGGCTTCAATGAGGATGGCCGTAGCGAAATTGTCTTCAACCCTGTTCTCCCGGCCGCATTCAGCAGCGATGACATCCATGCCGAACTATTGGCAGACGATGATCAACATCTGGTCGTCTTCAAATCCAACTCGGTACAAAAACGACAGCAAACACCGAGAAAACACATTCAACTTAACCTCAATGGCGAAGTCCTGATCGCGGATTTACCCTCGGCCAGCCAGGAAAAAACTCAGCCATCGTTCGTCATTCAACTTGAGAAACCCTAGGAGATCTATGCCATGGCAACCTACCGCACACCGGGTGTATACGTTGAAGAAATATCCGTTTTTCCGCCCTCGGTGGCTGAAGTGGAAACGGCCATTCCTGTTTTCATCGGTTACACAGAAAAAGCCCGGAAAACCACCGCAGATGACCTGTTGCTGAAACCCACGCAGATCACCTCATTGAAGCAATATCAACAATATTTTGGCGGCCCCAGGATCGAGGCCATCGCCATTTCCGTCGACAGTGATGGTAACGGTGGCTACAGCCAGAGCGATTTCACCGAACCGACACTGAGCTACATTCTGTATCACGCCATGGAAATGTTCTTTGCCAATGGTGGCGGTCGCTGTTACGTGGTGTCAGTGGGTCTGTATCAGGAGACGGCATCGATCGATTTAAACGGCGGCAATGGACTCCAGGATGGTCTGGCACCCGTACAATCCGAAGACGAACCAACACTGATCGTCATTCCCGAGGCGGTCAAATTGAGCAGCGGTTACAACACTCTGGTACAGGCAGTATTGCTGCAGTGCAACACCCTCGGCGACCGCTTTGCCATCTTCGATATTTATCAAGGCAACATAAACATCACAGCCAACGCGTCAGACCTGAGCACCAACCGTGGCTATTTTGGCAGCAATTATCTGAAGTATGGAGCAGCGTATTTTCCATTTATCAGGACCGGCCTCAACTTTGTAGTCGCCGATGATGAAAGCAATGTCAACATTACCATTGATAACGATACAGACAATATCGTCACCCTGGCCAGCCAGAAAACCAGCAATACCACACTGTACAACTTCGTTAAAAGCAGACTCAAAGAACACTATATCGTGTTACCACCTTCTGCTGCCGTTGCCGGAGTGTATGCCACCACTGATAACAACCGCGGAGTCTGGAAAGCACCGGCAAATGTGAGTCTGGCCAATGTGATCGAACCATTCGTGAAAATTGATAACAGTGTGCAGGACCAGCTTAATATTGATGCCACCGGAGGCCTGTCAATCAATGCTGTACGCGCATTCATGGGACGCGGAACGCTGGTTTGGGGCGCCCGCACCCTGGCAGGTAACGATAATGAATGGCGCTACATCTCGGTGAGACGGTTTTTCAATATGGTGGAGGAATCCGTCATGAAATCCACTCACTGGGCAGTGTTTGAACCGAATGACGCCAATACCTGGGTCAAGGTCAGAGGCATGATAGAAAACTATCTGGTGCAGAAATGGCGTGAAGGCGCATTGGCGGGTGCCACCCCCCAGGATGCCTTCTTTGTCCGCTGCGGTCTCGGCATCACGATGGATGTCCAGGATATTCTGGAGGGACGAATGAACGTCGAGATTGGCATGGCGGTGGTCAGGCCAGCGGAATTCATCATTCTGAAATTTTCCCACAAATTGCAGACATCATAACAACGGCCAAATACAAGCCTTTTGATAAGGAACAGGACCATGCAACAAGTTTATCCACTACCCGTTTTTTATTTCGAAGTGACCTGGGGAGGCGAACGCAACAGTTTTTCTGAGGTGTCCGGTCTGACCCAGGAAATACAAGCCATTGAATACCGTCATGGTGACTCACCTGAATTCTCTACCATGAAGATGCCGGGTCTGCGCAAATACAGCAACGTTACATTGAAACGAGGCATCGTCAAAAGTGACAACGACTTCATGAAGTGGCTGACTACTGTCAAGCTCAACCAGATCGAACGTCGGACTGTCACGATCATTTTAAAAGATGAAGACCAAAACCCGGTAATGGTATGGAAGGTTTTGAAAGCATTTCCGGTCAAGGTAGAAGGGCCACAGTTAAAGTCCAGCGGCAATGAAGTCGCTATCGAAGCCATTGAACTGGCCCATGAAGGCATTGAAGTACAGAACGAATAAATACTGCGTACAACTCTAAAGGATCAGAACATGACTCAGTACTACCCTCCCGTCGGGTTCCATTTTAAGGTCGAAGTCATTGGCTTGAAAGCCAACGATCACGACGTGCACTTTACCGATGTTGGCGGCCTCAACATTGAGATGTCGACCGAGGAGATTGCGGAAGGCGGCCAAAACCGTTTCCTACAAAAATACCCACAACGGGTAAAACATCCCGAACTGACGCTGAAACGTGGTTTATTGCTGAATTCAGAAATCGTCAAGTGGGTTCGTGACTGTATCGAAAACTTTATCATTACTCCCAAGAATATAGATATCACACTACTCAATGAAGAGCGTAATCCATTGCTGACCTGGCATGTGGTAAATGCCTATCCAACCAAATGGAGCTGTTCAGACTTATCCGCCACCAACAATGCCATTGTGGTCGAATCGCTACAGTTTTTTTATCAATATTTCAGCACAGATAGCGAGGGTTAGACATGCCAATCATCGTTGATGAAGTGGTTATCACTGTGGAGGTCAGCAATCAGGCTTCCGGTGGTGCCGCCAGCAAACCTTCAGACAGTGAAGACAAACAACAGCTGATCGAACAATGTGTCGAGCAGGTATTGGAAATACTGGAACAACGACATGAACGGTGAACTGGAAAAACTACTGATCAAGGCCTATGAGAGCGAAGATTTCTCGGGCGACGCCATAGCGGAATTTACGGCTTATGTTAATCCGAGCGAAGTAACCATTGCCTATGAGATGGAATATGACAGCGCTCAGGGTTCCGGTACCACCGGCAGCCGAATGGCATTCAAAAAAGTCAAACCAGGTGATCTGTCTCTGAGTTTTTTTATTGATGGTACCGGTGCTAATGGCACATTGATAGACGTGCAGGAAGCCGTCGAAACGTTTCAGACTGTGACGGGTTATAATGGCAATATTCACCGGCCAAATTACCTCAAAGTCATCTGGGGAACTCTACAGGTTAAACGCTGCGTACTGAAATCAGCCTCCATTGCCTACAAGATGTTCAAACCCAGCGGCGAACCGCTCAGAGCAGTTATCTCTGCCAATTTTACTGACACCTCCGATGATGAAACCCGTGTGGCTCTGGCCCAGGACTCCTCTCCGGATCTGACCCACATGCGGGTCATCAAGGCTGGCGATACGCTGCCGCAATTGTGCTATCAAATTTACGGTGACAGTCGTTATTACCTGAAAGTGGCACGCGCCAATGGTATGGATAATTTCCGCCAACTAAAACCCGGCACCCGGGTATATTTTCCACCACTGAGCAAAACCTCCTGAGGAGCCATCATGACCACATCACGCAGCCTGCCTATTCCCTCCCGACATCGGCAACTGACAGTCCTGGTGGCCGGTGAACCCATACCCACAAGCCAGCACCTGCTATCGGCCAGCATCCAGAACAGCGTCGATAGAATTGCCTCAGTACGTCTGGTTTATCAGGACGGGGATGCCGCCAGTGGTAATTTTCCACTTTCAACAGCAGATACCTTTATGCCGGGACAAATGGTCGAAATTACTGCAGGAACTGGTAATGACAGTCATAGCCTGTTTTCCGGCAAAGTCATACGACACAGCCTGAAAGTGCGCAACAACAGCGCTCCACAATTGATTGTCGAATGCCGTCACGCGGCTAGCCAAATGACTGTCAGACAAAATTGCAATTACTTTTTCGACAGCCTCGACAGCGATGTGATTACCACTTTGCTCAGTGACGCGGAAGTCATGGGTAATATAGAAACCACCACCGTACACCATCAACAACTGGTGCAATATAACGCCAGCGACTGGGATTTTTGCCTGCTGCGCGCGCGCGCCAACGACCGTCATCTTATTTGTCGGGGAAACCAGGTGGATCTGCAAAGTCTCAACCGCCATGACCCGGTGATCGAACTATCCTTCGGTGCCGTTATTCTTGAAGCCGACCTGCAAATCGACAGCCGCATGCATTTTTCCAGCTATCAAAGTCATACCTGGGATATAAGTGAACAACAACTCAATCGCGTAGAAGGTGAAAACCCTGCCGAGAGCAATGCAGGAAATATCACCGATGAAAATCTGGCAGAAGTATTTGCACTGGATGGCAAAGTACTGCGGCATCCCGCTTTGAACGATGACGAAGCACATATCTGGATCAAAGCAAAATGGCGACATCAACAACAGAATCTGATCAGCGGCCGGATTAAATGTGAAGGCATCGGCTCGGTTAACGTCGGCGATACCGTGAGTATCTCCGGTGTCGGCGAACGCTTTAATGGCCAGGCGATTGTGACGGGCATCCGCCATCAGTTCGACCCGACACAGGGCTGGAAAACGCATTTCCAGTTCGGTGGCATAGAGCCTGTCGAGCAGTTGGCGGACAAAACCGCATCCACTGACTCGACAGCGCTAATACCCGGTATCAACGGCCTGCACATTGGCATCGTTGTCAGTAATGAAGACCCGGATAACGAATACCGGATCAGAGTACGCATGCCACTAATGGCCAGTGACGACGAAGGTACCTGGGCACGACTGGCATGCCTGGACGCCGGACCGAAACGTGGCTCGGTATTCCGCCCGGAAATTGGCGATGAAGTGATCTTGGGTTTTCTCAACGATGATCCTCGCAAAGCTATCATCCTGGGTATGTTGCACAGCAGTGCCAGACCCGCCCCCTTGCAAGGCAGCGACGACAATCATGAAAAAGTGCTGCAAACGCGCTCAAAAATGCAATGGCTGTTCAATGACGATACGGTGGAAATGACCCTGCAGACACCAAAAGGAAACCGCTTGCAACTGTCTGAAGATCAAAAGAGTGTCAGTCTCGAAGATCAGCATGGCAACGCCATCATCATGAACGAGGCAGGTATTCAGATCACCAGCCCTAAGGCCATAAGCGTTAAATCGGGCACCGAACTAACCCTTAATGCGGACGCATCAGTATCCGCTGAGGCAAGCACTGACTTAAAACTCCAGGGAACGAAAAGCGCTGAAATTTCCAGTTCAGTCATGACCAAAGTCAAAGCCCCCATGGTACAGATCAATTAGGAGAACAAGATGCCAGCAGCGGTCAGAGTCGGAGACAGCAGTAATCATGGTGGTGTAGTAGCCGGTCCAGGCGTGCCAACGGTCTTAATTGCCGGCATGCCCGCGGCGGTCCTGGGCGATATACACATATGCTCGTTACCTCCCGTCAGTCATCAGCCCACCGGCAGTCCGTTTATCTCCGGCAGTAGCACCGTTTTGATTGCCGGCAAGCCAGCACTCAGAACCACTGACACCTGCGGCTGTGGTGCCATGGTCGTTGTCGGCGCCCCCACCGTCAGTATTGGTTAACAGGATATCGATATGGCAGACGAACAGATTCCCACCACATCCTTTCTCGGTCGCGGCTGGAGTTTTCCGCCAATGTTTGAACTGACCTCTGGACAAGTCTCGATGACCGAGGATGAAGAAGACATAGTTGCCAGCCTGAAAATATTACTGGGCACCAGCGCTGGTGAACGCATCCTGCACCCAAAATACGGACTGAACCTGCAAAACTACCTGTTTGAACCCATGACCACGACCACCCAGACGTTTTTGAAAGATAAAGTCAAAACCACTCTGCTGGTTTACGAATCACGCATCAATGTACTGGCAGTGGAACTGGACAGTTCGAAATTAACGGAAGGCATGCTGCTTTTTTCCATTGATTATCAAGTCAGGGCAACCAACTCACGCTTCAATCTGGTCTACCCGTTTTATCTCAATGACAGCAGCGAAGTCAGCAATGGAACAGGAGTGCCGCGCTGATGAGTGATCAGGAAATCATTCAGCTAACATTCTTCACGCCTGGTCAGGCACAATCGGAGCGCTTTCCGGAAGCGCTGGACAAACATTATATTGATATTGATGAACACAGCACCGAACAACTGCTGGCATTCATGCAGCAGTTCGCTGGCCATATTCATTACTATCATCACGATAATGCTGACACGCCGGCAGGTCGGTGGGACAATTTCTTCCCTTTCACAGCAGAAAACCTGCCGCAATGGCTGGCCGGATTAAAGGACGATACGTCACCTCATCTGGCCTTGATTCGCAGTTTTCTGGCGCTGTACCAACATCCACAACGGGTGATCAATGAACTGACCGGTAAGCATCTGGATTTTTACTATCGTCAGGTACTCGGACTCACTCCCCAACCCGCCCGCCCGGATCAGGCCCATGCCATTTTCACGTTGAAAAACAACGCCACGGCCGTGCTGATTACACCGGAACACAGCCTGACAGCCGGCAAAGACGACACTGGTATAGAACGACTGTACCAACCGTTGTTTACAACCGTTATTCAACCAGCGAGTGTGGTATTTCTCAAAAGCAATTATCATGATCAAAATAATCTCGGCACCCTTCGCCACGCTCCAATCGCCAACTCCAGTGATGGCCTGGGTACAGCACTTGATACTGAGGATGGTAAATGGCCGCCATTCGGTCATGCACAGCTACCGGCGGCAGAACTAGGTTTTGCCATTTCCTCATCGATATTAAGGATGCAGTCCGGTCTGCGGAAAATTAAACTGATCTGCAGCCTCAGTGGCGTTCAGCACCAACAACTCCGCCCGGAACGTTTAGTTCAAGCATTTAAACTGTATCTGACAGCAGCCTCTAACTGGCTGGAACTTGGCACCATAACACCTCACGTTGAAGGCTCGACGTTGATATTCAATGTGACCATCAATGCCGATCAGGAAGCCATCATCGACTACGACCCGGCATTGCATGGTTACGATTACGATGCTGGAGCACCGGTCCTACAATGCTTGTTGAATACCGATCAAAGCAGTACAGGAACCCAGGTATTTGCTGGTATTCGAATCAACAGTATGGCCATTCAGGTGGATGTCAGCGATGTGCCGATACAGCAACTGGAAAATGACCTGGGTACTCTGGACGCAACCAAAGCCTTCATGCCTTTCGGACCGGAACCGCAGCAAGGATCACGGCTGCGTATTGGTCATCCGGAGTCCTTGAGCAAACCCCTGACCGAACTGTCTCTAAGCTTCGACTGGCAGGACATTCCCGACTCTCTTGGCAGCCATTATCACGATTACGTGACCACCGTCAGCAATACATCGTTTACCACCTCAATCACCTTTGCCGACGGACACAACTGGCACTTTCAACAGAGTGGCAAAACACTGTTTGACGCCAGTCACGCCAGCCATCGACACCGTCTAACCTTCAAAACTGCCACATCGACAGGTCGCCGCTCCTTCACCCCGGCAACCGTCGCATGGTCGCTGCGACATACCAAAGGCAGCTGGGCCTGGAACGATCTGCAAAAATTGCAATTGCGTTTTCCGGTTTATGCGGCTGGCCGCATACCGGGTATCACTGAATCTGCCAACGGCTATATTACCCTGTCTCTGGAACAAGATTTTCTACACCAGGAATATCGGCGCGAATATGTCCGTAACATCCTGAAATTCAGCAAAGTCTGGCAGCCCGATGCCGAACCCACACTGCTCAACGAACCCTATACTCCGGTTCTGCAATCCCTGACGCTCAGCTATAAGGCAAATTCTGGTGTAATCGCCCTGAACAGCCACTCATTAACGGACTTTACTCACGAGCAACTACGGTTTTATCACATCCGCGAATCGGGGCAATACCGTGAACACACATACCAACGTGATCAGTTCGATTTCCTGACGGATAAAAGCGTTACTTTATTACCGGACATTCCCAATCGTGGAGAACTATTGATCGGTCTTGACGGACTAACGGGTGGTGACAGCATCAGCCTGTTATTTCAGGTCGCCGAAGGCAGCGCCGATCCCGAACTCGATCCGCAGCAGGTTGACTGGGCAGTATTATGCGATAACTACTGGAAACCGATGTCCACTTCAGATGTCGCCAGAGACAGTACCAACGGCCTGCTCACCAGCGGGGTGATTCAGTTGGTCATTCCAACCCAGGCCAGCACCGCCAATACCCTGCTGCCGGCTGGCCTGATCTGGCTCAAAGCCAGTGTCAAAGCACATACCACAGCACTTCCGTCACTGCTTGCCGTCCTGACCAATGCAGTGACCGTACAGTTTACTGACCATAATAACGATCCCTTGCGGCTGGCTACACCATTACCGGCTGGTAGTCTCAAAAAGCTGAAGACTCCGATGGCCGCCATCAAGTCTGTTGCTCAGCCATACGCTTCTTTTGGAGGTAAAACGGTTGAGCAGGATGATGGTTTCAATACCAGGGTTGCTGAACGCCTGCGCCATAAAGACAGAGCCATCAACAGCTGGGATTACGAACGCCTGATACTGGATCATTTTCCGTCTATTCATAGAGTCAAGGTGGTTCCTCATGCCCGACCTGGTTCCTGGTCTGCTCCCGGGCACATACTCGCAGTGGTTATTCCAAATCTGAGCAACCGCAATGCGATCGATCCATTAAAACCCAAAGTCGACAGTGCCGAAATTGCGGCGATCAAAACCATGCTGAAACAACGGACAGGGATGGGCGTCGAAATACATGTACGTAACCCTCTTTATCAGCAAATACAGTTGTCGTTCAAAGTCAGTTTTCATACGGGTTTCGAATTCAACTACTACCAACAACAATTACAGCAGGCGCTGATTCAGAACTTATCACCATGGGCATTCAGCGATGCCACAGAGATGCAGTTTGGCGGCCGGATTTATAAATCGGTCCTGATCGATTTCATTGAAGAGCTCGAATATGTTGATTATATCAGTGCGGTCGAACTACGTAGTTTTACCGATACAACGACAGTTACGACGGCTACTTCAGGCGTACTGCCGGCCACACCAGATACCATTCTGATATCAGCGCCAACGCATCAGATCTTACCGATGGAGTAATCAATGATGACCATCTTGCAGCAAGCCACTCTCCAACGTCAGGACGAATCTGCGGAATTGAACCTGCAACAACTGTATGAACAGGGCTTACAACAGATACAGCGGTGGTCAAAACAGATCTGGACCGATTACAACGTGCATGATCCCGGTATGACCACCCTGGAGATCCTGTGTTATGCCCTGACAGACCTGAGTTACCGGGCATCCATGCCAATCACCGACCTGCTGGCAAGTCCAACAGACAACGCTGCCAACATGGCTGAACAATTCTTCTCCGCCCGGCAGATATTGACCAACCGACCGTTGACGGAGCTGGATTATCGAAAATTGCTAATAGATCTGCCTGGTATCAAAAATGCCTGGATATTGCCGCTTTCCAGCCATTGTTATGTTGATCTGCCACACGCCCAACTATTGGCAGATGATCCGGGCAGCGCCGGTGTGGAACGGGTGAATATTCAGGGACGCTATCAGGTTCGGTTGGACTTCAACGAAGATCTGACCGTCACTGAACAGCAGGATGCCACCCAACTTGCCCAGGATACTTTACATGCCAACCGAAGTCTGTGTGAGGATTTCGTAACCTTCTCCGCCGTTGAGACCGAACCCTACCGCCTCTGTGGCAACATCGAACTGCAGAAAGACGCCAGCGTCAATGAGGTAAAAGCGCGAATTCTATTCGCGGTACAAAATTACCTGGCACCAGTCGTCCACAATTACCGATTGTCGGAGGTGTTGGCCAAAACCAAAGCCGATGGTCGCCACTACCGTAGCGATGACATCTTTAACGGTCCGTCATTGACCTGTGGATTTATTCTGGACGATGAACTGCGTCAGGCAGAGCTACGTAGCGAAATCCGCCTGTCTGATCTGATCAATATCCTGATGGATATTCCCGGCATACTGGCCGTGACCGAACTGATCATCACTCCCGTCACAGCCATGGTGGCTGTCGAAGATCGCTGGCGTCAGACCATCCCGGCTGGCAAAAAAGCCGTACTCGACCAGGCAGGCAGCCGACTGATTTTCCATAAAGGCGTAATGCCAATTGTCCCCCAACCGGATCAGGTAGAGGCAGAACTGACAACGCTGCAACAACAGCAACGGCTCAAACTGGATACCGCATCCAATGAAGACCTGCCGATACCACTTGGACATTTTCGCAACCCAGGTCAATACACCAGTCTGCAGCACGACTTCCCATCCATCTACGGACTTGGAGATACCGGAGTACCGCCGGGACTGGACCCCAACCATCCCGCCAAGGTTCTGCAACTGCGCGCCTATCTATTATTTATGGAACAAATTCTGGCCAATTACTTTGCTCAGCTCGCGCATATTCGAGAACTGTTTTGCACCGATCCGACCCAACTGCGCAGCTATTTTTATCAGACGGTCAACAGTTTCACCGACTGGCAAAAAATCTATGCCGATGCCGATCCCGTGGCCAGCCTGGAAAATCAAATCGAGGATAAGGTGAACCTCGTCGACCGACGCTCACGTTTTCTCGATCACCTGATCGCGCGATTTGCAGAACAATTTACGGACCTCGCACATATCATGTATTCGTCTTTTGAAGTGGGGCCAGAAACCTTGATTCAATACAAGTGCGAATTCCTGAAACAATATCCATCGCTGAGTCGTGATCGTAGTCTGGCTTACAATTATCACCTGCAAGACGATGAGGCGCTCTGGAACAGCGATAACATCTCCGGTCTCGAACGCCGGCTGACAGCCCTGCTGGGCATTCGTAATTCCCGCCGACGTAACCTGAGTGAAATCAGCTACGACATCTACGCTGAAATCGACACGACTCCCGATGACGAGTTTCGTTTTCGTATCCGGCACCGGCTGAGCAATGCCATTTTATTGAGCAGCAGCACCCACTACAGCACGACCGAAGAAGCCACGGCCGCCATGACCACTGCAATATTCCATGCGTCTAATCCCAATGGTTATTCACGTAAACTCAGCAGCAACCAAAAACATTATTTCAATATCGTCAATGATAACGGCGAGGTGGTGGCCAGGCGGATCGAGTATTTCGATCAACCGGAAATGATGGAAAGCGCCATTGCTGAACTGATCGACTATCTACGGCTCAACTATTCAGATGAAGGTCTGTATCTGATCGAAAATATTTTGTTATGGCCAGAACAACCCGACGATCCCTTTCTACCCGTCTGTGTGGACAGACAGTGCGATTCATGCGAGGAACATGATCCGTACAGTTATCGTATTCACATTATTCTGCCTGCCTACGCCGCCCGGTTTTCCAACCAGGACTTTCGTCACTTCGCCGAATCCGTTATCCGCGCAGAAGTACCGGCGCACATCATGCCCAAGATCTGCTGGATCAGTCAGGCTGATATGGCGTCGCTGGAATCCGTTTACCGCGCCTGGATATCTGTGAAGTCCGGTAGAACCAGTGCAGATCGGCAGACAATTTTACAAAGCCTGATCGAGCGCCTGTACAACATAAAAAATGTTTACCCGACCGAACAGCTGTATGACTGCAGTGACCCTGCAACAGACAGCCGGTTTATTCTCAATAACACCGCTCTGGGATCACTGTCTACTGCCAGCGACAGCGAATCTCCGGATCAATGATGGGATGAAAGACTATGCCAACCTTACATAACAGTCTTGCTGAAGTGGCCAGCGGTTACAGTGTATTTGAAAAAGATCAGGTATTAACCGAAGCACAACTTAACAGTGTCAGCCAATACCTTGATGATCAGGACCGCATAAGCCGCATCCAACTGACCGGTACAGGCATCGTTTGCGGCCTTACTATTCGTTTCAGCAACGATCAGATCCAACTTGAAACAGGTACCGGCATCACCACCGATGGCGATCTGATTCAGATTGATCACCCAATCACCTTCGATCGCTATAAACTGTATGGCACCGATGCCCCCAGATATTCGCCCTTCTATCTGAATGACACCACCATGCTGCCAGTCTACGAATTGGTACCAGTGGGCGCGACGGATGTACTGGCACACAGTCTGGTGACGTTTACCAGTGACAGCAACGATACACTGAGTGCCATGACTGCGCTGTTGCTGATGGAAAGTTATATTAAAGACGATGACCTGTGTACCGGCAGCGATTGTGACAATCATGGTCAGGACTATGTCAGCCGGCCAAAGCTGTTACTCATCGCCAGCAGTCAGGCCGGGGCATTAATGCCGCAGTTACAGACATCCCGACAGGCATCCAGGACACTGCCACAACTGACCATTCCCAGGGTGCAGATCAACGCTACAACCAGCCGGGAATCACAATTGAACACTCTGTTTCTCACTGCCTGTCAGAACATGGTCCAACAACTGACCCAGGCATTCTCCAGCATTTGGCCTCAAGCTGGATTTCTATTGCAGGGCCAGTTTGACGGAGACCCCGGCCCTGGTTGGACAACCCGATTGCAGAACCTGCAGGGCAGCATTTCCAACACCACACGCGGTGTTCAGTACTATTACGATTTTCTGGTCGACCTGTGTCATACCTGGAACGATTTTAAATCCACCCTCTATACCGATCGCCCCTGGTGCAATCCGGATATCAATGGCTTCCCAAAACATCTGCTACTGGGCAATCTGACAAATCCACAGCAAAATCGCTTTGATTTTTATCCGTCAGCCGCCATCAATCGTCATCACACTCTGGATCACGCGAGATTCCTGGCCCGTAAAATCCAAACATTGTTGGAGCAGTTTTCACTTCCTGGTCGCCTGACAACTATCAAAATCACCCCCAGCAGCCTGACTCGTCCTCTGGAACACAGTGCCATTCCCTGTTACTACCAGATCGATGAACAACACAGCGTGGTGGAATACTGGAACTTTGCCTTGCATCAACAAGGGATGTCGGCACACAACTATGGTTATCATGCTGATAGTTATGAGGCCACCGGAGCAGCATCGGATCCATTGCAATACAGCCTGAATGAGTTTGATTTTTTCCGCATTGAAGGCCATCTCGACCTACCGATCAACACCGCTTTGAATCAGATCAAAAACTCCCTCAACGCACAACAACTACCTTTCAGCGTGACCAGTGTCCTGATCGGCACCAGCCATACTGGAATCGTTGGCCGGCGGGGTGCCGGATATAACGACCTGCACCGGTTACACTACCTGTTGCGTCAGGACCTCAGCCACAACCTCAATGATGTCAACCGCTTTAGCAATCGTTTCAAACAAAACATCGACACTGCAATTGAGCAAGGCGTGATCAACGACGAAACCACGGGGAGTGACAGCGTAAAAGTCAGTCAGTTATCAGAACGGAAAAATGCGGCAATTACAGCAAGGACTAAAACCGCCCAGCAGAAAATCAATCTGCCATACTCACAATATCGTGCCGATACCAGCTGGAAATCAGACATCAGCGACACCATGACCAACGTCGGTGAATATAAGTTCCAGCTTGGCAAGGTGGTTAAAACCGAATTTAACACCCCTTTTGACATCCTGATCGGTGGCACCCGGGTGGAATGGCTGGACTGGCTGGATGTATTGATCGATCAGAAGGATCAGCAACAGGACGAAAAACGGCTGCTGCGCAGCTTCGTACAACAGTACCCCGGCATGGAACATACTGGCGGCGTCATACGAGGCGGAACCTTCGTACTGCTTTACGACAGCAGCGGCACGGTGGTTGGTGACATTATGTTATCTCACTATCTGCCTGAACCCGAGCAGCAGGCAGCTGAAGAACCCACTCTGCCCAAACCCGGAATACGGCCGGGTTGGGTCATCGACAGTGGCATCAATCTGCTGCCGTCCCGGGACCATTACTTTGGTCTGCAAATGACTGATTTCAAAACCGGTCTGGATCGGGAATGGAATACAAAATTTAACCTGCAAACGACTTATACCGATGCATTCAAAGAGTCTCTGGGCATTATCGACAGCATCTATCAGATCAAATCCACCAACCTGGCCGGCGGTGATGTAAAAGCCGGACTCAATGATGACATCCTCAATAGCCTGACCGGGCAGATGGCACAGGATCGAACCCTGATCGAGAAATATCGTCAGGGTGCTACCGACGACAGCCTGCCAGACGATTCCCGCCAGTTCTATCAGCGGGCGTTGCAGGAACGCCAACAGAACCTGATTAAAACCATTGGTCAGGCTGCTGAATACATGTCTATCAACAACACTGAGGTGAACGTCGGCAGCGATGGTTATCAGGTATTACAAGGTATCGAAAAAGGCGTGGGGGCCGTAACAGACAATCAGAGTCTGGCTCGGGAAGTCAGCGTCAGTTTGGGGAAAATCAGCGACAGCTCCAGCAATCGCAATCTGGCTAATGGCATAAAAATTATCATGGGCGGCATCGGTTAACATCATGGCACAACATCGAATCAGGCGTTTGAACATCCAGGTCAGAACCCGGCATCAGCAAGATGCCCTGATACTGCGCCAACGGTTTTCCTCACACTGGGAAGAAATACTATCCCCATTTGAACATCATTTTGATCGTCTGCAGACAGAGCAACAGCAATACCACCATATTCCACCCATCCGACTCTGTGTCAAACTGAATGACATTAATGATTTCAACGGTTTGCCAGATCAGATCGAACAACAACTATCCGTGCTGTTCAGTCAGGTTGACACAAATCATCACTCCTATGATGAGCAGGCAGTCACTGTTTCTGCTGCCACAAATGCCGCAAACGATGATCAGACAGTCACCAACGGACAAAACTGGAATCCCGTCGACATATTGTGCCATTACCTGCAGTCCGGCTCACTGCCCTGGTTTTGCGCACACGAGCCGAATATCCACGACCATCTGCAAACATGGGTCATCACCTGCCAGCAGCAGCTACAACCGAGACTGGTGTCAGAAGCCAAAGTTGAAGCCATCGTACGCTGGTTACAACTGCTGCCAAACGCAGACATCTACAGCCAGGTCCTTGCGTTACTCAACACCGTTCCTCAAGCACTGGACACCGTTGACCGGCTATTAATGGAATACCTAATAACCAGCAAATTACCGTATAAAAATGAAGGTCAGCGCTGGTTCTGTCTGGCAGCGTTCATCTGTCAGCAGATTTCATTTATCCAAGCAGATCAGATTCTGTCAGCACCTCAGACACTACTAGCCGTATTTGCTCCAGACCCACAACAAAAACAGCAATGGCTCGATATCTGGCAACGCCAGAAACAGTATTCTCAATCCTCACGGCTGGCGGTTTTTCTGCAACAACTGACCACGATGATCCTCACCGATACGCCAACATCCCGGCCGGTAAATACCCACACGACCATAACACCCGCAATAACGGCTACAGCGACAGAGCAAATACCGGACAAATTCATCACCTTAAAATCTGAGCTAACACCGATTTCCCTGGCCGGTGGCATTCTAATCTACCCTTATTTAAAGACGCTTTTTTCAGCCTGCAACATCAATACTGCCCGTCTTCCGGACAATCCTTCGCATACCTGCAAAGCGGTGGCACTGATCCACTACTGTCTGAACGGTCACCAACTGGCGCTTGCCCATGAACTGCCGATCATCAGGGTATTATTGGCACTGGTGCCAGATACTCCTTTATTGATCAGTCCGGACATGCTCACAGACTCCGATATCCAGCAGGCTGATGCCGCACTCCTGGCCATGATCAGCCACTGGCACAAACTGAACAACACTTCCATCGATGGTCTGCGCCGGGCCTTCCTGCAACGACCGGGTTTTATTCAATACGAGGACCATCAAACGATCCTGAAACTGGAACGCCTGGGCCATGATGTCCTGTTGGATTTTCTTCCTTACTCTTTGACCATAGTGAAACTGCCGTGGATGCACAAACCGATACAAGTCAGCTGGTAAACAATCACAATATCGCGACAGACCTGGAGCAGGAGCTGCAATGGTTTTCGCAGGTATTGCAGCAGCGGCTGGTGGGTTACTTTGATGAAGCCGATCACGCTCCAGACCCGGCCTGGCAAAATCCGCCACAACTCGGCGCCTCGGCATATGGCCAATTGACCGAACAACTCAAACTCACTATTACGGAAAGGTTGATTCTGGTGTTGTGCCTGACGCCTCATATCCAGCCACAGCTACTCGATGTTTTACTGATTCGCAACACCGAGACACAACGCGGTTTTACTGAATTCGGCGGTCAGCTTGGTAGTGCCCATGGCGGTTTTCTACCCACCATAGAAACTGCACTGTTTATCTGTGCCGGCATCCATCTGGACCAACGCTTCGATACTCAGAACGCACTACAACCGGATGCTCCATTAATACGCGAAGGTATTTTGCAGATCCTCGAATCCCCGGCGCAAGAACCCTGGGCGGCGAGCGCGCTGATCATCCATCGCGACCTGGTACAGCAACTGACGACCGGACACGAATACCACCCTCAGTTCAACAGTGACTTTCCGGCCAAGCTCATAAAAACCCAATTGAACTGGGATCACCTGATTCTTCCCAAAGGCATTATCGAACAATTGGATGAAATACGTCACTGGATTCTCTACGGCGACCAGCTGCTCGACCAGCTTGGCATGCGCGGCAAACTCGCGCCGGGATTCACCAGCCTGTTTTGTGGGCCCCCTGGTACCGGAAAAACCCTGTCAGCCTGCTTACTGGGCAAATATTGCGATAGTGACGTCTACAAAGTAGACCTGAGCCTGATGGTCTCAAAATATATTGGCGAGACCGAAAAAAACCTGGCCAGAGTATTTGATACGGCCGAGCACCGTCGCTGGATTTTGTTTTTCGACGAAGCGGACGCATTATTTGGCAAACGCACCAAAGTCGATGATGCCCGCGACCGCTATGCCAACCAGGAAATCAGCTTTCTGTTACAGCGGGTGGAGGAATTTGACGGCGTCGTGATCCTGGCATCCAACTTTAAGAGCAACATTGACGACGCATTCAAACGACGCTTTCAATCCATTATCGAATTTCCCATGCCACAAGCGGCAGAACGTCTGAAAATCTGGCGTAACGCACTACCACTCTCAAACACTCTGGAAGACGACCTGGAGTTGCAGAAAATTGCGGATAAATATGCACTGTCAGGTGGCACCATCCTCAATGCAGTACGTTTCGCCTCTCTGCGCATGCTGGCCCGGGGTGATCATCGACTGCAACAGAACGACATTGAAGAAGGCATCCGACGTGAATATCTAAAAGAAGGAAAACGGCTGTAATCGACATGACATCGGACGACGTTTATGGAAACCGCAAAAAAAAGTAGCACCAGCCGCAAAAACCAGGCCGCCGCCCAGACACAGAGCCCGGCAATGGACAGCGCCCAGGGATTGAGCCGTACCCGGCTACAAATGGCCAGCAAAGTTTCATCGCCCGATGACCCGCAAGAAAAAGAAGCCGACCACACCGCGCAAAAAATCATGCGTATGGCCATAGCCGACTCCAGTATCAGCTACGTCCGCCAAGGCAATCGCAGCGTTTTCCGCCAAATCAAAGAAAAAGAATCCGAGACAGTCAGCACCAAACTGAAATCCCCCTACATCGCCCGGTTTACCTCCCCCCAGATAAACCGGACAGAACAACAACCACCAATCCAAACAAAAACAACCGATGAAACCACCACCCTACGGTCAAAAAACACCGACGAACAAGTGGACATCAAGCGTCTCTCCTTACAACAGGACACCCACCTTAAAAGCCAAGCAAACAGTACACTTCAACGCCAGGCGACGAAAGAACCCGAAGCCATTCAGACAAAACCAGATGAAGAAACTCCAGATGTTCAGCGTAAGGCTGCCAGCTTACAACAGGACACCCACCTTAAAAGCCAAGTAAACAGCACACTTCAACGCCAGGCGACGAAAGAACCCGAGGCCATTCAGACAAAACCAGATGAAGAAACTCCAGATGTTCAGCGTAAGGCTGCCAGCGATTTAGTAACAGGACACCCACAGCAACAGCAGGACACCCACTTTCAGACAAAGCCAGACGAAGAAACCTCCGTTCAGCGCAGCGCTAACTCCGAGGAGCCAGTACAGGCCAAAGCTGAAGGGACACCCGATGTATCTGGTAGTGTCAGCGCGCAAATCCGAAGTAGCATGACTGGTGGTGAACCGCTGCCTTTGTCGGTACGCAAGTTTATGGAGCCGCGCTTCAATGCAGATTTCAGCAATGTCAGAGTTCATAAAGATGGGGAGGCCGCCAAACTCAATACTCAGGTGAATGCCAAAGCGTTTGCGGTCCATAATCATATTTTCTTTGGTAAAGACCAGTACCAGCCTGATAGCGATGACGGTAAGGAACTGATGGCCCATGAGCTGACCCATACCATTCAACAGGGAGGTGCCGTTCAGCGGAGTGCTGATGAGGAACGGCCGGACGTGCCTGTAGAAGCGCGCAGCGAAACCAAAATCAATCGACTTGGCATTAGTGACGCGCTGGATTATTTTGCCGACAAGGCTTATCTGATTCCTGGCTTTCGCATGTTCACCATCATCCTGGGGATGAATCCCATCAACCGCGACCGGGTTGAACGTAGCGCAGCGAATATCCTTCGCGCCATCGTCGAGTTTCTACCTGGCGGTATTCTGATCACCCGAGCGTTGGATAATCACGGGATCTTCGAGCGGGTTGGCCATTGGGTAGAGCAACAAATCAACGGTCTCGGTATGACCTGGACACTGATACGCGATGCACTGGACCGTTTCCTCGACTCCCTGAGCTGGCGAGATATTTTCGATCTCAGCGGTGTCTGGGCAAGGGCCAAACGTATATTCACTGACCCCATCAACCGCATCAAACGTTTTGTAAGTGGCATATTCAACACCATTCTTCAGTTTATTCGCGATGCGGTGTTGCGTCCGTTGGCCGAGCGAGTTGCCCGCACTCGTGGCTGGGATCTGCTCACTGCACTACTAGGCTCCAATCCGATTACCGGCGATCCGGTTCCCCGCAATGCAGAGACGCTCATCGGTGGATTCATGAAGCTGATCGGACAGGAAGAAGTGTGGAATAACATCAAGCGAGCCAACGCCATTGCCCGCGCCTGGGCCTGGTTTCAGGGAGCAATGGCAGGACTACTGGGTTTTGTCCGTCAGATTCCCACGCTGTTCATGAATGTGTTTCGTGCCTTGCAAATCCGAGATCTGCTAGACATACCCTCAGTGCTCGGTCGAGTGTTCCGGGTATTCGGAAATTTTGTCGGACGCTTCATCAGCTGGGCAGGCGGCACTGTATTGCAGCTGCTGCAAATCATTTTTGAAGTCGTTGCGCCTGGGGCCATGCCCTATCTACGTCGTGCTGCTGCAGCATTCAGAAACATCATTCGTAACCCTATCGGGTTTATCGGAAATCTGGTTCGTGCGGGAAAACTCGGATTTCAAAAATTCCGCCGCAACTTTATGCGCCACTTACGTACCTCTCTGATTAACTGGCTCACTGGAACCATGAGCGGTGCTGACGTTTACATCCCTCAGGCTTTTACTCTGAGGGAAATTTTAAAGTTTGTGCTCAGTGTGCTGGGACTGACCTGGCAGAACATCCGTACCCGCCTGGTACGGGTTGTGGGTGAACGTGCCGTGACGGCTATGGAAGCCGGCTTCGACCTGATTCGCACCTTGATCACTGAAGGTCCGGCAGCGGCATGGCGACAATTGCTTGAAGGCCTTAGCAACCTGCGCGACATGGTAATCGAACAAATCATCACCTTCGTCACTCAAAACATCGTGACTCAGGCTGTGATTAAACTGGTGTCCATGTTGAACCCCGTTGGCGCATTCGTGCAGGCCATTATTGCAACCTATAACACCATTATGTTTTTTGTAGAACGTTTGCGCACCATTGCCAGGGTGGCGATGTCATTTATCAATTCCATTTCAGCGATTGCTGCAGGTCGTCTGAATGCCGCCGCCAACCGGGTGGAAACCACAATGGCCGGTATGTTAACACTGGTGATCAGTTTTCTCGCCCGTTTTGCCGGGCTTGGCCGGGTTTCTACTGCAGTGAGAAATATCATTGACCGGGTACGAAGACCGATAAACCGTGGCATCGACCGAGTGGTAAATTGGATCGTCGCTCAGGCACGCCGGGCCGGTAGGTTTATTGTCCAGGCCGGTGTGCCTCAAGATCCGGAACAAAGAGCACGTCAGGGGATGGCCGCTGCCGTTGCCGTAGTCAATCGCCTGCCCGGCAATCGAATCGGCGAAGCTGTTATACGTCCAGCGTTAAGAGCCATCAAAGCACGTTATGGTTTCAGCTTACTGGAACCATTGCTGGAAGGAGGAGTCTGGTGGGTCATCGGCGAAATGAGCCCCAGACGTCGTCAACCTACACAAAAATCCTCGCCCAACGCTCCCACTGGTGCCAGCACCAGCACTCTGCCAGATCGAGTGGACATCCTGAATTCCGGAGGAGCAACCATGATCAGCGGCTACTCCCGTTCCAGTCGCAGTGGCAGCTTTCAGACAGCAATATTTTCCGGCAGCGTTACATTGAGCAAACTCAAACACCCACCACAAGCCGGTCAAACTGGCGATCAGATCGTCAATGCGCCGAGTACAGCCACCGTGGAATATACTATTTCCGCCGCCAATGGTATTTACGGCACGCCCCCGACTGCATTTCAAGCAGTAGACCGCAGTGATCCGGACGAAGCCGCCTCTTACAGCGCCACGCGCGAAGCCTTTCCGGAGGTCATGCGCAACTGGTGGCAAACAGAACCAACCGCTGATGCCGCCAGAATTGCCCAACTTAACAGCGCAGGACTGGTCGATATTGACGCCACTGGCGGTTTGATTCGCGGACAACAAAAATGGCGTTATATACACAGCCAACTCAATGCCCAAGAACAAGCCATGCTGACCGGCCCCGTCAACAAAGACAACATGGTCGCACTACTCGACAAATTACCCGCCAGCAGAAGAGACATTTTGAAACAGGCCTGGAAAAACCGCTGGGCACGGGGCACCCAGATTCACCACATAAAACCAGTCAACTTTGGCGGTAACAACTCCAACTTCGTACCACTAAGCGCAGATAAACATATAGGCTCCAACGGCGTACATCCCAGATTCTGGACCCCGCTAAAACGGTTTTTAATGAACCTAAGATCCTGACTCCAAAAGGCAGAGTATTGAAACTGAAATAGCTAAGACACCCATTTAAAATAAAATAATAAAATAGGACACCCACTGAAAAAATGGCATAAATAGACAGCCATACGAAGAAACGAAATTCCCTTTTTCCGTAAACTAACACGGCAAAAACGATAAACAAGTTTAACCAAGGCAATTTGGATGCTACTGATGTAATAACTGGGGTGTAATTGGGGGAAACTGCTGATGCATGTACGAGCTGCAGCAAGACGAATTTCTTGAAAGTATCCAGTGCACTGTCTTTTAAGGGAATTCTTGATTAACCCGCCAACAAATTTGGCGGCATGCGATGCAATTTGAAGCAGTTTTTGATGTTTTCAAACGATGACTGCTGACCGGCAAAGCATTTGAATTGTTTTTCAAAGTGTCGGGTCAAGCGGTGCCATTGTCTGTCTGAGAGATGAATACGTTCAAGTATCGATGGTTGTTCTGCTGCGATAAAACCGGGTTTGTCTTCCCGCATTGCCCGCCCCGTCCAATCCACCAGTTCCAGATAGTCTTTGAGCGGAAAAGGCAGACCTTCCGGCATATCCTGTTGATAGTGACCGACAAACGGCCGTAATTCTCTGGGTTGCCGGCCATTCTCCTGAATGGATTTGATGCGTTTTTGAATCGATGTGTGGTCTGATGTGTCGGGTGTTTCTGCGATTTTCGCTCGGATGGGATTCAGATCAACATAAGCCATACAGGCCATTAGTGCTTTTTCATCCAGTAATGCCTGGGACTTAAACCGACCTTCCCAGAAGCGCCCGGTGCATTGATCCTCCCGATTGGCGCGCCGGGCAATGCCTTCGTTCAATACTGCCATAAAGCGGCTGATGGACGTCAGAGTTTCCCGCCATTGCTCCACTAATGTGGCCAGTGCCGCTTCTTCAGCTGGGGAAAAACAGTCGCCATTCAAATAGCGATGGCTCAGAGGAACGCCTTTATAAAGCCGATGCCAACGCAGAATGACGTCTTTGACAGACCATTGTTCACTCTGCCGGGGATTGATGTGCAAGACCACATGCACATGATTGGTCATGACCGCGTAGGCACAGATATCGATGGCGAATATCTCACCCAGCCATAACAAGCGATCTTCAACCCATTGGCGACGGTGTTCGTAACTGATTTGAGTAAAGGGGTCGAAGCCACAGAGAAAAGCCCGCCGAACGCAGCGGGAGATACAGTGATAGTACGAGGTGGCATCGAGTGATATTTGCGACTTCCTTGATCGGGCCATGGCTATATCCTGATAAATATACAGTATTTTGAATAATGCCTTTCTTGGAATTCAGAATCAAGACTTAAAATGGGTGTCTAGCTAATAGATAAAGTGGGTGTCCTTTGTCTCTTTGTCTTTGTATTAAATCCCTCTACAGACAATCAGACTATTCCGCTGAGCCTGGATGCAGATCAGGATGGTATTCTGGACAGCTGCGATCCAGAAATCGCACCCAACAATGTTGCCGCTTGGTTAGTACCTGTACTGTATTTATTGCTCTAAAACGACGCTGACAGCGTGTTGTACCGAGCAACAGATGGAGCTACCAGTACTATCGATATGATGGCGATGTTGTGTGCAACATCGCCAGGTTACCCAATGAATAGTCAAGACTGCTTGAGGTCAACCGTCATGGAGCCAAAGTCACCGTATCTGACTGTTATTTGAGTAAATGGGACATTAATAACCCCAGCATAAGAACCTGTGATCACCGCTTGTCCAGCCTCAATAGTGTGTCCCCGCTCATTGAGAAAGTTAACCAGCCAGGTTAAGGGTGCACGCGCATCAGCATTAGGATGATGACCATCCAATCGGATGTCTTCGTGGGAATACTCCACTTGAATCAGAAAAGCAGCAGGCGATTCCGAGACCACTGGACCTAAATAAAGTCCCTGATTAAAGAGCCCGTCCGCCAGTAATTCTGGAAACTGACAACTATCCGGATCACTGTAGCGACCACGTATTAACTCCAGAGCCATGCGGACTTCACCAATGGCCGCACAAACTTCCTCCTCAGAATAGGAGGTTCCTCGGGGCGCAAGGGTTTCAGAAAAGACAAAAGCGAGTTCAGGTTCGATAGCCGCTGCATTGTTGATCGGCGCTAACGAACAGGTGCCGCTCCGATGGACCAGACGCTGATAAATCGGTGCCACCACAACCTTGTCGTCGCTGGGCAGCAAACATTTCCAACCAGCGATCTCTTCACCCTCTGCCGCATGCAACCTGGAAACTTCTTCCTGTATCAACAATGCTTCGTCGAGCGCGTGTGGGCGGCATGTTTCTGGTAATCGTCCAATTTGATCACCACTACGGCGGGCCTGAAATAATAGCTGAGCAGCTGTCTGGGTATGATTCATGATACATCTCTAAGCAAAACCCGCATGCTACGACATCCATCCTATAAAAAAAATCGGGTAGATCAGCCTTATAGGGGTTTGAGCCGGTTAACGAATATCCAGCACATAATACTGGGAGGTAAATCGGGAGGTAAATAATGAGCATACTCCATTGCAAGCAGCTCATCAGCAATATGAATAAATTTGCACCGGAGTCAGGTGAGACCCCGGTGAAGCCATACCATGATCAGCGAGTGGCACAGAATCCGGTGGCGCGGCTACTTTGTCCGGTTGCAAGTTTGCCATTCCAGTTCGACCCGGATGATACCTTGAGAGACGAGCCAACCTGACTCCAGCTACCATTCCACAAACTGTCAACCTGGCCTTCAATGGTAAATTCAACTACCCATTCAGTAGCTGGCCCACCATCATTGGTAACAACCAACGCCGCACAATAACCACTTCCCCAATCATTGGTCATTTCAAGCTTGGCCGTTACATGACTGGGTTCCGTGGAACCGGAATCCGATGACCCATCACCAGGATCTGTTGTTGATCCGTCTACGTTACCAAACCCGATAGAACCATTGCAGTGCAACCATTCAGAGAAACTGCCACCACCACAACTGCTGTCACCCCAGACACCGGTATTGTCGTCCTGATCTTCTGCCTGACGAACCACACCATTCACAATGACATAGTCAACCTGTACATCGCGGTCACCACCATCATTGGTAAAGCCGACCCGAATCGCACCAGTGGCATTGGTATGTACGGTGGTATCCGACATGATGGTTGAAGCTGTCCATGCATGAATGGTGACACCACCCACCTGCAGATTGACGGCTTCATCACCGGCGGCGCCTTTCAAACGAACAACAATCGTGTTGTCACCCTCACCCGTAGAACCACCATTGTTATCATCTGAACCGCCATTATTGTCACTCGCACCAGTATCCACCAGCTCAAGCATCTTATTAGCATAACGACGCCCCATCTCACGAACCCCGGCAGAATTCCAATGATATTCGTCATGGACATTAAGCCCGCCATCCGCTTTTACCACATGCGCATTTGAGATCACCGACGGCAGCTGGGCAATCAACCGATTGTGACTGGAACAACAACCCGTATATGGCAATTCTCCGGCGATAAACGGAATATCGCCAACCCCGAGGTCATTGCGTATATCCGTAACCAGTTGTTTAACCCGGCCAGGCCAAGCGGGATCACTGGTATTGCTTTCTCCCTGATGGAAGATAATGCCTTTAATCACCCCACGCTGTTGGGCTTTGCGAGCCAGATCCAACAACCAGGCGTAACCACCATGCAGATTATTTGGCGTGCTGCCAAAGCTCGGAGTACAGGCATTGTAGGCGTCACAATTTTTCAGAAAATACTCAATTTTCTGTCCACCGTGAGCAGCACCGACCAAACCAACGGTCACGCTCGATGGAGAGTTCTCTGCCATTACCTTGCCGAAACTGTCACCAGGCCCCAACCCCAGGTAATTCAGACAACGGATCAACGGAGGCGCAGCTACCCGCCATTGACCATAGGATGCTCCCAGTCTCGGGCAGTTTTCATCCTGTAATACCATCACTCTGGGATTAGTAACCTGATCCTGAGCTTCAATTGTGGCGGCGCCTTCCATATTTGACTGTCCCACCAGGAGATAAATATGAAAATTCGGGTCCGGTTCAGCCATGGCCGGAAATACCAATGCTGACATCAATACAGTCAGACTGAAAATCATGTTGAGCTTTTTCATATAGATATTCTTTTATTGAGAAAACAGGGTATTGGTGACACTTGCCAGCTCCACGGGACGGTATATTTATTAGCTGGAGAAATAACCACAGCACACTGAACAACATTTGCTCAATCGTCTATGGCATCACCTGTATCGCTTATCGGCTTCAGCCCATATTCTCTCTATAGAATGGGCGTCCACTGTCTATAGTCATACCGACGAATTCGTTATCTGGACAAGGTTTACTGCAGCCAATTTAATTCACCTGACACTATTAAGACTATTGCCATACTTAATGAGTGTGAACGGGTAGATTATTTTTAGTCAGTATCGTGACCCAGCGCTCATTCCCGTAAACGCTCCATCACTGAAAGGCATTAATGATATCCCTGGCGATATGGGTATCATGTTGAATATTTAAGAAATATTCATTCACGAATGTTAGCCAGAGAACTTTAAAAGATGAGCCCCAAAAAAGTCCCATGGAGCTTTGAAAAACAGCACTATTCTGGCATAAAAGGGAACTTGAGAAGGTATTGATTCCAGACGTAGCTGACAATGCTTCGCTCGGAAACAGGCTGGTTTTCAGAGATTCTTTACGTACTCAGTAAAAACAACTCTGAAGAACAATCTGTTTCGCCCACATCATTCAGCACGCCCTTTGTCCGGGACCAATTTCTCCAAAAACTGAGCCGGCACATCAGAGACCAGCCAGACATTGTTGACCGTTTTATAAAACTGATAGCCTTCCTGATGCATAGAGCCAGCAGCAATTTTGAAGATAACCGGCTTACCGTATCGCCCACCAACCGACTTGGCCACGACTTCCGACTCTGTCAGATGCACGTGATGTCGTTTTTGTCTAATCAGACCATCCGTCAGAATGGAAGATTCGAAACGACTGGCCGTACCATGCAACAGCCACTCGGGCGGCTCGATAGGCGGTAACGCCAGATTTACCTCTATAGAATGTCCTTGATTGGCTCGAATGCGACAGCCAGTGGCATCAATGGCAAAACGCTGTTTGTCGTTGGTTTCTACAACAACAGTAATCAATTCTCTGGTCAACTTGACCGATGCCGACTTTTCAATCAGCTCATCAATAGAGGCCCAACCGGATTCATCCAATGTCAGGCCAATTTCATCAGGCTTATGACGCAACAGAAAACTCAGGTATTTTGAAACTTGGTTCAAAGATTCTTTCATCGAAATACACTCCAAAAACAACGCCGAACCGTTGCACAGCTATACCGACCTTCAGGCAATCTCCAGGCAGTTCTCTTTATCACGAGTGAGATAACTGCAAGCCAACCGATATTGTGTGGACCGTTGAAGAATATCCGCCACATAAAACCAGTCCGACCGTGCCTGTTCCCGATCCAGCGTCAAGAGTATAAACCCATGTCGACGTAATTCTGCATATTTGATATGAGGACTGGCTGCCATAATGGTGGCGGCTCCGGTTTCAGCAAGCACGGGCGGGAAGCCGGGAGAGGTAATGGATGGCGTCACAAATTCCACTGCCAGCGAACCGGCCCCGCTGTCGCGATCATAATTATTTGCATCATACGGATTATCTGAAAGGTCAGCCGCGAACGAACTGTGAACATCACCGGTCAACACCACAACGTTATCAATTCCCTCATCACGGATATGAGTCAGCAGACGGTCCCGGGTCGCGGCATATCCATCCCAGGAGTCCAGCCATAGCGATGCACCACCACCAAACAAATCCGGCAATTTTATGTAATAGCGTTGAGCCATCATCACCTGCTGACCAATGACCTTCCAGCGTGCAGTAGTACTGGACAGCTGTTGCTGCAACCATGCCTCCTGTTCAAAACCCAGCAAAGTTCGGTTGAAATCCCGTGCTTCAGACTGACGATCAGGCCCACCGGGCTGTGCCACCCGCCCTTCAATCCGGGTATCAAGCATGATCAGTTCTAACAGATCGCCATAACGCAGAGTCCGGCTGATACCGCCGGTACGGTGCTCCCGAATCGGCATCCATTCAAAATATGCCTGCCTGGCAGCGGCTTTACGATCTCGCCATGCTCCCTCCCCTTCGTTATGGTTTTCCGCACCATCCTGGAAGGCATCATTGGCGAATTCGTGATCATCCCAAACCGTTATAAAGGGATGGTGCCGGTGCACAGCCTGTAGATCCGTATCCAATCGATACAATGCATATCTTCGACGATAATCTGTCAGGTTAATCAGCTCATGCGCCGGTGTCAGCGTGCGCTCGTTGCGTAATGAGCGTTCGTCATATTCACCCTGGCCATACTCATAAATGTAATCCCCAAGATGGATAACACCATCAAGATCATCACGCTCCGCCAAGATGCGATAAACATTAAAGTAACCATGGGCATAACTCGAACAGGAAATAACCGCAAACCGGGCCAGCTCAATATCGCCTTCGGGTGCTGTCCGGGTGCGCCCAACCTCTGAAAAAGCTCTCCCCACTCTGAACTGATAAAAATAGGTGGTACCTGGCAACAATCCGTTGACATCGACCTTGATGGTATTCCCTCTGCCTTCACTGGTGATGAATATGCCTTCGGCAACGACATCTATCATGCCTTCGTCCAGTGCAATCTGCCATTGTACCGCTGTGCTCCCTTGTCCGGTCGGTTGAAAATGAGTCCAGATAATTACCCGGTCCTGGCGAGGATCACCACTGGCAACACCAAAATTAAAAGCACCTGGTTCGATTTCAGGATGACCACCTCCCACTCTCAGTGACATACCCAATGCAGATGTGCCTAACAATCCGATACCAACAACGCCTCGGCTACTTTGCTGAATAAATTTACGACGACTATACCCCATTGCTCCTCTCCCGATGATGTCAGTTAGAAAATACAACATCAGGGAATCTGACACAGGTTTAAGGCAGCCATATGACACAGCCATATAACATTTCAATAAAGACTTAAAATACAAAGAACCATGCCAGTTCGATTAAAACCGGCATGGAATCATATTATTGAAGAGATGTTGGAAAAGAGATCCGATGTTACTGATACTCAGGGCTATCAGGACACAGAACTATCAGCGATAGCAACCTTGGTCAGTTGCTGACGATACAGGAACAATGCCCCTATCAGGGTTGCTGCGATGGCCGCCAGTCCACTGACTGCCATCGCCCAGCGCGGACTATAGCTATCAGAAATCCAGCCCACCATAGGACCACCCAAAGCGGTTCCTCCAAGCGCAATACTCAGGAAGATTGCCATCACCCGGCCACGCAATTTCCGATCAGTGGAAATCTGGGTCAGGCTGTTTGAGGATGTGGTAAACAGTTGTGCAGTGGTTCCTACCGCAATCAAAGCAACAGCGAACATCCAGAAATCCGGCATGACCGATGCCACCAGACAGGTCACTCCAAAAGCACCCATGGATACGGTCAAAAACCTCATATCCGGTTTCAAACGAATTGCAGTTACCAATGCGCCGGTTATGGAACCAATGGCCATAATAGAAGTCAACAACCCATATTGTTCAGAACCACCGGTAAATACATGTACGGTCATGGCGGACAGATAAACCGGAAAATTCATACCAAACATACTGATCAAAGACACCATCATCAGGGTGACGGTCATTTCCGGGTGGCTCCAGATATAGCGAAAACCATCAAACAGTGTTTGGCGAGACTCCGGACCTTCCTGGACCGTCTCTACTCCTGCGCAACACGGTTTCACTTTCAGCATCATCATGATGGCAATCACCGGGATGAATGATATGGCATTGGAGATAAACCCCCAACCAGACCCCAGACTGGCAATAACGATACCTGCAATGGCCGGCCCGATCATTCTGGCAGCATTGAACGACAACGCATTGAGCGACACGGCATTGGGCAGATCCTCTTCACTGACCAGATCCGAGACAAAAGCATGGCGGGCCGGGGCGTCAAATGCTGTAACACACCCAAGTAACAATGCACAGACATATACCTGCCACAACTGGATATGACCGGACAGCGCCAAGCTGCCCAGCAGCAGTGCCAGGATGGCCATCAAAATCTGGGTGGCAATCAACAGCTTGCGGCGATCAAGCCGGTCTGCTGCCCAACCGGTCAAGGGTAATAAAAAAATCTGTGGTAAGAACTGTAATGCCACCACGATACCGACTGCAGACGCATTCTTGTCTGACAATTCTGCAATCACAATCCAGTCCTGTGCAGTTCTCTGCAACCAGGTACCGATATTGGATATGATGGCGCCTATCGCCCAGAGACGATAATTCGTATTCGCTAAAGAACGGAAAGCCTGTTTCAATGACGTCTCCTCAAATGACACCTCAAACATTTTTTTTGAGGTTACTTCACACTATCCCGCAATGATGGAGTTGTATTTATCACCCGCTACACGGCAGGCGTTGACCATTCAGGCCAATCCAAGAGAATGATGATCACTACGTGATAACCCGCTTCCAATAACTGCCGGGCACTCGTGGGAATTCTGAGAATCTGCTGGTCTGCCCGGGGCGGGCTGGTCAGATAATTACTCGTCCTGTAATAGCTTCTTAAAGGCTTTTAGGGAATTCTTCAGTGTCTTTTGCTCCCGCTCGGTCAAGCGTTGAGAAATCAGCGACTCCAGCCACTCTTCTCCGGCAAGGCGTTTTTGCCTGATATGTCGTTTAAATTCGTCGGACAGATACAACAGGGTTTTACGACCATCATTTGGATCACTTTGGCCGATCACATACCCCGCCTGTTTGAGCGTGTTAACCGTTGCACCCATCGACTGTGAGCGCATACCTTCCAAAACAGCAAGGTCAGAAACCGTGGCCGGCGCGTGTCGGTACAGATGAATCAACACCCGTTCCTGTGTCCAGCTCAAATCTCCCAGGTTGGCCTGTTCTTTCAGTTTCCGATGGGAACGGGCAATCAGATGCCTTAATTCCACCGCCAATTGATGCGCAAGATCCTGGGGCATATTCAGAACTATGTTACTTATGAAGCTTAACTGTGAAGTTTACCTTCATATTTAAAATTAGCAACCAATACTTTTAAACCACACGGTAGATACCATCAGCTTTATAGGGGTTCCTTAGAAAAACATCGATGGCTCCAATGCTACCAAAACTGGCTCGCAGCGAAGGTTTTAGGCAAAATGAGGCAATAATTCCCCGCTTCAGAAGGTTTTGTATGAAAATCGCCCTACTGTCTGATATCCACAGCAATGTATATGCCTTACAAGCCACTTTGGATGATATACAGACAAGGAGTGTGGATATAACCGTTAACCTGGGCGACATTCTTTATGGCCCTGTTGCACCCCGTGCCACCTATGAATTGCTAATGCAGCACTCATTGGTAACCATTCGTGGTAATCAGGACAGGCAGATCTATGAGTCTACGGCAGAAGACATTCGTAACAATCCGACCATGGCATTTATTTTACAGGATCTCGGTCCAGAACCTCTGGAGTGGATGCGACAACTTCCTTTCGATCAGCAATTAACGGAAGAGGTTTATCTCTGCCACGGCACGCCAACAGATGATCTGATTTATCTGCTCGAAGACGTTAGCGACGGATACCCAAAACTACGTGCAGACAGCGATATTATTGAACTACTGAAGGACAACCATTCTCAGGTCATTTTATGCGGTCATACCCATATACCCAGAATGGTTATGACCACAACACAACAGCTTATTGTGAATCCCGGTAGTGTTGGTCTGCCCGCTTATAGCGATGATGAACCCGTTCTTCACTCCATGCAGAATTTTGCGCCACATGCCACTTATGCATTGATTGAAAAAATTTCCGGGAGTTGGAAGATTGAACATATAAAAGTCCCCTATGATTATCAGAACGCGGCCAGGGATGCCGGGAAACGACAGCGCCATGACTGGGTACGTTATTTAACCACAGGCATGGTTTAACTCTACCAGTTATGTTAGCAGCTGGCACAGCTTGCTCTATAATCTCAGCTTCTTCATAGGACGAATCTGCATCATCATCTTCATCAAAAAATAGTTATGATGAAAATTTTTTTATCAATTCACCTTGACCCCCCTAAACAAATGTAACCAACCGCAGCCAATCCCGCCAACCCCAGTGAACAACCACCACAGGTTATCCGAACAACTCTCCGGGCCACTCTTATATGGAAAATATCTGTCATAAAACTGTTCTTAATTTGTCATATTTTCGTTTTATGGTACGCACGACCTTTATCCATTGCCTCAGATACATTTAACACAGCAATCAAACCCTAGATCACGAACAATGGATATAAATGTCCGGAAACATACATAAAGACAGGCTGTATACTCATGACGAATCGAATAGTTGTAGTCCCACTGTTGATGGCAATCACAGCATTGAGCAGTTGCGGAACTGAAGATAAGCACCAAGTAACATCTGACAATAGCAGTGATAACGGATCTGCCCGTCAAGGTTACTGGGTTACCGGTGACCTGCATGTGCACACAGCACTCTCGCAGGATGCCCGCTCTCCCCTTGCAGATGTTTTAAGCCACGGTTTTGATGATTTTGGGTTGGACTACATCAGCATTTCCAACCATATGCGTAATAATAGTCAGGACAACGACGACAACGATGTTGGTGGATTATTGTATTACGATGCACTAACGACATATGAACTGCCTGGAGTCGCCGCGTTACAGGCTGACAAATACCAGGATAAGTTAATCTACTCAACATTTGAGTGGGATATGCCAACGCATGAACACTACAACGTGGGCATTCTCTGGGACGATAACAATAAGGCAGAACGGCTGGCCGCCATTAAAGAATTTGAATACCGTTTCAGCTACAAAAACAACGACAGCGACTTTTCTGAAGCCGACCTTCAGGCTTGGAAAGACAAAGGTATCGTTCGTCAGAACGCCACTCATGAAGACGCATTGGCAGCGCTGGCCTGGTTGGAAGAAAAGTTCCCTGACAGCAGCTACGGCATGTTGAATCACCCTCGCCGTTACGCCAACAGCTACACCATCAAGGATATCCGCGAGCTGAATGATGCCGCTCCCGACGTCTTTTTCCTGGCGGAAGGCATGGTGGGAAATCAGTTTAATGGCGAACGTGGTGATTACGGTTCATCCAGTGCAGATGGTGTTCATGGCGGCGTTGATCCCGTGGTATCGGAACTCGGCGGCTGGTGGGATGCACTTCTGGGTGAAGGGCGGAAAATATGGAACACCGCCAACTCGGACCATCACTTTAAGACGCGCATTCCTTATGCCAGTGGTTACTATCCTGGTGAGTACGCTAAAAACTATACTTGGATAGAAGGACAAAAAAGAGACCACCTCGACAGCAAAACCCTATTGTCTGCACTTCGTAGTGGCAACACTTTTTCGGTCTTTGGAGATCTGATCAACGCACTCGATTTTAGCCTTCAGGATCACAACGGTACATCCACAACCATGGGTGGCAACCTGTCCGTCGCTCAAGGAGAAGTCGTTACCGTTACCGTCCGCTTCAAAGTGCCGGAAACCAATAACCGCGAACAAGTGGTAAATGATGAAAACTATAACAGTGCAAATCCAGGAGTGCATCACATCGATCTGATCGTGGGAGACGTAGGTAAAAAAGCAGTGCATGGCACCGCAGCCTACGACAACGATCACAATGACAGTACTCATGTCGCAAAGTCATTTACCGCCTCAGACTGGTATCAGGACAATGAAGGCTTCTATGTGATGACGTATACCTTCACTGCAGAAAAAGACCAATATCTGCGCCTTCGTGGTTCCAACCTGGATTACAACGTCGAAGGACTAACCGTTAATGGCGAACCACAGCGTTCTGAAAAAGTGGTTATGACCATGGACGACTATCTGAAATATTACGAAGATGTTAACAATCGTAATTACGCAGATCTGTGGTTCTATTCCAATCCAATTTTTATATCGGTTCACAACTGATCAATACCACTGACAGTTCGTTACCAATCGTAATTCGTTTGGTAACGAACCTCCCTTCCAACCTTAAAAAAGATCGATTCTTAATCACCTGATTATGACAATGCAGTTGCTCAACTGACTTTGAAATTTCAATGCCTGAAACACACATTTTCAGTTTTTTCAGGTTTTACCAAGAAACAACCTGATTTCAAAGCACCGCCAAAGTCCTTTGACCCCGACTTTTTTCAACATCAACTTACTCAAAATATGACATGCAATCCGTTTTATCAGTAAATTAGAAAGTTATTATAAAAACCAAACCGATTAACCCTGAAAAAACTGAAACAAAACCCGCACTCACTGTTATATTTCAAACTCTGACGTACCAACCTATGCCAGGGTATCCGTTCAAACCCGCATCCTTCCGATAAGCCTAACGTACTAAAACGACACGGAGATGCTTTGAAAACATATGACGCTAAATTTAACAACCCCTCTCTTGAAAGCACTTCATAGCCGAAGGCGTTGAAACACAATCGTTAACAGCTAGAACCAAGCCATCAAAACCAAGTCAGATAACTGCGTGGCTGTTCACAACTTTCATATAAAAAAACCGCACCAAACCTGAAAAAACAAATGAAAAATTTTTAATTTTTATTCTATAAATTGCACTCAAAAAAATAATATGTTAGCTGTAAAAAACTCAAATACAGAGAGTCATCTGTCCACAAAAAAACACCGTTTTTATTCAATTTTTAAAGCATCTTTTCCACCAAAATACGGCTAAAAAGTGCGATTTACATTTAATTTAGATTATGTTTTTTAATAAAGACGTAGCTTAAGAGAAATGTATTGAGTCGTTACAGGATAGGTTTTTTTAATCATCCTGTTATCAATCCTGCTGTTATTTTCTGGCTGCCCCGACCGGTTTTCTTATAAAACAAGATCAGGAAATCAATATGTACTGGATCCGATATATTAGCAGCCTAACCATTGTGGCTGCCTCTCTGACTCTGCTACAGGCATGTGGGAGCGACGAATCTGATCAAACCAGATCGTCGAACACCAACACTTCGCTTAATAGCGAAGTGGCAAACGTGCAGTATGCGAGTCTTGACCCTAAATTACTGAGCATCAATTCCGCGACACTGACAGATGCTACACTTTCTGCCGCGTTGGCTACCCACTCCAGCCCGGTCATTTACAGTGAAGACTTCGAGCAAGTCGGTGTAAATGCTCAACCTGAAGATTGGGATAACTTTCTTGGTTACATTTACAATGCTAACAATACTCCCGATGCCACCAACTATGCACTGGTAGAGGCAGGTGACGCACACACCGGTGATCATGCCATTCATTTCAAAGGCAGCGAGACGCAAATCATTCGCGCCCTGCCTGCAGGAACTGACCGCCTGCACATGCGTGCATTTGTAAAACTCAGTGACCAAATGGGTGGCACCCGGAATTACAGTCAGGAACACATCATGGGTATTAAAAATACCCAGGATGGTTACGACGAAATCCGCATCGGCCAGGTCCAGGGTACGCTGGGAACCAGCGTGGTACCTTCTGGCAATCTGTCCCCAACGTTTGACCACTGGGGTTCAAGTTCCCCTCTGGTACCGGGAAAATGGTATTGCATAGAAAGCGCCGTTTATGCTGATACAAGCTATGACGAATTGTATATGTGGGTGGATGGTGAGCTGGTCCACTCCATCACGTCTGGAGCTGACTGGAATAACGATGCGTTACCCAGTGACTGGGCGAGCGATAAATTTAACTACGTGATGTTCGGGTTTCACAATCTCAGCAGCATCTCTACAGATGTCTGGATGGATGACATTGTTGTCTCTACTCAACCAATTGGTTGCGATGTAAACGACAACGGTGGTGATAGTGGCGGTGACAACGGTGGTGATAACGGCGGTGATGCCAGCAATGGCGAAACGTTGTACGAGTCTACCTGCCAGCGCTGTCACGGCACTGAAGGCCAGGGCAATATCAAAATCGACCCAACCAAATCCGTTTATGGCAGCAGCAACCAATCTCTAAAAGACTTTATCAATGATGTCATGCCCATAGGCAACGCAAGTGCCTGTGTTGGCGATTGTGCAACCGATATCGCTGCCTATATTCGCACCTGGAGCGGTGACTCAGGTGGTGATAACGGTGGCGACAATGGTGGTGATAACGGTGGAGACAATGGTGGTGATAACGGCGGTTCTTCCGGCGGTGACGCCAGCAATGGCCAATCATTGTACGAGTCTACCTGTCAACGCTGTCACGGCACTGAAGGTCAGGGCAATATCAAAATCGACCCAACCAAATCCGCTTATGGCAGCAGTAGTCAGTCTCTGGAAAACTTTATCAATGATGCCATGCCCATAGGCAATGCAAGTGCCTGTGTTGGCGATTGTGCAACCGATATCGCTGCCTATATTCGCACCTGGAGCGGTGACTCAGGTGGCGACAACGGTGGAGATAACGGCGGCAACAATGGCGGAGATAACGGCGGTTCAACGTCGGGCGTATTGTTCAGCGAAACCTTTGAAAACACTGACGTCGATGGACAGCCAGCCAATTGGGATAACTTCCTGAGTTATAACTACAACACGACCAACACCAAAGACTATGGCACCTATGCCCTGGTTGATGATTCAGTCGCCTACAGTGGCACACACTCCATTCACTTTAAAGGCAGTATGACCCAGCTGGTGCGCGAGTTGCCGGCCGGGACCGATCATCTGCATATGCGTGCCTTTGTCCGCATGAACAAGCAAATGGGTAATGTTCCAGGCGACAACCATGAACACATAATGGGCATCAAGAAAACCCAGGATGCCAATAACGAAGTGCGGATCGGTCAGATCAAAGGAGTTCTCGGTACTAACGACGTTCCAACCGATAACATTGCGCCTATAGCCAGCCAGTGGGAGTCCGGTAAAGCGTTAATGCCAAACACCTGGTATTGCGTCGAGACCGCCTTGTACGCCGATACAAGCTATGACGAAGTACGTATGTGGGTCGATGGAGAACTGGTCCATTCCATTACTTCCGGAGCAGACTGGAATAACGGCGCTCTGGGCAAAGACTGGATGAGCGATAAGTTCAACTATGTCATGTTTGGTTTCCATAGCTTCAGTGGCAACAGCGCTGAGGTGTGGATGGATGACCTCGTCGTGTCAACAGAAGCCATTGGTTGTGACCCAATCAGTACTGACAATGGCTCTGGTGGTGATGGCGGCGACGGTGGCTCTGGTGGTGACGGTGGTGATGGCTCAACCGGTGACATCTCGACAGGAAAATCATTGTACGAGACCCAGTGTATTGGTTGTCACGGCGTGGAAGGCCAAGGCAGCATCAAAATTGACTCCTCCAAATCTGTTTATGGCAGTAACAGCCAGTCACTGACAGACTTTATCAATGACGTCATGCCGAGAGGTAACGCCGCTAACTGTACGGGTACCTGTGCAGTCAACATCAGTGCCTATATTCGCAGTTGGACAGACAACGGATCAGGAGACGGTGGTGATGGTGGTTCCGGTGACGGCGGTTCTGGTGATGGTGGCTCTGGCGACGGCGGTTCTGGAGACGGCGGCGGATCGTCAGGTGGCGATGCTGCATCCGGTAAATCTCTGTATGACACACAATGTGCTGGATGCCATGGCTCTACTGGACAAGGCAATATCAAAATAGATCCGTCCAAAACCAGTTACGGCAGCAACAATCAGGCCCTGGCAAACTTTATCAACGATGCCATGCCCAAAGGTAATGCCGCTAACTGTACTGGCACCTGTGCAACTGACATCGCGGCCTATATCCGCACGTGGGATGACGGTAACACTGGTGGTCCTGGTGGCGAGCTGTCCTGCGATATCAACTACGGCCCTCGCATGTTGAGAGTGCTGACTCGAAACGAGTTTTCGAACTCTATTGAAGATCTGACAGGAATCGATCTGCTGACAGATTTGGGACAAAGTACCTACGATGCCATTCCAGCCGATAATATGATTGACGGTTTCTCCAATAACCTCATGGCGAATATCGATAATGGTGCGTTACATTCTTATGATCTGATCATTACCAAGGTCGTCAACAAATTGGCAGAACAGAACTTTGAAGGCATCATCAACTGCTCTGCTTTCGATGACGACAATGCCTGTGCCGCCAACTTTGTGGAAAACTATCTGCCCAAAGTGTTCCGCCGACCACTCACGGAAGACGAGACAATTGCCTATCAGGAATTGTTCACAGCAGACTACACGGGCGGCAACGTTTATGATGGAATCGGCCTTGCTCTTAAAACTGCACTAACCTCACCACAGTTCCTCTATCGCGATGAAACCGGTATTTCCGTAAGCGATGTTGAAAATGGCGGTGGCGGTGACGGCGATGCCGTATATGACCAGGCAGGCACCATTCAAACCATTATCAGTAGCAGCAATACAAAAACTCTGGCGATTTACAATCAACAGGGTAGCAACGCAACGTTCACCGGAGATGACCTGGTACTGATAACCGTCAAAGGCTCGAAGAGTAGCGAAAATGGCCTGTGGCCGACCATGTCCATAGAGTCTAACGGTACGACGATAGCAACCGTTGAAGTCAACCACTCTTATGAGAAAACCTATAAGTTCCATACTGAAGACCTGAGCGGTAACCAGTACATTGCCGTCATCAATAAACAGGTCGATGCGGAAGGTGAATACAAAGGTGGGCAGGATCTGACGATCAGTCGATGGGAAATTTCAGCCGCCGAAGTCAGCGTACCATCGCTGCCGGATGTTGAACTGGACAGCAATGCTTATGTCCTGACACCTTATCAATTGGCCTCCTATCTGAGTTATACCTTCACAGGTTCCACACCTGACGACACTCTGCTGGAAGCAGCTGCAGAAGGAAGACTGGAAACTGATGAGCAAATATCCGCTCAAGTGGAACGCTTGTTGTCCACTGATCGTGCCCGTAAACACTTTGGTGACTTTGCGGCACAATGGCTGCGGACGGACCGGGTATTGGATATGGTCAAAGATCCCAACTTGTACCCAACCTTTACCCCCGAAGTACGTGAAGCCATGGCCCAGGAAATACGTGATGTCTTCAATCATGTGGTACTGGATCAAGGTGAACCATTCTCAGCACTCTATGACGGCAGTTTCACATTTGCCAACAAGGCACTGGCTGATTTCTATGGATTTGGTGGCGTGGTCGGTAACAACATGCAAAAAGTGACCGGCATCAACAGCCGTGCTGGCTTGGTGACTTCTGGCGCATTCCTGACCGTTCATGCTCATGAACAGGAAACCGGACCAATCCTGAGAGCGGTTTATTTACGTAAACGCTTTATGTGTCATGACGTGCCTCCACCGCCAACCGGTGTATCACTCAACGGTGATGACTTCGATGAAGCCCGTGAACAGGCCAGAATCGAATGGGAAAAATACCTTGAGGAACACAATGGCCTGGCGACAGCCCGTAAGAAGTATGAGTTCCAGACTTCAGGCAGCTTGTGTCAAACCTGCCACGCTCAGATGATCAACCCATTGGGTGGTGGTTTTGAAGATTACGATGCTGTTGGTTTGCCACAAACTCAGGACTACAACGGTTTGACCATTGACTCTTCGGGAACGATGTACGGTATTACCAGCCCCGATGATACAGATTCGATTAACTTCAACGGGGCTAAAGAACTGGCGCATTCGATCGCTGATCTGGATGTGACCCGTCAGTGCTTTATCGACAATACTTTCCGGATGGCCATGGGGACCGGGTCAACTTATCTGGACCGGGCAATGGATATTGAGCTCTCCAACGATGAGGTCAATAACTATACCTGTGAAGTGCAGAAGCTGGACAACGTTATGAAGTCCAACGACTACAGCACCATTGAGTTGCTGAAAGCACTCGGCACGATGGACAGCGTCCGTTACCGTAAAAATGTCGTACGTTAATGGCAAACCGGATATTGAAGAGGTCTAACATGAGTCATGAAAAACAAGCTGCGTTGATGCAACGTCGCAACTTCTT
>NZ_JBNKSF010000041.1:0-108407 GCF_050297175.1 Gynuella sp. | reverse complement strand
AGTCCCAGATTAAGACGGTTTAATCTCCCCAGACCCGGTCGGAGTGCCCGATGCCGCCGTTACCGGTGTGAATCGGTTCCATTATGGGTTGGATAATCCGTTGGCGTATACGGATCCGGATGGGGAGTTTGTCAACCTGATCGTGGGAGCGCTGGCAGGAGCTGCTATTGATGCAGCGATGCAAGGGGTTCTGATCGCCACAGGTGTGCAGGATGAATTCAAATGGGGACAGGTTGCGGGAGCTGCAGCCATGGGCGTGGTGGGAGGCGGAGTCTTCTCAAAAGGGGTTCAGCTGGTTAAGGCTCTGAAGCGTGGGAAGATTGCTACAAAGGGAGTAACTAGAGGTTCGGATATTACTGAAGACACAATAAAAGCCGCTTTGAAAGGCGATAAAAATATGGCTTCGCAAAAAGCTGTGGAGTTAAAAAGAGTTCAGGAATATTACGATAAATTGTCCACTTCAAAAGCTCCGAATATAAAAATGGATGGGAATGTCATCACTGATGGTCACCACACTTATATAGCAGGGAAAATAAAAGGTCAGCTTCCTGGTGTAGATGGTGGCGTATTGACCAATGCGAAGAAAGCGAATGTGATACCTCTTTCTGAAATTAAAACTTATTAATTAGAGGTTTCTGTTTTGGTTACGGTTAGTTTTGAAACGGGAAAAACCCTAGAAATTGAAGGCAGCGCGCTAAAAGCGCGTGTGCTTTCAGGCTACGATTTTCACCGGGCAGTTTTTGATGAGTTTGATTTGGAGTCATCGGATTTTAGAGGTTCAGAGTTGAGAGGGACTTCGCTTCGAAATATTAAAGCACATGCTGCTAACTTTAGCGGTGTGTCTTTGATGACGTCAGACTTTTTTGGTGCAAAATTAGAGTCCGCAAAATTTGTAGACACTAGAGTAATGTATACAGATTTTAGTAGTGCGGATTTATCTGGTTCTGATTTGACTGGCGCTAATGTAACGGGTGCAAACTTTAAGGATGCACACTTGAATGGCGCTAAGATGTTATGTTTAGGACTGGATGAAGCTGAGCTGGATGGTGCGTTTTATGATGAAAAAACATTGTGGCCAAACGGCTTTGATCCTAAATCGAAAGGAGCTGTTTTGGTAGTTGGTTAGTTGCTACCTTATTTTTTTAACTCTTCCTTGTAATCATTCATAGTTTTTGAAACGCATGAGTTGGGGTGAACTTGAATTAAGTTCCTCCATTCGTTGATGTGTAAGTCATCAATCATAACATTCGGTTTAGGAAGGAATCCTGTGAATATGCTTTCTATACCAAATTCAGCCGCGCTATTACGGGCGTACTCAGTGCCACCGGAACTCCAACAGTATAGTATTGCACCTTGGGTATTTAGGTTTTTAAGATGTTCAATGGTAGCCGGTATGGGTATACGCTTGCTTCCATAGCTTCGTACAAAGGTATCATCAACGTCTACAAAAAAAATGAGTGGAGAGGTGGAGTTCATATATCTTGGCCTTCGGTTGATTGAAAATATTGCCCGGCTTCGAGCCGGGCTTCATTTTAGCTATTCAGCAGTTAAAACCAAACAGCCATTGGAAACCTCAATCTTAATTGGCGTATCGATGTTAAAGCCCGCTTTGGCCAACCACTTACCCTTCATCTGTATCCAGGGCACCGGCGGCGTTACCGAGTAAGGTTCGGCGTTCTTGGGTTTGTAATCATAATAAATTTGGTTGACCTTGATGTGTCGAGTTTGAGTGCTCATTGCAAGCCCCCCTGTTTAGCCAGCAAGGTAAAAAGAGCAAGGTAAAAAGGACACCCACATATTTGGCCACCGACGCCAGCGGCCAGGTGATCTGGAGTAAAGACTACGACCTCTACGGCAACGAAGGCAGAGTCACAGGAGATGGGGACACCCGAGAACTGACATTCCACCACCATCAACGCATGGCCGATGCCGGACTCGTGTACGTCGTAGCAAAGTGGTGCAGTCCCAGATTAAGACGGTTTATCTACCCAGACCTCGTTGGAGTCCCCGATGCCGCCGTCACTGGTGTGAATTGGTTCCATTATGGGTTGAATAATCCGTTAGCAGATCCGGATGGAGAGAGTGTTCTGGCCATTCTTGCTGGCGGATTGGTTGGATACGGTGCAAGGCAGCCGGTACCGCTGCGTTGGCATTGGTGACAAATGGCCTTGGGCATTTACGTAAACTGAGTTCAGTTGTTTGTTAATGTTTTACCAAAGAGAGTGAGCCATGTTTATACGGCTCACTCAAAAATAGTTAACCATTCAGTAGGCACGTAGCTCTTCTGCCAATTGCCCTGCCTGATGACTGATTGCTGCTTTCTTTTCATCGGCAATCATCCGGCGTCCGGCGATCAGGCGTACCCACCAGGGAACCGATCCGACTGGTTTGCCACTGGCGCGGGCCAGGGTGTAAGCCATGGCACATTTTTCGAACAGCTCCGCATTAAACACCATTCGGTTCAGAGTCACGCCAAATACCAATTGATCTTCCCCAAGAGTGCCACAATTGCCACCTTTGGCAATCACTTTGAGCAACTGCTCGGAACTGTTCAGGGACCAGGAGGTACCAATGTGGCGGGCCTGCTCGTCAAACACTGATGGCATAACTTCGTTAAGTTGCGCAAGCGCATGACACCATTGTGGACTGAGCCGGGCAATGGCACCGATATCCTGGCGTGACTGATAAATTTGCGCGTGTAATTGTAGTGGTTGTCGCCATTCTTCCGGTTGGCGGTCAATGTCGGCAAACGAACAGGGCTGAGGCTCTCCTTCAGGTGTGATGTACAGCAATGAGGCTTTACCGGGAATCAATGCAGAGATCAGGTTTCCAGGCTGGCGAAAAAATTTCTTTTCCCGCAATCGCTCAGCAGTATGAATCAGCTGTTGGGTGATGTCTGTGATCATGGTTGTCTGTCTCCGGATTAGACCAGTTTAAACACGTCTTCAAAGCGATTCAGTGCTTCATCGATGATGTCATCGGTGTCTGCCATGCTGGTATACATGCGGCTGCCGGCCAGGGTCACTAATCCATGTGCCATGTAGGCCGCGCCCATTTCTTCCATCAGATGTTTGCGGGGTTTGACTTCTTTTAACAGTTTGATTGGGTTGCGGGCGTTTAACAGCAATACCCCGGATGTCTGCAAATGCACCACAGAGCCCTGGTTATAGGCTACGTAAGGCAACTTCAGTCGTTCGATGATATCGCTCAGTCCTGCTGTCAGGCGATCACCGGCACGGCCGGCATGAAACGCAGCATTGCGCTTATCCATTTCGTCCAGGGCATAGTAGCCAGCCACGCAGGACAAAGGATTGGCTGACAATGTGCCACCGACAAATGCGCGTTTGCTGCCACTGGCCCCGATTCCCCCAGCCAATACCATCATGATGTCCTTACGGCCACCGATACCGCCGGCCATGGGATAACCCCCAGTAAGGCATTTGCCAAAGATAGTCAGGTCCGGCGTGACGTTGAAGTATCCCTGGGCACCAGACATGCCAACCCGGAACCCGGAAACCACTTCATCAAAAATCAGCAAAGCACCGAATTCATCACACAGCTGGCGCAGGTCGGCGTTGAACTCGCGGGTCACCGGTCGAGTGCCGCTTTCCGGTCCCAGTGGTTCGACGATGATGGCTGCCGTGCCGCCGCGCAGGCGATTAAACATCAGTTTGCGACGTATGGCCGCCAGATGATTGGGGAAACTTTCCTGGGTGAACGCTGTGGATGACCGGGGAATCCCATGGGCTTCATGGCGGCCGGTGCCTGGAATCCGCATGCCATAAACCATCTGATCACTCCAGCCATGGTAAGCACCGCCGATTTTGATCACCCGCTTGCGACCGGTATACGCCCGGGCTAGACGAATCGCCCCCATGACCGCTTCTGTACCGGAGCCCAGCATGCGGAACATATCTACTGATGGAACATGACGGCAGACCAGTTCGGCGAGCTTGACCTCATATTCGTGCAGCAACCCGGTAACCGGACCACAGTTCTGAATGGTTTCAATGACTTTCTGTTGTACAACCGGATCATTGGAACCCAGCAGTGTTGGACCACCCGCCTGTAGAAAATCGATATAGCGGTTATTATCCACATCGGTCAGATGAGCTCCGTTAGCCTCCTTGACGGCCAGGGCGAAAGGATAGTTAAAGGCAAGATTATGTTGTACGCCACCCGGAATCACTGTTTTGGCATGTTCGGCAATTTGTTTGGAAGTCTGGCAGCGCTGTTCAAAGTACTCCATGACTTTATCCATATGTTCCCGGCGAATAGGGCGGACCGGTTGTTTGACGAGAGTGTTTAAACGCGCATAGATTTCATCGGTATCTGGCCAGTGGCTGATCCCAAACGATTGATCAGGTGTCTGCTGTTGCATGTTCATAATGAATTCCTCTTGTTAACCGGCCAGCGCCTGTTGGATCTGATCTATAAGTGCCGGATTGCTTCGGCTGGTTCGTGTGTGCAGTGTGTTCTGAAACCATTCCCTGGCAGCCTTTTCCAGAGTTGTGACCACCTGGCAGGCTTCTTCAACGGTTTTGCCCCAGCAGATAACGCCATGATTACGCATCAGGCAGGCGTGGGTATCCTCGTGTAATAGGCGTGCGACATTGTTGGCCAGCCAGGAAGTGCCAGAAGGTGCATAACCGGCAATTGGAACCTGGTTTCCAAGAATGGTGCGGTGTTTCGCATCGCTGATAGTCAGCGCCTGATTCAGCAACGTGAAGGCACTGGCAATGGGCTGATGGGTATGAATACTGGCCTGGCAATCAGGAAAGGCCAGTAAAACCTTAGCGTGCAGACCTTTTTCCACAGATGCGGGTTTGCTGCCGGCCAGTTGAGACAGGTCGGCTAGTTTTAGTACGCTGATTTCATCTGCTGTCATGGTGTAATAGTCGGATGCCGAAGGGGTGATCGCGAACGTTTCGGCATCAATTCGTAGGGCCAGATTACCGCCGGTACCGGCCAGAAAACCCTGGTTTGCCAGGGTAATAGCGGTGTCGATTACCTGCTGGCAGATTTGCTGGGTCTGATTCATAAGCCTGCTCTCTTTGCTCTTGTTTTATAAACCGGGCGCAATGCCCGATAGGCTGCCAGAAACTCCTGGTAGCGTTGTTGGTAAATGCCGCGATTCTGCGGATTGGGTTCAAATGACGCCTGTCTGCTGACGTGGGTCTGGATATCTGAGAAGTCGATGGCATTGATGCCGACACCGGCAATAAATGCTGCACCTCGGACATTGGCCTGCAGCGGTTGTTCCGGCTGATGGATAACCATATCCAGAGTATCGGCCAGAATCTGACACCAGAGGCCCGATTGCGCACCGCCACCGACGACGGTCATTTCGTTGGGTTGTTGTTTTAAAAACTTACGTACTGAACCCATCATCCATCGGGTATTCAGAGCCACGCCTTCCATGATGGCGCGGAAAATATCCGCCCGTGTATGTTCCAGTGATAAATTCATCAATGTGGCCCGCAGGTTCGGATCATCCACCGGAGTCCGTTCTCCCATTAGCCAGGGTAAATACAACAGGCCGCGAGAGCCGGCGGGTGTTTTTGCAGCCATGCGCCCGAGCACCTGAAAAATGTCCGCATTGGCTGGTCGGGTCGTCAGTTCATCTTGTGGAAACAGTAGATTGTCTTTCAGAAATGCCAGGTTGGAGCCGGCGGCGGATTGCATGGCCATCATCAGGTAACGATCCGGCAGGGCACACGGCAGTGACGCAATCTGACGGAAGACATCGGTTTTCTGGTAAGGCACATGAGCACCGACCCAGGATGAAGTACCAATATATAAGTGCAACTCTCCATCACCAATGGCACCCGACCCCAATGCTGATGCGGTGTTGTCGACTGAACCGGCTATGACCCGGGTGCGCCGCGACAGACCCAGCTCATCGGCGATATCCGGTAGCAGCGTACCGATCTGATCCGTACAGCGAACCAGTTGAGGAAATTTATCCCGGTCAATGCGGCTCATCGCTATGAGTCTGTCATCCATTTTAATATGTGCCGGATCGCGGTTATCGGTCACCCATGAAGTGAGCAAGGAGTCGACAGTGGCCACCATCTCGCCTGTCAGGCGGAGGTTCATGAAATCCAGGACGTTGAGAAATTTATAGGTTTTTTCGTACACACCAGGCAGTGATTCGCGGATAAATGCCATGTGGCCGATAGGGTCTTTGCCGGACAGCGCAGGTGCACCCCCGGTGAGACGTATCCAACGCCAAAGTTTGATTGGATCGTAGCCTGCAATGGAAGGAAGCCTTCCTTTTACCAGACGATGAACAGCAGCTCTGCCGCGCATGTCCAGCCACAGCATGGCGTGGGTTAACGGAGTCCCTGAACGGTCGACCGGAATGGTGCCTTCTCCTTGGCAGGAACAGACAACAGCAACCACTGATTGCCGGTCCACCTGGGTTTGTTTTAACACTTCTTGTGCTGACTGCAGGAAGGCTTGCCACCAGTCTTCGGGGTTCTGCTCAGTGCCAACCTCGGCAACCACATGCATGGCCACGGGTTTAGCCGCAAAACCAATCACCGTTCCGTCCAATCGCACGACTGCAGTTTTACAGCCTGAGGTGCCAAGATCTACGGCCAATATATGATAACGACTGACATCTGAAGGATGAGTCAAGGTTGGCGGAGGTAAAGAAGAATGCTTACTACTCATAGCGTGCTTTTTTATATTCCGGTAGCCTGTGTCACCAGGATTTATTGTTGTTACAATGCATTAATATGAGCATTGATCATGTTTTAATTGGCATTTTGATCACGAGGACATTTAGTTGTCAAGCAAAGATTTGAACAAACGATTGAAGAGGGTTCCTCAGCAGGAACGCAGTATTGTCCGATTTGAAACCGTGGTGGCAGCAACCCTCAAGTTGCTGTCTGAGCGAAGTTATGAGGCGATATCCATGCGAGAGATTGCCCGTGAGGCAGACATGCCGATTGCTTCTGTGTATCAATACTTTCCAACCAAGCTTTCGATTGTGCATGAAATCTGGTCACGCTATACCGATGAGGTCTATGAACACCTGGAAGCAGAATTGGCCCGTATTCAGTCGGGTGACGATAATGATATCGGTGTGTTAATCGACGGAATGGTTGATCTGATGGTAATGGCTCAGCGGGAACAACAGGCCTTTGTTGAGGTTTGGGCATGTGTTGCTGCTGCGCCTGAACTGCGTGAGCTGAATACCCAGGACACTATTCGTACCGCGGAACTGATTGCCGAAACCATGGGGAAACTCGGAGCACGGATGCCGACACCAGAAGAAATCGAGGTGTTTCAGAGTATTTCCATCATCATGTGCGAATCTGCGGGTGCAACGACCAAGCTGGCAATGGCTTTACCGGAACCTCTGGGAGGTCAGACCATACGTCAGCTTAAGCAGTCGCTACGCTGGATTTATGAAGGCGCAGTCAGAAAGCTCGATGAAGTGGTACCGGGTTGATCTGAACGGTCAGTGATTCAGGCATTGTCAAAGCCTTCCAGTACATTGACAGTGTTATTGCCCAATGCGGCTGTGGCATAGCCTCCTTCCATGATGAACAGGGTGGGGAGCCGCAGGGCTGCCAGGTGTTTGCCAATACGGTAAAAGTCATCTGACTGCAATGTGAACTGAGAGATAGGGTCATCGGCAAAGGTATCCATTCCCAGTGAAATGACCAGGGCGTCGGGTTTAAACCGAAGCACTTGACGGCAGGCTGTATCCAGTGCTGCAAACCATGTAACCGTATCGGTTCCGGCGGCCATTGGCAGGTTGAGATTGTATCCTTGACCAGCTCCTCTGCCGGTTTCATCTGCATGACCAAGATAAAACGGATATTCAGTAACCGGATCTCCATGCAGACTGATATACAGAACATCTGCCCGATCATAAAAAATAGTCTGGGTGCCGTTGCCGTGATGGTAATCAACGTCAATGATGGCCACCCGCTGACAGCCTTGGTGACGCAGTGATTGTGCTGCGATAGCGGCATTATTCAGAAAACAATATCCGCCCATAAAATCCGGCCCGGCATGATGACCGGGTGGACGGGTGGCACAAAATACGCTGGAATGACCATTACTTAACAGATCGGCCGCGCTAACGGCAGCATCGGCCCCGGCTTTCGCAGCAGTCCAGCTTCCTGCGGCCAAGGGGGTGCCATTGTCCATGGAATAAAATCCCAAACGGGCAATGAAGTTGTCTGGCTCGATATCGCTGCGCAGACTGCGAATGGGCCAGACGGACGGAAATGGTTGTTTGTCAGCGTTATCTGCTGCAAGGGCAGTCCACTGATCCCAGGCAGATGCCAGAAACTGCAGATATCTATGACTGTGTATTGTTGTCAATATGGAATCAGCCTGTTGCTCTGCGATCTTAATCTCATGACCTCTGGCTTGCAGTGCCTGAATAACAAACTCCAGACGCTGAGGCGATTCAAAGCAGGGGACCTTCTCGCCCCGATAAAACTCAAACGCCGGGTTATGAGCGGTATGGTGTTGAGAGATTACAGAGATCATTTTTGTTTCCTGATGGTACTGACTGTTGTCAATGGGTGTCGAACGTGCATAGCGGTTTGGCAATATAGCCTCGTTCCGTTCATGATGTCGCTAATTGCTGGCAATTATTTCGATCAACAGGCATGGCTTCTGAGAAGCGTTTTTGTCGTAGAAACACCCCAAGTGGCAGGCTGATTGTCTGATCTTCAGTGTATTGACGTTCAGAGCTGGTGGGAAATCGATTTGATGTGTTTTATTTTAAAGCCGAACCACCAGAAAAATATTGCTTGTGTTTTCCTGGCGGTTACGGCTCATGATCCGTTAATGGTCAGTTATGATTGATAAGCACTATATTATCGATATACAGGTCGCTTGATCGGGAACCGTTTGCTCTGAATTCAATTTCATTAGTGCCTTCACTAAGGTAGATAAGTTGCTCATCGGTTGCCCAATTGTTGGACGAGGTTTGGTTAAAGGTTGGTGTAGCTGCCGGTACGCCATTGATATATAGCGTCACAGAGTCAGTATTGATGTTAGTATGGTAACGGGTTTTTAGTGTATAGCTACCACTGGCTGGTACCTTAACGTAATCCCTGACGCTGGCGGAATTGCCTTTGCCAAAATTCACATACCCCATTCCTTGGTAATTACGAATGCTGTCATGAACGGCATTCGCATGGATCCCGGCAATATTTTTAAAATCAAAATGTTCACCTTCATATTGGCGGGGGCCAGTGTATGCCATTGGTGCCGCCGGAGGTGATACGGAAGTTTGAGTATAGCCTGTTCGGCGGTTTGTGGCTGTGCCGGAGCAGTTAACAGTCACTTCAAGTGGGCCGTTGTGGTTCACGTTCAGGGTAAGGATACCATTTGACCAATCACTTGTGAGGTTACTGGAAGGATGATCTCCGGTATCTGTAAATGAATAGGCAGGTTGTGAAGTACTACCGGATATCCGGATAACATCCGTCTTCAACGTGGAGTCATCGGGAGTATAGTTAGTTAGATAAAATGTGATTTTATCCGTGTATTCTTTGATGACGGCTGCTGACCACTGGGTGTAAGTTAGATCCATGGCATTACAGGTATTGTATTGAAAGGGGATGTGCGCACTGGCACTTTTGCCGTTTCTGTAAGGGTTATAGGTTACCCAGGCATTTTCGTTACGGCCGACATAAAGGTCACCTGTGGACTCCTGAGGAAACAGATTATTGAATTCACTCACTTTGTCAGTAATGTTTGGCCAGCGACTGGCGTAATCAGACCTGTTGACCTGTACCTGAAATGAATTGGCGACCTCATCGGACAATTGCCAGACCGTCGGTATCGCTGGGTAACGTCCGGTTTTCTTAAACCAGCTGACCTGATCCAGATTGGTTCCATCATCATCCATCAGATAAAGGCCTGAAAACAGCGTTTTGGGAGACGAGTATTTATTTCTGTCATCGCCTGAATATGTATCATTGACAATAACAACTTTGGTGCGATCGATAACCTCCTGACGGTCTGGAATACGGATAGTACCGTCCAGCATCCGACGGTAAATGTCCAGATGTATGTTTTTGAATTGTGGGAACAAGTCCCACCGTCGGGTGCGGTAGCCATCAGATGTTGTTCCGTCAAAAAGGCTGCGAATGCTTTGTTGCCAGATTAACTCAGGACCATCAATGACCGTTTCACCTGTTAACATTAGGTGTTCCATCAGTGGTGCGGCCCCGGCTGCCGGAGGGTAAGTCTGGTCATCATTGTTCCAACCACTGCTGTCAGGGCGGATACCATAATGTCCGGCGTAACCTGAAAGATACATACCCAGGCTGATGCTTTCGATATCATGAAAACCGTAACCGCCGGTTTGTTTTTCCTGAATGATGAAATTTTCCGTATAAGCTCTGGCAGCAGCGGCGAGGTGCTCGTTGGATTTGACCATTGCCACCGGATTGAGTGCGGCGCCCCAGAATCCACCGGTAAAGCTTACCGCCAGATAGCCACCATATTTATGAGTCAGTTTCAGCAGATTTGCCCAGTGAGTCCAGCGATCCTGAAAGCTTGGAGAACAATCATCATTAAATCCCCAGAATTGTTCGGCATAGTTGAACCCCAGAAAGTTGGGGTAATCACGGAAGAATTCCCCATAAATGGTGTTTTCCAGATCCTCATCCAGACCATAATCCGGAAGGTGGCTGAAACCCCCGCTTGAAGGTTGGATCATCGCCCAGGCGCCATTTTCGGCGGCAGTTCTCAGCCATGACTTGGCAGTTTCGATACCGTATTCCACTAGCTCCCAGTTACATTGACCGTTGGTTGCACTCTTATGATAAATGGACATGGAGAGAATAAATACAGTATATGGGCGGATGTCTTCAGGTATAAGGTCAATAACTTTTTGCGGATCAGCAGTGTTCCAGGTGTCAATGTGCACCATGAACATGGGGTGCTCTGGTGATAATGGACGCCGCAAGGATGATGTGTTTGTAGATGAGTTATCACCCTGGGAGTTTCCTGAAGAGCTATCACCTGAAGATGATCCATCGGAGGTATTATCGTTGGATGAATTGTCTGAAGAATCATTATTGGCGCTATTACTGTCTGTGGAGGTATTGTCACTCGGGATGTCTACCTGAAAATCATTGCACCCGGTACCTGACAATAAACATAAGGTAAGAGTTAGGTTTAAAAAAAATAATCTCATTGGATGCTCACATCTATTCAGTTAATGCTGATTTAGTAGATTTCATGTCATGTACATGATTCATTTTCAAATGCCCAAAAGAGATTTTTGGTATTTTTCATACTGACAAGGATGATCTGCTAGTGTTTTTTAGGAAAAATTTTCAGGTTAATGAAGCTGATAAAACATATGCTAACACTGTTCATGGCCGAAAAATTTGCATTGGTTTGCATATATTCCTCAATGAAACATAACTCTCTGATAAGTTGGGTCAGAGTTATTGCATGCGGGCATTTTGTGTTTGTGGGATGACGGTGAGGATGATATTCAGCAAATGTATTGGGTACGATATGTGGTCTGAGTAGAGACGGAATTTTTTCTATATAGGCGGGTCATAATCTTCTCTTCAAGATGGTAATCTGAATCAGCTGGGATTAACAAATAAAAATATGAGTCTGGAATGTCCTGTCCTTCTGAGATGTGCCTTGAGAAACCTAATTCATGTGCCTGTCTCAACATTGAACGGCTTATATGATTCTATGACAGTAGTATGTCTATGTGCTTTCTCAATATCTGGTTACTTGTGAGACTGCCTGGGATCAACAGTTGATTAAGAAGCAGGTATATCAGCATATTTTTTACCATGCCTCTGAAATCAGAAGATTAGCATGGTGCAGGTTGAAGTCAGCCTGACCATAATTGTGTTGATTATATGTTGGTGGCCTTGTTGCCAAAATACCAGTTGACATCACCGGTTCCGAAACTTAGAGAAACGCTGATCTGCGCAATTATGGTCTCCATCAAGAGCTGCAAACTATCTTCTTTCATCTTTTTTAGGAATTTACAGTCATAACGTCGAATAGGCTTTTCCATTTCATTTCAGGGCAATAATGTGTCCATCTCAACCAGAAATTTTTCACCTCGGGTCTTTTTGCGTTTCGCCTGACCATATTTATCTGAAAAACTGAGCTGGGACATAAAAGGTCTGACTGCTAAAGTTGGTTATATTTATTAAATAATATTGAAATCTACCTAGTGACTTTAAGCCTTACGAGTTTCGTGAGGCTTTTTGTCTATGTGATATTTTGGTGATTACGATTATAAGAGCTCGTGTCGCATTCGCGCTGATTCTCTATTAAAATATTGTTTTCCCAAGAATTCTTTGATGGTATGTCCAATAATCGATCTTCCCTGCGAATAATGCATGTTCTGTTGTCGCGAGGTTTTGCTGGATCCGAGCGCTCCACGGCGGAGTCCAGTAATCAACAGTGTATAGAGCATCAGGTTTGCGTGGTAATACGTAAGGATCATCGTCGACATGGTGTGTCCATTCGAGATCATCTGGATGATCGAGTCAAAGTGATAGAGGTCTCCGCTAAAATTCTCACCAGATGGCAGTTGAAAAAAGCCATTGATCATTTTAAACCCGATGTTATTCATGCCCATTTGCGACGGTCAACACGGTTGGTGGCTAAAATAAATCCTGCTGCTGCCACTGTTTCGACACTGCACATTGAAGTGAATGGGCCTCATTTTCTGAAGATGGATGGGTTGATCTGTAATGCTCGCTGGCAGATAGAAAAAATTCCGACGGCTTACCAGGGACAGGCATTCAAAGCTAACAATTCTTTGCAGCATCATCCGACACTGCCTGATTCGAAACTCACGGAATTGAGAGCATCACTGGGATATCGGCCTGAGGATATTCTTATAGGAGCCGTTGGGCGCTATCACGAGAGTAAAGCCTGGGATATCCTGATTCCGGCGTTTAAGCAATTGCAAACCTCGTTGCCGGTCAAACTCGGGTTCTTTGGCAGCGGTCATCAGGAACAAAAACTAAAAGATCTTGCCCAGAATGATGACCGTATTACCTTTCATTCCTATAGAACAGATATTAAAGACATTTATCAGTGTTTTGATCTTTTGGTCTGTCCTTCGCGTTATGAGCCTCTTCCAAGAGTTATGTTGGAGGCGATGGATGCAGGTGTGCCTGTTATCGCTTCGGACATCGGGGGCTGTAAAGAATTGATTGATGATTACGGGGGGGATTTATTTCGGGTGGATGATACTGAAGATCTTGCCCGAGTTTTGTTGTCACGATTGCAGGCAAGGCCTGATCGGCATTACCCGGATCTCAGTGCTCATTATGTCGCAAATGCGAATCAGGCCATTGTAGGGTTTTATCGTCAGTTAATTGCTGGAAAAAAAGGCTGAAGCTTTATCAGTGCGACTGTTTGATTCCCGCCGGAGTTTCAATCAGTTTTTCCTGAATGGACGTTTTGCGGATGATCCGGTTTCTTTTCCAGTCTTCTTCATTCACGTAACCACGGGAGTGATCAAGATGTATACATATTGCTTTATAGCGGATTTGCTTGGCTTTAATGCCAGCATTCAGTAAACGACCGCCAAATTCGCAGTCCAGACCGCCATATTTCATTCTTTCATCAAAGCCATTTACTTTTAGAGCATCCTGTTTCCAACAGGAGGCGTTATGGCCATTCCAGGATCGCTTGGTCATTGTCACAGTGTTATAGAGACTGGCCAGTGTTGGTTGCTTAGTGAGCTTCATAAACTTGATACTTGGCTTGACTCCATGTTTGGCCAACCACTCTGTGTCAAAACAATTGCCTGTTTCAATGTCATGACGGGTAATTACCTTGCTGGTCTCCATGGGCAGTTTGAAATAGCCTCCCGAAAGAAAACATCCGGGTTGAGCTGCTTGACGATGAGCCGCGACAAAATCGTTGCGGGGAATGCAGTCACCGTCTGTCATGACGATATATTCACCCGTTGCGGCAACAATGGCTTTATTGAGAATTCTGCATTTTTGAAAACCTTCGTCTGGTTGCCAGATATGATGTATTTCAAAACGTGCTTCTTGCTGGAACCTGGAAATCAGCTGCTGGGTTTCTTCACCAGACCCGTCATCAGCAATCAGTAGCTCAAAGTTCTGATCAGTTTGACAATTAAAGCCCCAGAGGACTTTTTCCAGCCAGGCGGGAGAATTGTAGGTGGTAAAGATAACGCTGATTTTCAATGATATAGCCCTGCGAGTTTATATAAACTAGCCAGAAAGCTTACTACAAAGATATGTGCGCGTGAATGATAGTGTGGGGGGAGTTGCGTTTACAATGAGGTGGTGCCGAAAGCTGCTTTCGGCACCAGCGAGTCGTCTTATTGACTGACTGTTTCTGCGTTACCGTTATAGGTGACTGTCATGGATGAACAGCTATCAAACACGATGCTGATCACTTCACTATTACTGCTGTCTGTAATACTGATAGATCCGCTACTAAAACCACCGCTATCGCACATGATAAGGTTGGAAGCCTGAATGTTGATGTAGCCGTAATTCTCATGATAAACCCGGGCAGATACATTCCAGCCGGACGAGCTGTCGCCATATACGCTGGCATCACTGACCCGGTAGGTTATTCCATCTTCAGAGAAATCGTTATAGGAGGTGCAATTTAAGTTGCTATCGCAACTGAAGGTCATATTCAGACTGGAAGTGGTTCCATTGTATTGGATGGTGAAATTCTGATAAGAGATAGTAAAGGAGTCATCGGACGAATAGACTGAGTGAGCAACACCGTTATAGATTGCGGTTGTGCCGTCACCGACATCAATGGCACAGTTGGTGAAAGTGATTGTGAAGTCGCCGGAATTTTCGTTGCCTTGTCCGTCAGCAACAGCAGACCCACTCTCACAGATTTCAGCAGACATATCTTGACTGGTACGAGTGCTTCTGGATGTCCCTGATGGAGTTTTGGTAAGCTGAATGACTAATTTGTTTGGAAGAATGGTCGCTTGATTAAGAGATCGGCCACCAATGGACGGTACGTTATTGGATGTTATAGCCATCTTAGAACCGTAGCTACCAGTCAACGCAAGATCTTTGTAGTTGCTGTCACTGGCAGTGGCTGCGGATGTTTTTCCTGTATAGCTGAATGAGGCAGAAGATCCTCCAGAGCTGTCATCTCCTCCTTCTCCTCCGCATCCGGCCAGCAAAAACAAGGTAAATAGGATTGTTACTGATTTTAGCGATAGCAAGTAAAATTTCATCATTGTTCCTTCTGATTTAGATTATTTTTATGGGCGGCAATATTTACTATACCATCATTAATATTAGTTATTTTATATTGAATATGCCATTTAAAAGGCGGGAGTAGCGGGCGTTTACAGGAGATTAGCCAAGCACTAGATATAAAAAAAGCGGCACAATGCCGCTTTTTTAAAATAGACCGATGATTAAACTGAGTAATACATATCCAACTCAACAGGGTGAGTGGTGTGTTCAACGCGGAAGACTTCTTCCATTTTCAGTTCTATGTAGGCATCGATCATATCGTCGGTAAATACACCGCCAGCTGTCAGGAACTCACGGTCTGCATCCAGGCTGGACAGCGCTTCGCGGAGGCTGCCACAGACTTGTGGAATTGCTGCCGCTTCTTCCGGTGGCAGGTCATACAGATCTTTATCTGCTGAGTCGCCAGGATGAATTTTGTTCTTAACGCCGTCAAGGCCGGCCATCAGCATAGCTGCAAATGCCAGGTAAGGGTTCGCAATCGGATCCGGGAAACGGGCTTCGATACGCTTGCCTTTAGGTGAGGCAGTGTAAGGAATACGGATAGATGCTGAACGGTTGCGGGCAGAATAAGCCAACATAACAGGCGCTTCGAAACCAGGGATCAGACGCTTATAAGAGTTCGTTCCTGGGTTGGTAAAAGCGTTCAGAGCTTTGGCGTGCTTGATAATACCGCCGATGTAATACAGTGCTGTTTCAGACAGCCCGGCATATTCATCGCCTGCAAATTGGTTTTCGCCATCTTTCCAGAAAGACTGGTGGCAATGCATGCCAGAACCGTTATCGCCAACAACTGGTTTTGGCATAAACGTCGCCGTTTTACCATAAGCCGCCGCAACATTGTGCACACAGTATTTCAGAATCTGAGTTTCGTCGGCTTTTTTAACCAGGGTGTTGAACTTAACACCAATCTCACACTGACCGGCAGTCGCCACTTCATGGTGGTGTACTTCAACTTCCAGGCCCATGGCCTGCATTGCAGAGCACATGGCTGAACGAAGATCATGCAGGCTGTCGACTGGAGGAACAGGGAAATAACCGCCTTTCACTCTTGGGCGGTGGCCCAGGTTTCCATCTTCATACAACTCGTTAGTAGACCAGGCTGCTTCTTCAGAAGAAATTTTGTAACCGGAGCCACTCATGTCGGTGTGCCAGTTAACGCTGTCAAATACAAAAAACTCGGGTTCAGGACCAAAGAAGGCTGTATCTCCCAAGCCTGTTGATTTCAGGTACTCTTCTGCGCGCGTGGCGATGGAGCGAGGATCGCGTTCATAACCCTGCATGGTAGAAGGTTCGATGATGTTACAACGGATGATGACAGTAGTGTCTTCTGTAAATGGATCCAGAACACAGGTTTCATCATCAGGCATCAAGATCATGTCTGATTCGTTAATGCCTTTCCAGCCGGCAATGGACGAACCGTCAAACATCTGGCCATTTTCAAAAAAATCTTCGTCAACACTGGATGAGGGGATGGTGACGTGTTGTTCTTTACCCTTGGTGTCAGTGAAGCGCAGGTCAACCCATTTAGCCTCAGACTCCTTGATCAAAGTAAGGGTTTTTTCTGACATTATTCAGTCTCCGAAGTTGATTGGCTTATTGCCACGTTATGTTTCTAACCGAGCTGCTGAGTATCGGTTCGCACTGTATCTGTGCACAAAAAAGCAAAGCTTGTGCCATGGCAAGAAAACCTTGTGGCATAGTTTTTTTGTACTCTGCAAAAAATCAAGTGCATCGTAATTGTGCTTTGTGATTTTTTTGTGATCTTTTTTGGTGCATTGAATTTTTTTTAACTCATTTCTTCGTGTTTGGCGCAAAACAGCTATAATTGCGCGCCCTAAGAACCAGCTAAGCACGTTGTCATGAAATTTATTATCAAACTGGCACCAGAAATTACCATTAAGAGCAAACCGGTGCGAAAAAGGTTTACTCAACAACTCCGGCAGAATATCAGAAACATTCTGCAAAAGATTGATACAAATGTCGCCGTCAGCGGAGTTTGGGACAATCTTTTTGTACAGCCATCGAGTCAGGCCAGTGAAGATCAATGTAATGCCATTGCTGAATCCCTGGCATGTACGCCGGGAATTGCACACATTCTCCAGGTTGAAAGTTTTCAGTTACAAAGTCTGGAAGATATCTTTTTAAAGGCTAAAGATTTATACCGTAATGAACTCAAAGGTAAAACATTTGCTGTTCGGGTCAAGCGGGTAGGAAAGCATGACTTCACTTCGCTGGATGTTGAACGTTATGTGGGTGGTGGGCTTAATCAACACACTGAAGCTAAAGCTGTAAAGCTGAATGATCCGGATATCACCATTAAAATTGAGATTCGTGACCAGGACCTTTTTCTGGTTACCCGCCGTATCAACGGACTGCGAGGATTTCCAATTGGAACCCAGGAAACCACTTTAACACTGCTCTCTGGTGGGTTTGATTCCGGAGTTGCGGCTTATCAGATTATGAAACGCGGCATTCGGACTCATTTTCTGTTTTTCAATCTGGGCGGTTCAGCTCATGAAAATGGTGTTAAACAGGTTGCTGAATATATTTGGCGGAAATTTGGATCCAGCCATCGTGTACTGTTTATAGCAGTGCCATTTGAAACGGTAGTGGCTGAGATTTTAACCAAAGTTGATAACTCACACATGGGCGTCATTTTGAAGAGGATGATGTATCGGGCGGCAGACCGGGTGGCAGAACGCTTTAATCTGGAGTCATTTGTAACGGGTGAGGCTATTGCCCAAGTCTCCAGTCAGACCATGATCAACCTCAAGGTCATTGAGGAAGTGACCGATAAGCTGGTATTTCGACCGCTGGTTGTATCGGACAAGCAGGAGATAATTGATCAGGCCCGGCGAATCGGTACGGCTGAGTTCGCTGAAACCATACCAGAATACTGTGGAGTGATATCCAGAAAGCCGACTACTCGCGCCAGGCTCGAAAAAGTACTGGCGGAAGAACAGAAATTCGATTTTTCTGTGTTGGATGCTGCGCTTGAAAGTACGGTCGTCAGAAACATAGATGAATTGTATGTAACAGAAGCCAGCGGTTATGAGGTGCCTTATCGTTCTCATTTGTCAGATGACGAAATTCTGATCGATATTCGACACCCTGATGAAAGAGACTTGAAAGCTCCTCCCAAGGCGGTCAATGCTCTTGAGATTCCGTTTTATCGTCTTCGTCAGGCATATCCTGAACTGGATCAAAGCAAATCATATGTGCTGTATTGCGACAAGGGTGTGATGAGCAAGATGCAGGTACTTTATTTACGTGAGCAGGGGTTTGAAAACGTCTCGGTATTTGGGGAAGGGTGAGTTGCTATTATGATTCTTGCCGGTGAGGATACCGGCAAGACTTTGTTGACAGGATCAGTGCATAGATGATTCTGTTTCAGAGTCGCTGTCGCTCTTGGCATTCAACTCTGCAAGTTTTTGCTGATAAATTGCATCGAAGTTGATCGGTGCCAGATGCACAGGTGGGAAGCTGCCTTGTACTACCAGATTGTCAATATATGCCCGTGCATATGGAAATAACAGATTTGGGCAATAGGCACCTAGCATCTGGTTTTTGACTTCTTCTTCAAAGTTTTCCATGTTGAAAATGCCGCACTGTTGAACTTCGGCAACAAATGCCACTTCATCACTCACTTTGGTTGTCACGGTCAACATCAGAACCACTTCGTAAACGGCTGCATCAAGCTGTTTGGTTTTGGTGTTCATATCCAGATTGATTTTCGGTTCCCAGGGGTGACGAAAAATCTGCGGACTATTGGGGGACTCGAACGAAGAATCCTTGATATAGAGTCTTTGAATGCCGAAAACCGGCTTTTTTTGTTCTGTCATGACTTGTGTATTCCTATCAATAATCGGTAATCAGAAGCAGACTATCCAAGCAATGGGTCAAGTTTGCCAGTGCGTTCCAGAGCATAAAGATCATCGCAACCACCGACGTGGGTGTCGTTTATCCATATCTGGGGAACGGTATGGCGTCCTGCTTTGGCCGTCATTTCGCGGCGCAGATCAGTTTTTCCATCAACTACAATTTCGTTGAACTGAACACCTTTTTGTTGCAGTAGATGCTTTGCCTGCATGCAAAATGGGCAGTAGTTGGATGAATAAATCGTAATGTTTGCCATATTCATTGCCTGCTTCAGGATTTAACCAAGGGAAGGTTGTTGCTGAGCCACTCGGTAATCCCTCCTTTGAGGCGAGTGACGTTTTCAAATCCGGCTTTTTTTAGCGTTGCCCCAACTGTGCCTGTCGTGGTACCGGTCTTGCAGACCAGAATGATAGGCTTATTGCGGTAGGGCTCCAGTTCCCCAAGTCTGTTGCTGATATTCGTTGCAGGAATATTCAGCGAGTTGGGCAAATGGCCGGTTTTGAATTCATCTTTTTTGCGGACGTCGAGCACCACAGCATTTTCACTGTTGATCAGGCGAGTCGCCTGCTGAGGGCTGAGTTGAGCCCCGCCTCTGGCACTTTCATTAAGAATGACCAGAATGAAAAAGACTAACCAGACTGCGGATAATATCCAATGGTTCATGATGAAGACGAGAAACTGTTCCATACTTAATAATCGTAATACAGGGTTGAAAAGAAGGCGTGGAGTATACACGTGCAGGTCAATGCTATCGAGTGAATTAGTTTTCTTTCCTCGCACCCTATATACGACCAAGGTAGAATAGTGATATTCCAATCCAGTTTTTCAACTTACAGGTGAAAGTCCTATGTCCAAAAAAATACCTCATGCTTTGATTATTCTCGATGGTTTTGGATACAGCGAAACCTCCCAATCCAATGCTATAGAAAAAGCAGACTGTCCTAACTGGAAACGTCTATGGGCTGAATACCCCCATAGTCTTGTACAGACTTCAGGAATGGCTGTTGGTCTGCCGGAAGGTCAGATGGGAAATTCTGAAGTAGGTCATATGAACCTTGGAGCCGGCCGTATTGTTTATCAGAGCTTTACCCGGGTATCCAAATCTATTGAAGATGGTGATTTTTTCGACAATGTCGCTTTGACCGGTGCTGTTGATAAAGCCATTGCGAACAATGGTGCTGTGCACATTATGGGACTTGCATCTCCAGGCGGTGTTCACAGTCATGAGGATCACTTGGTTGCCGCCATTGAAATGGCAGCCAAACGAGGCGCGAAGAAAGTGTATGTTCATGCCTTTTTGGATGGCCGCGATACCCCTCCTCGTAGTGCAGAAGCGACTTTGAAGAAGCTGGACGCCAAGTTGGCAGAGCTGAATGTTGGTTATGTTGCCTCGTTGATTGGTCGTTACTACGCCATGGATCGTGACAACCGTTGGGAGCGGGTTCAACAGGCTTATGATCTTATGGTGCGTGGCAATGCTGACATTGTTGCCGCCACAGCAGTGGATGGATTGCGTGCCGCGTATGAGCAGGATAAAGATGACGAATTTGTACCCCCGACATCTATTCGCCCTAATAGTGCAGAGGCCGTTAAAATTGAGGATGGGGACTCTGTCATCTTCATGAATTTCCGCCCTGACCGTGCGCGTGAGATTACTCGTGCTTTCGTTCAGGATGATCTGGATTCAACGCTGGACCGCACTGTGCGGCCTCAGTTGGCTGATTTTGTCATGCTGACAGAATATGCTGCGGATATTAAGTGTAGCTGTGCTTATCCCTCCCAGGATCTAGTCAACTCTATCGGAGAAGTGACTGCCAGTCTCGGTAAAACGCAATTGCGTATTGCTGAGACTGAAAAATATGCCCATGTAACCTTCTTTTTCTCCGGTGGTCGTGAAGAGGAGTTTGAGGGTGAAAGCCGCATTTTGGTGCCTTCTCCAAAAGTTGCCACATATGATATGCAGCCTGAAATGAGTGCGCCGGAAGTCACTGAGAAGCTGGTGTCAGCAATTGAAAGCGGTGCCTATGATCTGATTGTCTGTAATTATGCGAATGGTGATATGGTAGGTCACACAGGCAAGATGGATGCGGCCATTAAGGCGGTTGAAGCTTTGGATGTTAGTTTGAAAGCAGTTACAGATGCGATATTGGCAGCAGGCGGAGACTGCTTGATTACTGCTGACCATGGTAATGTTGAGCTGATGGTTGATCCCGAGACCGGTGGGCCAGTGACCAGCCATACGACTTTCCCGGTACCATTGGTTTACGTCAGTGGCCATGGCAAGGTTAAATCGCTGAATGATGGTCGTTTGTGTGATATTGCTCCAACTTTATTGTCGATGATGGGTGAAAATGTTCCGGAAGAGATGACGGGAGAAAACCTGATCGTCTAGACTACAGACAAGACTGATGCCAAAAGCCAGCAAAAAGCTGGCTTTTTTATGTTAAGGGATGAACGGTATTCCTCGGATACAGGGATGTGCAGGAGAGAGATATAAAGGTAGTGGTTGGTTGTGCGTGTCTACCTACTGTAATGATCATGGTTTTGTTACTGAACCGCGGGCAGGAAGGTGATGATGTTTGATTTGATACGGAAAGCGAAATGAAGTTTCTGTTGCTTATATGTGTATTAATTGGATCTTTCTGCTCTTTTGCACTGGCAGAGGATCGTCAGGCGACTGAAAAAGATCTTAAAGTATTGAAACAAGAAATGGATAAGCTGAACCAGTGGTTGCAGCAGGTTTCCAAGCAAAAAGATGGTCTACAAGAAAAATTAAAGACTACCGAGAAATCCATTTCCGATAATCTGGCTGAAATTGAACAATTGCAGCAGGAGCTTGAGCGGCTAAAAAAGCAAATTGCGGAGTTGCAGAACAACCAATCTCAACTCCGCCAGGCACTGAAAAAAAAGCGTCACAACATCGAACAACTGGTGGTTGCGAGTTACCAACAGGGGCGACAAAGTCAATTGAAGATGCTTCTGAGTCAACAGAATCCAAATGATCTGCGTCGTATGCTCAACTATGCCACTTGGTTAAGTGAGTCCCAGCAAGACCTGTTGACTCAATATCAAAGGGATCTCACAGAGTTGCAACATACCGAACAATCGCTGAATGATAAATCTGAGCAGTTGCGCAAGAGCAATCAGCGTTTGGTGAAGGATAACCAACGCCTTAAGCAACAGCAAAATGAAAGAACTCAATTGTTGGTCAAGTTGAACCAGCAGATTGCCAGTGGTTCACAACGGTTGGTGACGATGAAAGAGGATCGTGCCCGGCTGGAAGAGTTGCTGAAACGTATGAATGAGTCTCTAAAGTCCCTGGTGCCAATTGAAATGGATGTGCCGTTTGCCAGTGTTCAGGGGCAGCTTGGCTGGCCTGCGCAGGGCAGATTGACTCATCGTTTCGGTGAACGATTGGGAGCCGGCCCGCTGACTTGGGATGGAATCCTGATCGCTGCTAAAGAGGGGGCTGGTGTAACAGCCGTACATCATGGCAGAGTCGTGTTTGCGGACTGGTTGAAGGGATTCGGATTATTGATCATTCTGGATCATGGCGATGGTTTCATGAGTTTGTATGGACGAAACGAAGTGCTGCTGCGATCGGTGGGTGAGTGGGTAAACAAAGGTGATTTGCTGGCGCGTGCTGGTGACAGTGGTCTGGAGGAACCTGGTGTTTACTTTGAAATTCGTTATCAGGGGAAGCCAAGAAACCCTGCAAAGTGGTTGGCAAAGCAGTAATTCCAGCTGCAAAACCAAAATATTGGCATCATAAAAAGCACGTAAATAATGATTGTCCTTTAGGGAGCGGGTAGTCTAGAGAATAAACTGCTGCGTAAAATACGAAGTGACTATAAGTGGATTGATTGAATGAACACAATGAAGAAAACTTGGATAGGATTTATTGCTGCAGGTCTTTTGGGCCTTTTTATTGGCATTGGTACTTCGGTTGAGGCAGGCAAAGGGCCTGAAACCCGTTTGCCGATTGATGATATTCGTAATCTCGCTCAGGTGATTGATCACGTAAAGCGTTCTTATGTTGAAGAAGTGGATGATCAAAAACTGCTTGAAGATGCCATCCGTGGCATGCTGGCAGGGCTGGATCCTCATTCAAGTTATCTGACTCCCCAGGATTTTGCTGACTTAAGGGAAGACACCAGTGGCAAGTTTGGAGGTCTGGGTATTGAAGTTTCCATGGATGAAACAGGATTTGTCCGGGTTGTGTCTCCAATCGATGATACGCCCGCTTTTCGCGCCGGCATTCAGGCCGGAGACCTGATTACGGTATTGGATGATAAGCCAGTAAAAGGTTTGTCACTCAGTCAGGCTGTCGACATTATGCGTGGAGAACCTGGTTCCACGATTATGCTGACAGTTGTACGTTCTGGCGAATCGAAGCCGCTGGAAATCAAAATAAAACGCGACGTTATTAAAGTGACCAGTATTCGCCAGCGGATGTTGGAATCTGGTTATGGTTACGTGCGTATTAGCCAGTTCCAGCAGCGTACCGGCCCCGATTTTGTCAGTGCAATGAAGAAACTGCGTGATGAAAATGGTGGTGAGCTGAATGGGCTGGTACTGGATCTGCGTAATAACCCTGGTGGCGTGTTAAATGCTGCAGTGGATGTTGTGGATGCGCTGATCTCTGAAGGTTTGATCGTATATACCGAAGGGCGTTTGCCGGATTCTGAATTCAAGTACAGTGCAACCTCCGGTGACGCTTCTGATGGAGTGAATCTGGTTGTCCTGATTAATGGTGGTTCAGCTTCTGCATCTGAAATTGTGGCAGGCGCTCTTCAGGATCACAAACGCGCGGTGATCATGGGGACACAGAGTTTTGGTAAAGGTTCTGTGCAGACCATATTGCCTCTGGGTGAGAACCGTGCCCTGAAACTGACCACTGCCCGTTACTATACTCCGAGTGGCCGTTCCATCCAGGCTCAGGGAATTGTGCCTGATATTGCGGTTGAGCGTGGAAAACTGAATCTGGAAGAAAGTCGTTTCTTTAAAGAATCTGATTTGCAGGGCCACCTGGAGAATGACACCGCAGCTTCGGGTGAGGCTGGCAAAGCCAATGGTGATCCTGAAGCGGAAAAGAATCTGGCGGAAACCGATTATCAGCTCTATGAAGCGCTTAATATGCTCAAAGGTATGCATATCGTATCCAAACTGAAGTAATGCGATGCGGCTAGTTCTGTTTTGTCTGTTGTATTCAGTGGCATGTCTCGTACATGCCGTTGAAGCGCAGACGTCAAAGGCTAAAGTAGCCATTATTATTGACGACCTCGGTTACAACCTGAGCCGTGGTCGTCAGGCTATCGATCTTCCTGTTCCCCTGACTCTCGCTTTTTTACCTGACCGAAACTATACCCAGGTGCTTGCCAAATATGCTCACAATAAAGGCAAGACAATCATGTTGCATATGCCTATGGAAAGTGAAAGTGGCTTTCCGATGGGGGAGTATGGGTTGGAGGTTGGTATGTCTGACAAACAAAAGCGCCAAAAGCTGGATGAAGCTCTTGCTGCTGTACCGTATGCAATGGGAGTTAACAACCATATGGGTAGCCGGATGACCCGTGATCAGGAAAGCATGTCCTGGTTAATGAAGGAGTTAAACCGTCACCAGATGTTTTTTATTGACAGTTTGACGGTAGCCGATTCCCTGGGTTGGAAGACTGCAGAGTCGACTAATACTCCTTACGCCACACGTACTGTCTTTCTGGATAATGATCTTGATCCTCAGAGTCTGGACCGGCAATTTGAAATTCTGATGGAAAAAGCCAGGAAAAATGGCCATGCCATTGCCATTGCTCATCCTCACCCCGAAACTCTTAGATTTCTGCGCATGCGTTTGCCATTGGCACAGCAATATGAACCCGTGACGTTTGTTTATGTGGACAAACTGTTGCTTGGAAAAGCTATTGCCAGTCAATAAACTGAAGTCGGTAATCCACTGAATTCCTCTGCCGGACGACAGGAGTTTTTATGTTGATTGATAGCCATTGTCATCTCGATTTCGAGGCCTTTGATGCTGATCGTCAACAAGTTATCGAATCCTGCCAGCAAAAGAATATTCGTGGGTTTATGGTGCCCGCAGTGGCTCCCAGATTCTGGCCAAGACAATTACAATTGGCATCTCAGTATCCACAAGTGGCCCTGGCTTTGGGATTGCACCCCTGGTATGTGAGTGAAACCGCGATAGAGTCGTTGCGTGACCTTGCGGAAATATTTGATAGGTCACCGGTTCCGGTTCTGGCAATCGGTGAAACTGGGCTTGATAAGCTCAAAGGTAATCCGGAGCTACAGCTGGAGGGTCTGAAATATCAGCTGAGTGTGGCGCAAGAGCTTGATAAACCCGTCATTCTTCATAGTGTGAAAACGCATGCCAGATTGCAGAATATCTTGCGTGATTATCCTGGTGTACGCGGAGTGGTACATGGCTTTTCCGGTAGCTATGAAGACGCAATGAGGTTTATCGATATTGGTTTTAAACTGGGGATTGGTGGCCTGATCACTCGACCCAACGCTCGTAAAATCCGGGCTGCCGCATCTAGATTGCCATTGCATTCGATGGTATTGGAAACAGACGCTCCGGATATGAGCCCTTATGATCACAGGGGGGCTCGTAATAGTCCGGAAAATCTGCTTTTAATTCTGAATTGTCTGGCAGAGTTGCAGCAACAGGACCCGGAGCAAATACAGCGGGCGGTACTTGCCAATACCCGGGAATTATTTGCCTGGCCACCATCTGTATAAATCCAGGAGTTGGTCTCCCGGCAGTGGTCGGCTGTAAAAATACCCCTGTCCCTTCGGGCATTGCAGCTCATTAAGTAACAAGCACTGAGTCTCGGTTTCTATGCCTTCTGCAATCACGTCCAGAGCCATGGCGTTAGCTAAAACGATCATCGCGCTGATCAGTGCACGATCATCCACATCCTGCTCTAAATCAGCAACGAAGCTGCGATCAATTTTGACGCCAGAGACTGGAAATTGTTTCAAATGGCTCAGAGAGGAAAATCCAGTACCGAAATCATCCAGCCATATTTTGATGCCCGCCTGATTCAACTGACTCAGAGTCCTGAGAGTTGCTGCCTCATTTTCCACCAGTGCGGTTTCGGTAATTTCTATGTGAATCCTGTCATTTTTGATGCGATGTGAAGAAATAGCCTTGAGCAGTGTTTTCTCCAACGCAGAATGCCGTATTTGTATAGGAGACAGGTTAATGGCCACATGGAAGTCGTCTTTCAGGTGAGGTTCCCATTGGCTTAGCTGCTGACAGATAGTCTCTATGATCCAGTCACCAATCGGCAGAATAAGGCCGGATTCTTCTGCAATAGGAATAAACACATCCGGCCCCACAAAACCCCGGACTGGGTTTTTCCAGCGGACCAGAGCCTCCACTCCACAGATGCTGTTATCTTTCAGATTAATCAATGGCTGATACCAAACACCAAGTTCATTATGGCTCAGTGCTATGCGAAGCTCGTTCTCTAAAGCTACCCGGTCATGGGCCTGTTGATCCATTTCGTGAGAGAAGAAATGGAAGTCGTTTTTGCCGGCGTTTTTAGCGCTATACATGGCAATATCGGCCCGTTTCATTAGGTTACTGCCGGTGTTGCCATCATCAGGATAGATCGCCACACCAATACTGCAGCTGATATAAATATCGAAATTCAGAATGTGATAGGGCTGGCTGATCATTTTGATCAGGGCAGTAGCATTGTGCGCGGCTTCTGCTGGACTGCTGATTTCCAACACACATACAAACTCATCTCCGCCAAGCCGTGCCAAGAACGGTTTCTGGCGATCACTGTCTTCCTGGGTTACAGAAGACATCTGAGCCTTAATCCGGCTTGAAACATGGTGAATCAATTCGTCCCCAAGTTCATGGCCATAGGTATCGTTTACCCGCTTAAAACCATCCAGGTCCATGAATATCAGGCAAAAGGACTTTTTATGGCTGTAGGAAATGTCAATCCAGCGTTCTAGGATTTCGCTGAAAAACAATCGGTTTGGTAAATCTGTTAAAGAGTCGTGATACGCCAGATGTTGAATACGAAGAGACCTTTCTTCAAGGTTTGCCACCATTTGATTCATGGTATTTGCGAGGGCGACAATTTCATCATCCGCTTTGATACTGAGATGTTCACGATAACGGCCCTGACCGATATCGTTGGCGAACTTAACCAGTTTGGCAATCGGTTGAACCAGGCGTTTTGCAATGTGATCACCAACAGAGATGACCGCAATGGCCAGTGCGATGGTAATGCCAAGGGCAATATTCAGAAACTCGAATATTTTATGGATACGGCGCTCAGTGGCCTTATTTCCCAACGCTTTGATTTCATTAATGACATCGGTCTGGGAAAACAGCATTTCAACCCCTCCGATAACACGATTCTCGACCAGAACGGGTTGGGCTATGAAGAGTTGGTCTTCAGAGGGCTCTTTATAGGTCATGCCGCGTTTGACCGCCTGTAGAAGCTGTTTACTGACTTGTTCCGTCGAAACGAAAATATCGGCAATTCCATCACTGTGGCCAAAATAATTATTTTTCAAATCAAAGATATGAATGGTTTCGACTTCATCGTTGGCCAGCGTTACGTTAGTCAGATCAAGGATGGTTTCATAGTCGTAATTGTATAAGGGGCGGGACAGGTTTTTGGCAAATTGCCGGGAAATCGTTTGGGAACGATTGAGCATCCGCTCCGTCAGTTCGGCTTTTAAATCATCGACATTCAAGCGATTGAGTTCTGCTGATGCATTTTCAAACAACAGGATCAATGAGATAGACAGGATCAGTAAGCTACCAGTCGTCAGACCCAGAATAAACAAAGAATACCTGGTTCTTAATTTCATACTAATCCGGATTCCTTTTGTGGTATGAAGAAAAAACTGAAATCAATTGTAGCAGCATACTCAAATTCAGTTTCTATTGGTTTTGCAGGCAACGATGATCATCAGTGACTGTACCGCCAATTAAAACCTTTTGTCGAATCGGAGCTGCTGGTCCGTTTTTTGAGCAGTGTCTGAGTATCGCCGGCTACGTCGGCGGTGACCCTTCTACCATGCACTCGGGTTATCGCTGGTCATTCGCCATCACGCTATCTTTTTACAGCAGATGGGTGAGTGATGGTGCTGGCAGGTCCATGGCTGCCAACTGTTCCCTGAGCTGTAGTATGTGATCAGACCAGAAGCGGGGAGACTCAAACCAAGGAAATGCTCTTGGAAATGCGGGGTCATTCCAGCGACTGGAAAGCCAGGCGGCATAATGAATCATGCGCAGGCTGCGACAGCACTCAATCAAGCCGAGCTCTGACATGGGAAAATGACAGAACATGGAATAACCTTTGGCGATTCTCGCCAATTGTTGTAGCTGAAGTTCATGATCTCCGGACAGTAACATCCATATGTCTTGAATAGCCGGCCCGCTGACACAGTCATCAAAATCCACCAGCAGCGGCTGTTCATCTCTGATCAGAATATTTCCCGGATGAAAATCCCCGTGCAGAGATATGTTAAAAATTTCGCTGGAACGCCATTGCCGATCAATTTTGTCTAGTAACTGTTCTGATACCGATTCATAGGCAGGCATCAGCTCGAGAGGAATCATGTCCGATTGCAGGCAGATCTGTCTGGCTTGCCAGCCAAATTTTTCAGGAGTAAAGGTGATTCTGTGCTCAAAAGTTTCGTCCATACCCACTGCATGTAGACGACCCAGCACACGACCAATCATTTCCAGTTGATCCAGGTTGTCCAGTTCAATCGGTTGTCCCCAGCGTTTGGGAAAAACTGCGAGCCGGTAACCTTCATGTTCGATCAAAGTACTGGCAATACAATGTTGTGTTTGAGTGAATTCCTGTGGTGCTACAACTTCAACCTCTGCATCAAGCAGCCGTTGGGTAAACGCATGTTCTTCCAGAATCTGCTCATTGCTCCAACGCTCCGGGCGATAAAACTTCGCTACGATTTCTGGTTGTTCCTCAATACCTACCAGCATCACCCGGTTTTCGTAGCTGTTCAGAGCGGTCAGCCGGCCATCCACTATGAATCCTCCCAGTTCCAGCATGTCCAGCATAAGATCGGGGGTCAGATTGGCAAAAGGTTTATGCATATATTTCCGTGGAGCTAAAGAATTGAGTAGTGGCAGGGCCATAGTGTAGAGATGTTGTAGGAAGTTTCACTACAAAAATACTGAAATACGTTAATAGACAGTTTGTTCGGGTGTACGGGCCATAGTCCAGACCTGTACATGTCTGACACCATGTCTTTTTAGCATGGCTGCCAGAGATTGGGCGCTGGCGGTAGTGGTCACAACGTCGTCGATCACCGCGACATTTTCCAGGCCGTCTGTTTTTACTTTGAATACTTTTTTCAGCAGTTTCAGTCTGGTTTTACGATCCAATCCTTCGAGCGCGGGGGTTCGCCGGTATCGGGTGACCAAATCTGAACGTACCGGGATATTCAAATTCTGCCCTATAGCTCTGGCCAGCAAATCAGATTGATTGAAACCTCTAGCCCATTGCCGACTCCAGTGCAGCGGCATTGGAATCAGTGCTTCCGGGGTAGTGATCTCAAACTGCCGGATGGTATTGGTCATTGCTTCAGCTAAAGGACGAACATGCTGGTGACGATTGTGATATTTCAGTTGCTTGATCAGCCAGGCCAGAATCCCTTCGTAACGACCACTGCTGATAACCTGATCAAACGCAGGGATATGCCTTAGACAATGCCCGCAGACGTGACGACCCATGGTCAACGGTATTGCGCAAATTTGACAGCAATCCGATAACACAGGCCAGAGAGACCAGCACTGCCGGCATAACCCTTTGGCATGATTGCCAATTGGCTTACGACAGATATGACAGGATTCAAAATGTAGTGATTCCATTGCTAAAAGCTCCATTCCCTGAGGTGCAAACAGGGCGATTCTAGCGCATACCGGACGGGTAATCCTGGCAAAAATATAAGTACACGGTTCTTTCGCTATATCCAGTTTGAGGTTATTTCAAAAAAATCTTAAAGATCGGCAATATTTTGCCGGTCTTGTGGTTTAATTAAAGGTGTAGAGTTTCAATTGATAGAGGAGGCTGGAGTGATTGGTAGTGTCTTAAGTACAGGAGTTGCAGGTATTCAGACTGGACTGGCCAATGCCGAACAGGCAGGGCAGAAAATCGCCGAAGCAAACATTCCGGAAAAACCGGTTAATGTTGAAGAGGCCTTGTCAGATCTGACGTCCGCGCAAAATCAGGTACAGGCCAGTGCAAAGGTTGTCGAGGCCGGTTCACAGACGATAGGAAGCATCGTTGATATAAAAGTCTGAGCTTTGCAGGTTGAGCCATGAGTGTGGTTACGGGAGCTTCATTAAATTCAGTGCATCTTGCAGTTCCGGCTGCAGGGCCGGTTGTTCCCATAAATATCGACAATGACAAAACCTCTTTTGCTCCGATTACCGAAACAGAGGAGGCAGATAAAGGTCGTAACCGAGCTGGTGAACAACCCTCTCGCGACGCTGACAGACAGGTTCAGGCAAAATCGGATAAGCAGCAGGACAACCAGAAGGATGCTGAACAGGACGATGCAGACTTACAGGCCGAGCAGCAGAAACTGCGCGTCCTGAAACAACGAGATCGTGAAGTTAAAGATCACGAACAGGCCCATAGGGCCGTCGGCGGTAAGCATGCCGGTCCCATGACTCTGACCTATGAGCGTGGACCAGATGGCGTAAACTATGCCGTAGCCGGTGAAGTGCAGATAAATGTGTCGAAGGTTTCTGACGATCCTGAAGCGACAATTGTGAAAGCTGAACAAATCAGGCGTGCTGCACTTGCACCGGCAACCCCTTCCCAACAAGACCGATCCGTGGCGCTGCAGGCCACACAAATGATTGTTGAAGCAGAACAACTGCTGCGGCAGCAAAAAGTTAGTGAATCAACTTCTTCGGAACCTGTAGAAAACCAACAAAATACTGATGATGACGACAAGTCGGTAGAGACATCAGGCAGTGATTTAACCGAAACCTTTCAAGGGCTTTTTAAAAGTCCCCGAAAATTTAATGAGCCATTGGGCAGTGTGGGCAATTATCAGCAAAAAACATCCGGTCTTGGAAACAACCTTGATCTGATGATTTGACTATAATATTTATAATGCTTGATAAGACTGGTTATTTTGCTTACTTTATTTTTTATGACACCTTATATTATATAAATAACAAAAAAAGCGTTCGCCAATTACCAGCGGGAGTGCAACATGGAATGGTTATCTCGACAATTTAATAGTCGGCTGGATGATGCTCTGAATTCTGGGGCATTTGATTTTATTATTTTAGGAGCCGGTTTTTTCGGTGCCTATACCGCCTGTCAGTTGATAGAGCAAAGCTATCCCCGCAAACCAAGGATTCTGTTAATTGAGCAGGGGCATTTCGGGTTACCACACCATTACACCACTTACCCGTATTTAACAAAGGCGGACCTGGCGGCTGTAAACGGCAGTTGGCAGGGGGCTCGTGTCTATTACGAATCCAAAGATCTGGTGCGTGAGGAACGCGGACACCGGGTTTACAATGTGGTAGGAGGTGATTCTCATTTTTGGGATCTATGTGTGCCCCGACCAAGTCTGGAGGATATGTCAAAATGGCCCTCCGGTATGGCTGAGACATTGGAGGAAAATCTCATTGAGGCCGAGCAGCAATTGGGAGTGCGCTCACAGCCTGGCTATTGGCGTGGTGCATTGCAGGATCGGATGATCGAGCGAGTCAGCCAGGTGACCAGTCAGTGGGGTTCCGTACAATATGTAAGCGGCGCACCGATGGCCATTCAAACAGTCAGCCCATGTTCTGGACAGCTGAGCAGAGGTCCTTATTCTCCAATCAACAATCTGTTGGAGCATTTGTCCAGAGATGCGCGCCAGGACATACATCTAGTGTCAGGCTGTAAAGTTAAACAACTGATGATGACTGGTAAGTATGTTACCCAAATTAAAGTCATGGATGAAAACCGCAACCAGATCAGAATGATTGATGTGCCATCGCGTACTCAGGTGATCAGCGCAATGGGGTGTCGCGCAAGTACGGCGCTGTTTCTTAACAGCTTCGACCGTAATCACCGTTGCTTCAATCATATTGGTCGAAATCTTAACTCACACCTGCGCTCGGTGTTTCATCTGCAGATTCGTAGAGAATTATTGGGAATGGCGCAAACCGATTTCAGGCATAATGCCGGTATTGTAGTGCAGGGTAAGGACTATCTATTTCAGATTTATGCCTGTCCGGGCAGAGCCGCAAGTGGCATGGTGGGTATGCATCATCCTGTCGGTACTCCAGTATCGGAGCAGAATTCCCGTTGGATAACACTCACTCTGGTTGCGCAAACAACGTTTTCGGGACATCGTAATCGGCTGGTACTGGAATCGGAAAAAAGCCTCACAGGTGCAACCCCTATGGCCCGTTATTATGTGGGTCAGAAGGAAATGGATTGCTGGCAGAATAATGATCGTCTTGCTGTGCGATTACTGGGAATGTTGACAGGTAATAAAGCTCCAGAAGGTAGTGTGTATTGGCGCCACGGTGAGCAATGGTTGGCAGAAGCACCTAAGACCACTGGGCTGGTGAGGCTATCCGTTGGGAGCTCTGTCCATGAATGCGGAACGCTGTCAATTGCAAATGATTCCAACCATGGGATATTGGATATTTGGGGGCAATGCCATAGCATCTATAATCTGAGCTGCCTTGATACGGCAGCCGTGCCTTGGATGGGAGCTGGCTCTCCGGTGTTGCCGGCTATGGCATGGGGGCGGCTGGCAAGTCAGCAGATTGTGCATCAATGGCAGGCAACCCCGGCACACAGACCGGCAGCTATTAATGGAAGAATTTTTTCCTGATACTCAAGAAAATTGTTACCAGAATTTGAAGCTGGGCTGTACCGCTCTAGAGTGCGGATTGGAACCGGATAACATCCTTTCGCTACTGGAAAATCCACCTAAAATCAATATTGAATGATAATGGGTTTTCCCATATCTTGTGATCATTCCTTTATATCTACCACCATATCTTGTAGGGCTTTCCTACACGAACAACACCGAACGTCGGGCCAATAATGAATACCAAAAATTTAGCAGTAACCAAGCGAGATGGTCGTCAGGAGACCATTGATCTTGAAAAAATTCACCGTGTCATTTCCTGGGCAGCAGAAGGATTGGAAAATGTTTCTGTCTCCCAAGTAGAGCTTAAAGCCCATCTCCAGTTTCATGATGGCATCCGCACCTCGGATATCCATGAGACCATTATCAAATCTGCTGCAGACCTGATTTCTGAGCAGGCGCCGGATTATCAATATCTCGCAGCGCGATTGAACATTTTTCATTTGCGTAAGAAAGCGTACGGACAGTTTGAGCCACCTCGTTTGTTTGATCATGTTTCCAGACTGGTTGACATGAAACGTTATGATGAAGGACTGCTGCAGGATTACAGCGCGGCTGATTTTGATCAGATGGATGGCTTTATTGATCACAATCGTGACCTCAATTTTTCCTATGCTGCAGTAAAACAGCTGGAAGGAAAATATTTGGTTCAAAACCGGGTAACCGGAGAAGTCTTTGAGAGCCCTCAGTTTTTGTATGTACTGATTGGCGCATGCCTGTTTGCTCACTATGACAAAGAACGCCGGATGGACTACATCAAACGTTTTTATGATGCGGTGTCGTTGTTTAAGCTATCGTTGCCAACACCGATCATGGCAGGTGTCCGGACTCCGACACGTCAGTTCAGTTCTTGTGTGTTGATTGAATCCGGGGATTCACTGGATTCTATTAATGCTACTTCCTCGGCGATTGTCCGCTACGTTTCCCAGCGTGCCGGTATCGGTATCAACGCTGGTCGTATCCGCGCAATTGGTTCGCCAATTCGTCAGGGGGAAGCTTTTCATACCGGCTGTATTCCATTTTTCAAACATTTCCAGACTGCAGTCAAGTGCTGCTCTCAAGGTGGTGTCCGGGGAGGCGCGGCAACGCTGTTCTACCCAATCTGGCATTACGAGGTGGAAGAGTTGTTGGTGTTGAAAAACAATCGCGGTGTTGAAGAGAACCGCGTTCGTCATCTGGATTATGGCGTACAGATCAACAAGCTGATGTATGAACGCCTGATCAAAAACGGCTCCATTTCCCTGTTTAGTCCAAGCGATGCTCCAGGGCTTTACGATGCGTTCTTTGAAGACCAGGCCCGGTTCGAGCAACTTTATGTTCAGTACGAAGCGGATACCGGCATTCGCAAGAAAACCATTAAAGCAGTCGATTTGTTCTCCATGCTGATGCAGGAACGCGCGTCCACTGGCCGGATCTACATTCAAAACGTCGATCACTGTAATACTCACAGTCCGTTCGATGAAAAAGTGGCACCGGTTCGCCAGTCAAATCTATGCCTGGAAATCGCATTACCAACCAAACCGCTAGAGGATATTAACGATACAAATGGTGAGATCGCCTTGTGTACTCTGGCAGCATTTAACTTAGGTGCCATGGAAAATCTGGCAGAACTGGAAGAGTTGTCCGAACTGATTGTCAGGGCACTCGACAGCCTGTTGGACTATCAGAATTATCCAGTGCCTGCCGCAGAGCTTGGCTCGATGGCGCGCCGTACATTGGGTGTCGGTGTTATTAACTATGCTTATTATCTGGCTAAGAACGGGGTCAGATACTCTGATGGTTCTGCATTAGGATTGACACACCGTACCTTTGAAGCCATTCAGTTTTATCTGCTGAAAGCCTCCAACCGACTGGCCAAAGAAAAAGGTGCCTGTAGTAAGTTCTCTGAAACCAAATATGCACAGGGTATTCTGCCAATCGACACCTATAAAAAAGAAGTTGATGGTTACTGTCAGGAGCCCCTGCAGTTGGATTGGGAGACGTTGCGAGAAGAGATCAAGACCTACGGTTTGAGAAATTCAACGTTGACGGCACTGATGCCATCTGAGACATCATCTCAAATCAGTAACGCCACCAATGGCATCGAGCCACCCAGAGGCTATATCAGCGTTAAAGCTTCAAAAGATGGCATTCTGAAGCAGGTCGTACCCGAGTTTGAACGCTTGAAAGACCTGTACGAATTGCTATGGCGAATTCCCGATAACAATGGTTATCTACAATTGGTTGGTGTCATGCAGAAATTTATCGATCAGGCGATCTCTGCCAATACCAACTACGATCCAGCCAGATTTTCTGACGGTAAAGTACCTATGCAGGTATTGTTAAAAGATCTGTTGAGTGCGTACAAAAACGGAGTGAAAACTCTGTATTACCATAATACTCGTGATGGAGCGGAAGATGCCCAGAACGATCAAAGTGATGATGGCTGCGAAAGCGGCGCCTGTAAGATTTGATGCAAGACGGCCATGAGTTACAAAACATTTAATCGCAATCAGTTTGAGACGTTCAAACAGCCCATGTTTATGGGCGAAAACGTCAACGTGTCACGCTATGACACCCAGAAATATAAAATTTTCGAACAGTTGATCGAAAAGCAGTTGTCGTTTTTCTGGCGTCCGGAAGAAGTGGATCTTTCCAAAGACAGGAAGGATTTCATTGAATTGCCGGATCATGAAAAGCATATTTTTCTGAGTAACCTGAAGTATCAGACACTGTTAGACAGCGTTCAGGGGCGTTCACCCAATGTAGCGTTTTTGCCGTTGGTCTCGTTGCCGGAGGTTGAAACCTGGATCGAGACCTGGGCATTCAGTGAAACCATACATTCGCGTTCCTACACCCACATCATCCGTAACATCATCCCTAATCCGGGGGTGATTTTTGACGATATTATTCACAATGAACACATCGTCAAACGGGCTATCAGTGTGACCCAGTACTATGATCAGTTGATTTCGGTAGCCAATCTTTATAACCAGTTTGGTCTGGGTGAGCATAACGTCAATGGCACTAAGGTTGTCGTCGACCTTCGGGATATCAAGAAAAAACTGTACCTGACTATCGCCTCAGTCAATGTATTGGAAGCCATCCGTTTCTACGTCAGTTTTGCGTGCAGTTTTGCATTTGCCGAGCGTACCAAAATGGAAGGTAATGCCAAGATTATTCGTCTTATCGCACGTGATGAAGCTCTGCATCTGACGGGCACCCAACACATGATGAATATTCTTGCCAGTGGCAAGGATGATCCGGATATGGCTGATATTGCCCGCGAGTGCCGTGACGAAGTGATTGGTATTTTCCGGGAAGCCGCCGAGCAGGAAAAACAATGGTCGGAATATTTGTTTAAAGATGGCTCCATGATTGGTATGAACAAAGACATCCTCTGCCAATATGTTGAGTACATTACCGACCAGCGGATGACGGCAATCGGACTGGAACCCATCTTCAATATCCGCCAGAACCCATTGCCATGGATGAACAGCTGGCTGGTGTCGGATAACGTACAGGTTGCTCCCCAGGAAGCTGAAATCAGCTCTTATCTGGTAGGGGCTATCGACAGCCAGATCGATACCGATGATTTGGGTGGTTTTGAACTATAACGCTAAAGGACACTGATGACTCAGGTTAAAGCCCGGTTCGAGGACTATGAACTCGAACCGGAGGACCAGAATATTGATTTTGAACTCGATGGTGTCGGTTTTGATGAAGAATTTGAACTAGAGGCGGACATTGTTGAAACCGAAAGTTCCAAGGCCCGACAGTTCGAAATATATCTGCCACTACAGAACCCGGAACAACCCGAAGAGAATCCTCAGCTGGAGTTTGAAATACCCCGGCCGGTTCACTGGATTGACGTCTCCGGACAACCACAAAAAGTGAAATTCCAATACGCCAGCACCTTACTGGAATCTCTGGAAGCCCAGGGTGTTCAGGTACCCTATCAATGCAGGGACGGATACTGCGGCAGCTGCCGGAGCACACTGCTGGCGGGTGAAGTAGCCTACCTTCAGGAGCCCATGGCCTGGCTAAATGACGGTGAAGTTCTGCCATGCTGCTGCGTCCCAAAATCCAACCTCTCCCTAAAGATTAAGGGGTGAGGCCCGTCTAGCAGCGAGCATGTCTCGCTGAGGGCCGAACGCCCGGCCATGGGTGAAGCGGGGGAAAACAAAGCATTGCTTTGTTCCGCTGAACGCGAAGGCATGGATGCTGGAGCTGGGCAGAAAGTTGTACATGAAAGTACAGCGCATCTGGCCGGGCTGGAATACATCACCATGGATGGTTAATCCAAGAAACTATCCCCGTCTAGCAGCGAGCATGTCTCGCTGAGGACCGAACGCTCAAGACATTTGGAAATGCAGATATCAATGTCCGGATCTGTTCGCCAGCGTTCCAGCCAACAATGAAAACAGACTGCACAACATGATCCCGTCGACTGGGTCAAAGAAGCAGTACTGGCCATTTTAATCATCCATCGAGCCAGAAGACCACCCAGAGAATCAATCACCATCTTTTGACTCCCTTCAGTCCATCGGTAACACCTTCGCCAACTTGCTGTGCAACCCTAACAGGGAAAAGTCTCCACCGAGTCAGAAGTACAAAACTGCCTGATACCGAAAATCCTCACGGTTCTGACTCTGAGCTCACATTGGCATTATCCGTTACCACCACCGCTCAGAGAGCAAACGTATTCTGAGACTCGGGATGTTCTAACCAGAGTTGCTACAACAACGAACCGCTACCGGATCGGGACATTTTCAATGTGGCATCTACCACTCCCAGAGTCGGTATTACCGGTGTTGACGGTGGTCATAACACCAAGAAAACTCTATGAAGTTGGTAAAAAAAGAGACCTATAAGAAAAGACCTGCAATCATCAGTTATCCAGTATTTCTTCCGCTACGTTGATAACAATTTGTCCTTGCGCATCAATTTCATGCGCAATTACCGTGAGATGTTCTCCCTGGCATGGACCGGAAATACAAATGCCAGTTTCGATTTCGAACAATGCGCCATGTCCTGAGCATTGGATAAATGCGGCATCCATGTCGAGAAACTGGTCTTCCTGCCACTCGAGGTTGATATTCAGATGTGGACAATCGTTTTTGTAGACATAAAGCAGACCATCACGACGAACGGCAAATACCTGTAGATGCGGCAGTTCATAACCTTTTGAATGGCCTTCTTCAATTTCATGTTCAGGGCCAAGGGTAAATGTTTGGGTCATATGGTCGTTCCTCGGGGTTATACCGGAATAATGTTGGGGATCGAAAAAACCGGATGTGTTTGTATACATACATCCAGGCCGAAATACTGTTTGATGTTTGCTTGGGTAAACACTTCTTCAGGGGTGCCGTTGGCGGCGACATGTCCCTGATCCATCACCATCACCTGGTCCCCATAACGGGCGGCCAGATTAAGATCATGGACGACAAAGATGATGGCCAGTTGTTGTTTTTTAAAGGCCTGTATTGCCTGAAAAACTGAATGTTGGTGCATCAGATCCAGACCATTGGTAGGCTCGTCGAGTACCAGCAGGCGAAAGCCATCCAGTGGTTCCCATATTTGTGCCAGTACTCTTGCCAGTTGGCTTCGCTGTAACTCGCCACCGGACATATGTGTAACCAGGTGATAACGGAACTGATGCACGTCAGTCAGCGTCATGGCAGCATCGATAATTTCCTGATCCCGTTGCTGGCCAGTGCTGTGAGGGTAACGTCCCATGGCGACCAGCTCTTCGCAGGTAAAATTAAAATTGATCTGGGAATGCTGTGGTAGGAAGGCCATTTTCCGTGCCAGTGTCTGTCTTGGCCATAAATGCCTTGGGCGTTCCTCTACCCGGATGGCGTCGGACTGAGTTAACAGCTCGCCGGTAATGGCCTTTAACAGGGTACTTTTACCACTGCCATTATTACCGACCAGTGCAAGTGACTGTCCTGCTTCCAGTCGCAACGATACCTGTTTAAGTATGTGTTTGCCCTGAACCTTATAATTAATGTTTTCGACCTGCAGGCTCATACCGTCAGCCTCCGGTTTTTGATCAGTAGAAAAATAAAAAATGGCCCTCCAATGCAGGCAGTAATGATGCCGACCGGTATTTCTGCCGGAGCAATGATGACTCGTGCCAGAGAATCCGCCAATACTAGTAAGGCCGCTCCGGTAAGGGCTGTCAGTGGAAACAGATGCTGGTGTTGAGGGCCAAAGATCATGCGGTTGATATGGGGAATCACCAGTCCAATGAAACCAATGTTACCGGTAAAGCCGACAGCACTGGCAATGGCTAAAGACGACAATACGATAATCGCCCGGCGGGTTCTTTTAATATTAAACCCCATATGTCTGGCTTCTGAGTCACCTAATAACATTACATTCAGCGCCTTGGCAGACGTTATCAGTGCAGGTAGTACCACTGCCAGTGTAAGTCCGGTGACGAGCACGCGCTGCCAGGATGCCGCAGACAACGTACCGAGTGCCCAGAAGGTCAATGACCGCAACTGATGATCCGTTGCCAGATAGGCGCTTAAACTAATACCAGCACCGGCAATTAAATTGACTGCGATACCAGCTAGGATCAGATTGGCAGAACTGCCCGATTGATGTCCCTGTATCAGCAAAACCATAATCATGGCAACCAATGCGCCGGTACAGGCAATCAGTGGAATGACAAATGTTCCCAGCCATTGTCCGAGTGCGGTTATCAGGCCAGGAAACATAATTAGCGTGATCATTGTCACCAAAGAGGCTCCACTGGTCACTCCGAGAATACTGGGTTCGGCCAGAGGGTTGCGAAACAATCCCTGAATGGCCGTGCCGGATATGCCCAACAAAGCGCCAATGATTGCGGCCAGGCAGACTCTGGGCAGGCGCACTTGCAGGATAATCACGCGGATATCGTCCGATACCGGATTGGAGGAAAACAGCGCCTGTAATACCTTACCTGCCGAGATTCCGGAGCTGCCAATAGTGAGCGCAAAGCCCATCAATACCATTAGCAATACCGATAACAGGACATGATGCCAAAGTTGGGCGCGGCGTGGTTTCATAGTGCTTCGGTATTATTCTGCTTTAGATTTTCTGCCTGGGTTCGGAGTAATTGATCGTAATGATCACTGAGACTGTCGAGCTGCCAGACTTCCAGTCGTTCCCCGTCGGGCATGGTCAGGTCACGATAAATGTGCGCATTCACCAGGGTACTGGTCCTGGGATACTGAAAAATGTTTTCGGCGATTAAGATTGAATTGGAACGGTTATGCAAATGCATCAGTTGTAACTGATTCACGGCCTCGCCACATACCTGAACCGCTGGTGGCAGGTCGCTACTGTTATTGACCCAGAGCGTTCCGGTAGTCACCGAGATGGAGTACGGAGTCATAGAACTGCAGACATGGTGTAGTACTGTCGCGGCGCACAGAATATTAACTACTGCCTGATCTGGCTCATCTTCCAGACCAAATACCAGGCAGTTACGATCCTGGGTGATTTCGCCGTTGTACAGACTGGCCACCTGAAGCAAATAATGGTTTTGCTGCTCAAGCCAGTAGTGAACCTCCCGACTGTCTGACTGGTCGGTCAGTTCGGTGGCTGTCAGGTACAGCAAAAAAAGGTTACTTTGATAACCGGCGCCGGGAACAACGTCCACTTTGTCGAGGCAATGATTAATCTGGGCCGCGCTGTAGTGATTATGAAAACAGCCGGCCAGCGACATAGCCGGACGCAGCTGTTGATCCAGAATATCGTTCCATTGATGCAGGTCGTGACGGTCGGTAGCAAAAAAATCATGCATGTGCTGATTAAAAACCGTCAGTTGTTCACGTTCATCCATCGTCAGATAAATACAGAAAACCAGCCACAATGTGATTCCGAGGGCCCAGACAACCAAGAGCCATAACCAGATGGTGTGATGGGTGGCGGGCCTTTCAATGGTCAACAGAATATCGCCGATCACGGCGTTTTCAAAAATAACCGATTGGCGAAAGTCGATGCCGCGACCTTCGTTCTGTTTCAGCTCCGTCAATACATTGCCACTGGCATCCCGGAATGCTGCGTAATTAATTCCTGATTCGGCCAACAGGTTTTTCAGCATCAGATTCAAACTGATCACATTATTGGTTTGCAGAAAAGGGCTGGCATGTTCGGCAGTCTGCCGTAGCAGCAGTTGAGAGTTCTGTTGAAAAGCCTGTTGGGCGAGACTGTTATGCCAGCTGAGGCTGCCCCAGAACATAATGCCGGAGATAAAAAGAACGGAAAATAATCCGCTGAGAAAAAGCTTGGACCTGACAGTTTGTTCCACAAGTGTACGGCGATGAGATTGAAGCACTTATTTGATATCCATAGGGGTTTCAGGCAGGTACTTTCCGACAGCCACCATAACAGCGCTGCCTTTTTTAAACTACCACGTTACAATAGTCGTTTATGTTAACGTCTTTTACCGGCCAAGACATCCTGCAATGACTTGATCCATTGAGACTCAGTGAGCGTTTCAGTGAGCTTTTGCAAGGTGTTTAATGCCAGATGATGACAGCCTTTTCACCACTCTTAACCTGCTTAGAGGATATGCGATGAGTGACACCTTGACTCAATTGGAAGAACAACTAAAAGCCATTCAATCCGGACTGTTCAGAATGGGGCCAGAGCGCATCCGGGCGCTGTCGACTCACGAGACTGACGACCTGATTATAAAACTTGAAAAAACCACCACAGACGCATTGAACAATGTGGCCAAGCTGAAAGGCTGATCATTTATCCGTAAAAGCTTCCGAAGGTGATATTGTCAAATCTGTATCACCAGAACCGGAAGCTTTTGTCTTATTTACCAAAGGAGTCGATCGCTTGAACGAAGTCGTTCTGATGACCGTCACCGGTCCTGATCGTCAGGGAGTTACCACTGCTCTGACCACCATTCTTGCGCGTGCTGATATTAATGTTCTGGATATCGGGCAGTCCGTCATTCATAACAATCTGTCCCTTGGGCTGCTGGTGCAACTTCCAACAGGCGAGCAGGCATCGCAGGCCATGTTGGACATTCTCTACAAAGGTCACGAACTCGGAATGACCGTGACCTTCAAGCCAGTGTCAGCAGAAAGCTACGATCACTGGGTGGCCGAACAGGGGAAACAGCGTCATATCGTCACCTTACTGGCTCGCCGGATCAGTGCCGCGCATATTGCCAAAGTGGCAGCTATCGTTGCCGAGCAGGGGCTGAATATCGACGATATCTCCCGTCTGAGCGGCCGTTTACCGCTGGACTCCAAGGTAAGCGATACCGATAAGGCCAGCGTGCAATTTTCCATTCGCGGGACACCAGCCAATACTGAACAAATGCGTCAGGCATTTCTGGTCGCTGCCAATGAACTTGATGTGGATATCGCCTTCCAAAAAGACGATGTGTATCGTCGCAATCGTCGGCTGGTAGCATTTGATATGGACTCCACCCTGATCGAAACTGAAGTGATCGATGAGCTGGCGCGGGAAGCTGGTGTGGGTGAACAGGTTGCCGAAATTACCGAACTGGCGATGCAGGGACAGTTGGATTTCAAAGAGAGCTTCGTGCGTCGGATGGCATTACTCAAAGGTCTGGATGAATCGGTCCTGGCCGGCATTGCCGAGCGCCTGCCCATTACTGAAGGTGCGGAACGGCTGATTCAAAACCTTACATCCCTGGGCTATAAAACTGCCATTTTATCCGGTGGTTTCAATTATTTTGGTCGTTATTTGCAGAAAAAACTCGGGATAGACTATGTTTATGCCAATGAGCTTGAAATTGTCGATGGTAAAGTGACCGGTAACGTTGTCGGTACGATCGTTGATGGTCAGCGTAAAGCTGAATTATTACGAGAACTGGCTGCGCAGGAAGGTATTCATCTGGAACAGGCCATTGCAGTTGGTGACGGTGCCAATGATTTGCCTATGTTAAACATTGCCGGGTTGGGCATTGCATTTAGAGCCAAAAATATTGTCAAGGAAAACGCCAAGCAGTCGCTGTCGACGCTTGGACTGGACGGCATATTGTACTTGCTCGGTTTCAGGGATCGCGACGTATTACATTAATCGGAGCGTAGCTGTGGAAAACATGTTCGACGGAAAGGTCAGAGTGGGTATCAGCAGCTGTTTGTTGGGACAAGAAGTCCGCTTTAATGGCGGCCATAAACGCGATGCCTTCATTACCAATGAGCTTAGCCGCTATTTTGACTATCAACCATTCTGCCCTGAGGTGGAAGCCGGTCTGGGCATTCCTCGCCAGGTGATCAGGCTGATTCAGACTGACCGGGGAGACCGGGCCGTCAACAGTGGTGACTACAGCATTGATCATACTGACGAACTGACCCGGCTGGCTGATGAACAACTCCCATCATTACAGGGGTTGTGCGGCTATATCTTCATGCAGAAGAGTCCGAGTTGTGGAGTTTTCCGGGTCAAAAGTTATCATCAGGAAAGTGGTATTCCTGATCCTAAGGGCCAGGGAGTGTTCGCTGCCAGAGTACAACAGCAATTGCCCTGGTTGCCAATTGAGGAGGCTGGCAGACTACATGACAGTCATCTGGGTGAGAACTTTCTGATCAGAGTGTTCACTCTGGCGGATTGGCGTAAAAATGTTCAGGCTACGCCATCTGTTGCCAGGTTGATGGAGTTCCAGTCCCGTAACAAATACCTGCTGATGGCGCATAACCCGCAGCTGGCCAAGCAGCTGGGAGCAGAACTGGCGGCAGTAAAACGGGATGAGCTGGAAACATTTTTGCCCCGCTATCGGCAATTATTGATGCAGATTCTGGTCCGGCCGGCAAGTCGCGGTCAGAAGATCAATGCGCTTGAACACGTCAAAGGTTATCTTAAGAAATACCTCAGCTCTAAAGAAAAGCGTTCGCTGCAACAGATTATCGAAGAATACCGGGATGACCGGATTCCGTTTGTTGTGCCACTGACCATGATTCATCACCTGATCAATGTTCACCTGAGTGATCATAACTATCTTCAGCAGCAAAGCTTTCTGGAACCTGTTCCAAAAGAACTTGGATTTAACAATCGTACCTGATGACTGAGAAACTATTACTTATCTGGCATCGAAATGACCTGCGGGTGCAAAGTCATGCTGCGCTGACATATGCGCGTGAACTTGGTTTTCGGGTTGTTGGCTGTTTTTTTGATGTTGAATCACAGTGGCGGGCTCATGATCATGGCGACCGCAAAATAGCGTTGTATCGACGCGCCGCCGATGAACTGCAGCGCAGTTATCGACAAGCAGGGCTGGAGTTTCATCTTGAGACCGTAGACACCTATAGGCAAACGGTCGAGTGTTTGGGGCGGCTGCTTGAGCGTATCCAGCCTGCCGAACTCGCATTGCATGCTGAGTATGAATTGAACGAGTATCTGCGTGACTGTCAGGTGGCGGATATCTGTCGCCAGCGTGGAGTGCGCTTGAGGATCTTTCACGATCAGATCATGATCAGTCCGGAAAAAATCCGAACCAAGGCAGGTCAGCCATTTAAAGTCTATACCCCATTTATGAAATGTTGGCGCTCCCTGTTGGATCACCCGGAACAGTTGGCTCCGTTGCCGGATTCTTTGCTTGAACCGTTATCAGATTCACTGGAACGGCAGGCGCAGATTCGGTTGCAACGCTTTGTGGCCGAGCGATTGGATGGCTATTCTCAGGGGCGCGATTTTTATGCCCGGTCGGCTACAGCGGAAGTATCATCGGCCCTGGCCATTGGCCTGCTGAGTACTCGGCAGTGCCATGTAGCGGCCATGGCTGCCCGACACGATTACAACACTGACGCGGTAGAGAAATGGCGTAACGAATTGATCTGGCGCGAGTTCTACAAATACATCAGCTATCACTTTCCCCACGTATGCCGCGGCAACAGCTTTCGACGCGAATATGATGCCTTGTCATGGAATGACAATTCAGACTGGCTGGAAGCCTGGCAACATGGACAAACGGGATATCCGGCGGTGGATGCCGCCCAGCGCTGTCTGCTGACCAGTGGCTTTATGCCAAACCGGTTGCGCATGGTAACGGCCATGTTTCTGAGCAAGGACCTGGGGCTCGACTGGCGGGCCGGAGAGCGATGGTTTATGCAGCAACTTACAGATGGCGACTTTTCTGCCAACAACGGAGGCTGGCAGTGGAGTGCATCAACGGGTGTTGACGCAGCGCCCTATTTCCGGATTTTCAATCCGCTGGAACAATCCAAAAAGTTTGATCCCGATGGTGACTTTATTCGTCTTTGGGTGCCAGAGCTATCCAGTCTCTCCGGGCGGGACATTCACTGGCCGTCAGCTGTGCAGCGGACCCAATGTGGTTATCCGCAAGCCATCGTTGAGCATAAACAGGCACGGCTGGAGACGCTTGAACGGTTCAAACGCCTAAAAACACCTTGATCGTAGTCCGGCAAACAAATCTTCGTCCTCCTGCAGTCCAACATGGATATGCTCCATCAATCGGCTGATCGGTTTGGACAGTGCCAAATCCTTATGGGAAACCACCCATAACCCGGTGATCAGGGTATATTGCGAACCCGGAAGGCGTCGCAGGCAATCGGAACTATCCCCTAGAAAACAAGGTAACAGGGTGCAGCCCGCAAGCTGTTCCGCCGCCATCTGCAGTGCATTAAACGAATTGGCGCGAAACACCACCGATTTATTCTGGATCATTTCTTCGTATTGTTGACCGATGTAGGTGGTTTTGATTGGCCGGTCAAGTCCGAGCCACTGCAGGCTATCGGGGTCACGCTCCGATAAGGCTTCATGAACATAGACATGGCAGGCCATATCTGCAACTCTATAGCCGTGCAGATATTCAGGCAGATCCAGTCCAGGACGTATGGCGATGTCGGAATCACGGTTGCCCAGATCCAGCACCTGATTGGTGGCAGAAAACAAAATCTCAATATCAGGAAAAGAATGTGTAAAACTATTGATGTGTTTTAGCAGTAGTGGATGACACAAAGAATCCACCGCAGTGATTCTCACTTGCCCTGACATTTCGTTTTCAGCGCCTTTAATCTTACGTTCCAGGTCGTTGATTTTTTCTTCGACAGCGGAGGCTGCTTCAAGCAGTTGCAACCCCTCGGGCGTTGGCTTGTAACCTGTTGATTTTTTTATAAAGAATCTTAACTTGTTGGCTTCTTCGAATGAATTGATGCGACGTAATACGGTGGTGTGGTTAACCCCAAGTTCGCGTGCGGCTGCGGAAACCGAGCCATGTTTGGCCACTAATAAGAGATATCTGAGGTCGTTCCAATCGATGTTGTGCTTCATTGCACACCTATTCTGCACTTTTCGCTAATTGACCTGAATTTTTGCACAGCTATATTTCGTTTTCACCCCACAGATAGAGAGTTTAATGGAGAGCTTATGAAAACAATTTTAAAAGTAGTCCCGCTTGCTGCTGCTTTGGCCCTGTCCGGTATGGCATCTGCCGCTGATTTTGAGAAGCAAGTAGAAGGCCGTCAGGCGTATATGGAAGTCCTGGGCTATAATATGGGAATCCTTGGTGCTATGGCGCGGGGGAAAATGGATTATGACGCTGACCTGGCTTCAGCGGCAGCGAATAATCTGAAATATGCGGCAATGATGAACAATGCTTCTATGTGGCCGGCAGGATCCGATATGGATGCTCTTGGAGACGAGACTGAAGCCAAGGCTGATTTGTGGAAAAACTTCTCTCAGGCCGCCGGTTATCTCGACGACCTGAAAAAAGGCAGTGAAACACTGGCCAGTGCTGCCGGAAATGGCTTAGGTGAGTTACGGAAAAACATCGGTGCAGTGGGTGATGCATGCGGTGGTTGCCATAAGAAATTCAAAGAAGACTGATTAGTTTCTGCCCAGAGCGAGAAAAAGTGGCAAACCATAAGGCATGTGTAAACATGCCTTTTTTTTGCTCGTAAATATGATGACGTATCAAAATGTGTGATTTGGGCAGAGTGGCTTCAGTGTCAATTAACCTTCTGCCAGGAGACCGATATGCAACAGGAAGAATCTCTCAACGTCTTTGATCAACCATTGATTCCATGTGCCATGGATCCACTGACCGGTTTTTTTCGTGATGGATGCTGTAACACCTGCATAGAGGACTACGGCTCCCATACAGTTTGTGTCGTGGTCAATCGTGAGTTTCTGGAATTTTCACGTTTTCGTGGCAATGATCTAAGCACACCAAATCCCGAGTTTGGTTTCCCAGGATTAAGACCTGGGGATCATTGGTGTCTCTGTGCTGCGCGTTGGAAAGAAGCGTTTGATATGGGGATGGCACCCAAAGTTGTGTTACAGGCAACTCATAAACGGGCTCTCGATGTAATACCCATGGATACTCTCAAGCAATTTGCCAGTGATCTGAATTAAGCCTTGCACGCCATAATGTGCCAACGCCGTTGTCGCATTCCCAACAATGCTGCTTTCAATGTTCAGTTTGTCGTGGTCGAATAACGACGCTGAATTGTTAACCTACTGATTTTAAAGATAAAAAAAACTGGAACGACGGCTGCATCAGTACTCTCGGAAGAACTGCCGGGAGCGGGCCATGAATCAAACAAGCGGTCATCAGGTCATCATTGACGACACTACCCTGCGCGACGGAGAACAAAGTGCTGGTGTGGCGTTCAGTGCTGAAGAAAAAATTGCCATTGCACAGGGTTTGGTCGCAGCCGGTGTTCCAGAACTGGAAATCGGTATTCCGGCCATGGGGCCTGAAGAACAGGACGTCATGCGTGCGATTACCGGATTGAAACTGCCGGCCCGCATGCTGGCATGGTGTCGTTTAAGCCGTTTTGATCTCGATGCAGCGGTCAATACCGGGGTAAACATGGTGGACCTGTCGGTACCGGTATCCAATCAACAGATTACCCGCAAACTCGGTCGTGACCGGGACTATGTCATTAAACAGATCCAGACAATCGTGCCGCAGGCGCTGGATGCTGGTCTGGATGTTTGTCTGGGATGTGAGGATGCCTCGCGGGCAGATCCGGATTTCCTGCATCGGGTGATCGACATCGCGGCAATCGCTGGAGCCCGACGTATCCGTTACGCTGATACCGTCGGTATTCTGGAACCCTTCCAGGTTATTGAAACCTTCCAGGCGTTACATCGTTGTCATGATATCGAGCTGGAGATGCATGCCCATAATGATTTTGGGCTGGCCACCGCCAACACCCTGGCTGCCGTTAAAGGCGGCGCAACCCACATCAATACCACCGTCAATGGATTGGGAGAGCGTGCCGGCAATGCGGCCTTGGAAGAGTCGGTGCTGGCTTTGCGCCATCTTTATCAGATCGAAACCGGAGTGGACAGCCGTCACCTGACTCACCTTTCCCAGCTTGTGCAAAGGGCCTCCGGTCGTCAGGTGGGTTGGCAGAAAAGTGTGGTGGGGGAAGGCGTCTTTACTCATGAAGCCGGCATTCATGTGGATGGACTGTTAAAAGATCCGCTCAACTATCAGGGTCTAGACCCCTGTTTGTTAGGTCGTTCGCATCAGCTGGTACTAGGTAAACATTCCGGTGGCAAAATGATCAGAAATGCCTATCGGGAACTGGGCATAGAACTGAGTGACTGGCAGGTGGCGCCACTATTACAACAGGTTCGTCGTTTCTCGACAGACCATAAACGCTCTCCATTAACGCTGGATCTGCAAACATTTTATAACGACCTGGTGGCAGCAACCCTGCTAAACCACGAAGAGATCCAAATGTCTGAACCCTTGTATAACTCCGACTATCCGGGAGGTATCCAATGACCTCGCACAGCAATGTCCGTACTTCTCAAACCAGCTCTTTGTGGCAACAGTGGCGACGTGATTTGAAATCCGCACTGGAACGTGATCCCGCCGCCCGCAGTGCTCTGGAAGTACTGATGATCTATCCGGGAGTACATGCCATTCTGGTGCATCGGTTAAGTCATCGCTTATGGCATGGCGGTTTTCATTTTGCGGCCCGTTTTTGCGCATTTTTTATGCGCATGATTACCAATGTGGATATTCATCCGGGTGCACAAATTGGTGAGAGTTGTTTTATCGACCATGGTGCTGGAGTGGTGATTGGTGAAACAGCCATATTAGGCAATAACGTGACTCTCTATCATGGTGTGACATTAGGTGGCACCAGCTGGAAAAAAGGCAAGCGTCACCCGACTTTGGGAGACGGGGTCATGGTTGGTGCGGGTGCCAAGATATTGGGGCCCATCGTCATCGGCAGCCAATGCCGGGTCGGAGCAAATTCTGTTGTGGTATCAGATGTGCCGGACGCTTGCACCGTGGTGGGTATTCCCGGAAAGGTCGTTAAGGTTCGACCGGCAGGAGAACAGAACCCATATGGTTTTGATCTTGATCATCACCTCATTCCCGATCCGGTGGGAAAAGTTATGAGCTGTTTGTTGGAACGTATAGAACGGCTGGAAACAGAAGTGGCGCTGGCACGCAATCAGTCTCCTGCACGAGTGGATGAAATCGTCGCCAATTGTCAGCCGGATAACGAAATTTGTGAACAAAAATGTATTGGGAGTCTCTGATGGACTTATTGGCATTTGATGGCGGACAACTTTATTTTGAAGAGCACACAAGAGCAGATGTAATGGCATTGATTGAACAGGCAGCCGAACAATACGGGGCGCCTCTGGCTGAGGATCTGTTAATGAGAGCCCTGTTTATGGCACCGGAAAACCTGACTGTATTGGTGGCCCTGTATCGTTATTATTTTTATCAGTATCGATATGAGGATGCTCTGACGATTACCGCAAAAGTGTTGCGGGTGATCGCTGCCCGAATCGGTTTTCCACCTAAGTGGCAGGATATCAATATGAACGATTTGGGTTGGGGCATCATGCAATCCTTCCAGCTGGTCAGGTTGTACCTTTATGCCCTGAAAGGTGCCGGTTATTTAAATTTACGCCAGGGACGGATCGACGAAGCGGCTGCGATGCTGACCAAAGTGGTGGAGCTGGACAGTCGTGACCGTATTGGTGCGCAGATGTTGTTGACCGTTGCTGAACATCAGCGACTGCGCGAAAGAGGCGTTGAATGTTTGGTATCGGAGGGTTATTGATGAATGATCTTAGCTTGACAGAGGCGATGGAAGAACTGAGTTCCGCCGAGGATTTTTTGAATTTTTTTGAAGTCGGGTTTGACTCGTCTGTCGTCCACATCAACCGTCTGCATATCATGCAACGGTTTCATGATTATCTGGCCCAGGTTGAAGCCCAGCTGCCGGAGTCGGACGAGGCACTCAGAATGGTATACCAGCGACTGCTGAGTCGTGCCTATGATGACTTTGTTCACTCCGATGCACAGACGGAAAAAGTGTTTAAAGTTTTTAAACAATCACAACCAGGTTTTGTATCAGTCGATCAATTATTAGGTTCATAACCATGCGCCCTGAATTTGAATATGGTTCAGAAGTCAGACTGATCAGAAATGTTCGAAACGACGGCACTTACCCCGGAAGGGAAGTCGGGGAATTGTTGATCCGTCGAGGGGCTGTTGGGTGTGTGTATGATGTCGGCACTTACCTTCAGGATCAACTGATCTATCGGGTACATTTCCTCAAGGAAAATCGCACTGTCGGTTGTCGCGGTGAGGAATTGATACCCGCAGATGTAGAGTGGTTGCCAAACAATTTTGAGTTTCGCGATCAGGTGCAGACCACCCGACCATTGTCGGTTAATGGCGAAATCATTGCTGACCTGGGGGAGCATGGAGAGATCGTTAAGGTGGTCAGAGAAAGTCATACCGCGTTCCACTACCACGTGCGGTTTCGGGCACGCACGTTTCAGTTACCGGAATCTGTACTGGAGGAGGTAGAACCATGAAACCTGTGCCAACGAATCAACCTATTGAATATAGTTTGGCCTACCATCGTTTGAGTGTGGTTCAACAGTTGTTTGAATGCTCCATTGATGAACTCGATCAACAGCAGCGAGAGCGGGTTGAAACCGTCGTCGCGCGCAAGTACGAGCTGGAACATAAAGTACTGTCAAGTGATCAGGCCATGGGACTGAGCGTTCCAGAAACAGAAATTCAAAAGGCATTACAGGAAATCCAGCAGCGTTATGAACAGCCGGAAGAATTTTCTGCAGCGCTGGCGCAACATGGTTTGAATGATGACACTTTTGTCGAAGCACTGACTCGTGAATTGTGGGTCGATGCGGTACTGGACCGCGTTGGTGGGGAGGTGGCCGAGGTTGATGACACAGACATTGAACTTTACTACTACATGCATCCTAAGCAATTCGAAAAACCGGAAACTCGTATTGCCCGTCATATATTGATTACCATTAACGAGCAACTGGATGGCAGTAGACGCGAGCAGGCACTGGAAAAAATAACGGCCATTGCGCGGCGGCTGCAGAAAAAAATCAACCGTTTCCAGGAGCAGGCGGCCAAGCATTCTGAATGTCCTACTGCTTTGAATGGTGGGCTGCTGGGTGAAATCAAACCCGGTTTGCTGTATCCACAGCTGGACCAGGTATTGTTTCAACTGTCAGAGGGGCAATTAAGCCCAGTGGTGGAATCGGAGCTGGGCTGGCATCTGTTGTTGTGTGAAAAAATTCATTCAGCGGGTGTTATGCCATTATCTCAGGTGGCTGACACGTTGCGGAATCATCTCACTGAGCAGCGCCGTAAAGTGCACCAAAAACAATGGCTGGTGTCGCTGCGTAACTGAACGTTTGGAGGTTAACCATATGGCTAAAAACGCCGTTCAGGAAAATATATGTTGCTCTTTCTGCGGTGTGTCGCAAAGTCTGGACGTGCCCCTGATTGCTGGTAATGAGGGTAGAATCTGCGAAGCCTGTGCGCTATTGGCATTTCAGGTAGTCAGTAGTTGGGGAAAACGTAAACAAGCTAAGAATCTGCAGCAGCAGATTAAAACACCGGTGGAAATCAAAGCATTTCTCGATCAATTTATCATCGGTCAGGATGCTGCCAAATCGACCTTGGCGGTCGCAGCCTTCAATCATTATTTACGGGTGACTAACCTGGACAAAAACGTAACCTTCTGCGGCGATGGTGATGTGGAGGTGGAAAAATCCAATGTGTTGCTGGCTGGCCCGTCCGGTACCGGCAAGACATTGCTGGTCAGGACACTGGCGAAAATTATTGGCGTTCCTTGTATCGTGGTCGATGCCACGACACTCACTCAGGCCGGCTACGTTGGAGAAGATGTCGACTCCATGATTCAGCGATTGGTGGATGTAGCCGATGGTGATATCGATCAGGCCCAATGGGGCATGGTGTACATTGATGAGGTGGATAAGTTGGCCCGCAAATCGTCTGGACCGTCTTCGGGCAGAGATGTGTCAGGTGAAGGTGTTCAGCAGGCATTACTGAAGATGGTGGAAGGCTCAGAAGTTAAAATCAATAGAAATCCGCGCCAGGGCCGCCAGTCTCAGGGAGGTGAAAAAACAGTCGATACGCGAAATATCCTGTTTATTGCGGGTGGCGCTTTTGCGGGTTTGGAGGAGCTGATCGCGAGCAGAATGCAACCGGAAAAACAGGGCATTGGTTTTAATGTTCCAACACTGGAGCGTAAAAAACCTTCTGTGAATGATTTGCTCGCGGCGTTGCTGCCGGAGGACTTGCAGCAGTTTGGCTTAATTCCTGAGTTTATCGGTCGTTTTCCAGTGATTACGTTCTTGCAGGAACTGGATAGTGCAGATTTGATCCGGGTACTGCAGGAACCCAAAGATGCGTTGATCAAACAGTACCAGCAGTTATTTGCTTATCAGGGAGTGGGGTTGGAGTTTTCCAATGCAGCGTTGCAGTATATTGCTCACCAGGCTGTCTCTCGTAAAACCGGTGCCAGAGGGTTGCGTGGGGTTATGGAGGCCTGTTTGCGTGACACTATGTACCATCTGCCGTCTTCGTCTGAAGTACAGTTGTGCCGGGTGGATATCCGGCTCACGGAAAAGGGGGAGGAACTGGTGGTGGACAAGGAATATGCGGCCGAGTCTGAGTCTGACAGTTTAACCGCGGCTGATGTTTGAGGTGAACGGCTTACTTGCCGTTCACCAGTTCGAACAGATGGTCGATGACGTTTGACTTCGTTTCAATTTCCTCAATCTCTCCCTGAATGTCATTAATGTACCGAGTGCATTCCTCAATTTGCTGCGTCGCCTCGGCTGAAGAATTCAGCACCTTGTTCAGATGTTCATTCAGTGATGTTGAACCCGAGGTAATCCAGCTCATGAATTCTTCGGTATCGTTAATGGCTTTCCAAATCTGCTCCACTGCCGCTGAGACAGCATCAATGGTATCACCGGTTTTTGCCAGACTTTCCTGAGTATTACGCGATAGCTGACGGACTTCATCGGCAACGACAGCAAAACCGCGACCGGCATCTCCGGCACGAGCTGCTTCAATGGCGGCATTCAGAGCCAGCAGATTGGTTTGATCAGCAATGCCAGAAATTACTTTTAGAATGCTTAGTACTTCATCGGAGCTTTTTTGCAGATTCTCTACCTGGCTATGCAGGTTCTTGCGGCCGCCGGTCCGTGATCCAATGTTCTGAACATATTCGAGCAATTGCTGCTGAATGGTTTCCAACACCTCATTATTGGACAACGCATGTTGCGAGAGGCGGTTATAGTTTTCAATCAAATGCCCGGTCATCGTTTTATAGTCCCGCAGAATTGCCCCGGAATATTGTTGCATTTGATTAATGTGGGTCAGGCTGTTGATACGGGCCTTTAAAAAATACTCACGAAAATGACTATATTGAAATGGAAACTGGTCGGTATAGTTATCTGAAAATTGCTCACTTTCAGCGATTTTGAAGAAAAACAATGCTGTCAGGGTTTGATTCATATGAACCCCAAGCAGCTCTCCGAAGGTTGAAAAGCCAGCTACCGTGAAGTCCTTGAATGTCGTTATCTCGTTCAAATTTTGGGCATTATTGAGCCGCCGTAAAATACAGTCATTGGCCAGCATGGCAATTGGCTTTCCGGATTTTCCACGCATGAAATCATTAAATGCTGATGCGGTACTGGCGGCAAAATTTTTGCTTTTAACGAGAAATAGTTGATCGCCGAACCCGAGATCAGAGAAAAAGCTAACGCTGCGGTCGTTGGCATTGATCGATGCAACCGAACGGACAAATATTTCGTTGCCGATTTCTACGCCGAAAGTGTAATCGCTCATCTTCTCGGTCAGAACAGAAGCAGAACAGTTTAACAAATTACATAGTGCGTCGACGATAGAGATGACTTCATTGTTATGGATGACAGTATGCACTTCACGGGTGTAGGGATCAGAATCGGCGATAATAAATGACATGCCGGTCTTTTCGAAATTATGGGACTTCATAATGCCATAGCGAATATCTTTGGCCAGCTTTAGAAAAATGACAACGGCTTTGTTTTTAGCGACCTCTTTACCGTCGTATAGTAATGCTTTTTGAAAATCGAGTTTGCCGCCAGCGGAACCTCCGATGAAGTAGCATGGAAAACGATCAGCGGCATAAAGCCCCTGCATAAAGAAATTTTCACTTCGTGACATACCATCAAAAAACGTCAATGCAACGGTGTCCTGATAGTTGACTGGCAACGTTACTTTCAGATTTTTAATTTCTGTCCGAATTCTACGGATCCGCTCTTCGAGACTGAGCTTGATCTTTCCGGATGAAATATCTTCGCTGAATAAGGGAATGGAATGAACCTCCAAACTGGCGACGATATCGTGACTGAAACTTTGCAGCACAATATTATCCCAGCTGCCATCTGCGGAATGATACAGGTGTTGCTGGCAGGAACTCAGTTCACCGGCAGTCATGATACCGATTACTTGACTGACAAAAGGCATCGCTTGTTTAAGGTGATTAAGGGTTTTTTCAAATTCAAGATGAGGTGAAACAAATGCCAGTACCAGAGCCGTTTTGGTTTTGCCAAAATCAAGTGTTGAAAGAGTATCCTGGCTGATGTCTTTGCTGCTGATCGCTTGGACTCGGATGTATTGGCTTGCCTGGTAGGTGGTGAAGGTTTCTTGTTTGTTTTTTTTAAAAAACCACGACATATTTAAAATACCTTCAAATCTTCGCTTGTCGGCAATGAGCCAACAGCATGACACAAAAGAACTATTATCTCAGCGTAGTTCAAAAACGGCTAATGTCCATTAGACGGATATTATGGATGGCTTAGAAAGAAGCCTGAAAATGGAACGATATTTTTTTACTCATTCGGTTAATCAGATAATAATGAGTCTCAAAAACAGTTGAGTGGAATTCTTTGACTGGGGTGTCGGCTTATCCGATACCGTTATGAACATCAAGTTCCCACCCACCGGATAAACTGTTCAAGTATTCTGTCCTGAACAGGGGCCGGCGGGTTGGTAGAACCCGGCTACAGGTTCAGATCAAAATCCGCTGCGATACTTTTTAACCAGCGATTCAGACGTTCTTCAGTGAGGTTGCTCTGATTATCAAGATCCAGTGCCAGACCGACAAACTGATTGTCGACAACAGCTTCTGAGTGATCAAACTCATAACCTTCGGTCGGCCAGGCACCGACGACTTTTGCTCCCTGGTCGGTTACGACATCATAAATCTCTTTCATGGCATCGACGTATTCCTTCGGATAACCCACCTGATCGCCAAGACCAAAAATCGCAACAGTTTTGCCGCTGAAATCCTGATCTTCCAGCTGCGGTAAAAATTCTTCCCAGCTTTCGTTTTCACATTCTGCGGATAACCCGGGTAATTCACCTTCGCCCAGTGTCGGTGTACCAAAGATCAGATAATCATAAGCCATGACTTCTTCAACGCTGCAACGGTTAACATTCACCGGCTTGTCCATTGTGTCATCGTCGAACAGTTTTTTAATCATCTTGGCAACTTTGCGGGTTTTGCCGGTATCTGTACCAAAAAATATACCAATGCGAGCCATGCTATGTTCCTCCAATGGCTGTTTCATGTAGGTGCAGCAGAGGTTTTGCACACTGTGTGCCAGTGATCTGTTTAGATGCAGGATGCTAACTGATTGAAAAATAAAGAATATTTGGATGAGCTGTAAATTGTGGTGAGTAAAATGTCTCGAATGCGACAATCCGGATAGGGTAAAGAAAAAGCCGCTGTGTCGGTTTTACAACAAAAGTGCTGTGTAAAATGCCCCGTTCGAATCAGCGGCTGTCATTGGGTGACGTCATCTCATTAATAAATTGCGGGTTTTTTATGGGCAACACCTAGATGACAGTCCACGCAAGTTTCGTTGTTTTCCAGCCACGCTGCCGGATCATGATGATTTCTGGCCCGTATGCTTTGCATATCGGTGTTCCATTGTTCCGGGTTGTGGCAGTTTTTACATTCATTGGAATCCCGGTTTTTCATTGTGTTGTAAACCACTTCTGCCTGATGTACTCGTAACTGCTCAAAATTCTCCAGCGTTACCGTGCCTTTTAATTGATGATAAATGTCCTTGGTTGCGCGGATTTTAACCAGCATTTTGGGAAAGAATTCTTTGGGGACATGGCAGTCGGCGCATTGGGCCTGAACACCGGTTTCATTATTAAAGTGGATGGACTGTTGATATTCTTCAACGATGGTATCCATGCCGATATGACAGCTGTAGCAAAAGGCATTGGCATTGGTTGCGTTAATCGCTCCATGAAAAGTGCTCAGCATAACAGCTCCCACCGCCATGGCTGCGAAACCACCAACCGGAATACCCAGTAACCATTTTCTTCGTGAAGGAATCCAAAGTCGCCGCCAGAATGATTGTGTCTGGTTCATAAACACCTCGTGATGCCCCCGCCGGCAAACAGCGGGGGACGGTCGGTCATGTATTAATCTTCGTTGGCATAACGTTGTTTGAATTCCGCCTGAGCTTTCTGGCGAGCCTCTGTTACCTCTGCGGGTTCATTACCGGTAAACCAGAGATGTTCCGGGCTTTCCAAAATTTCAGCCAGTACTTTGCGGGCTGTTTCTGCGGCTTCGTGTTTTCCTGCTTTTTCGGCCTTTTCAATGTATTCGTTGTATTCCGGAATCAGTTCCATATAAAACCGTTCTGCGACTTCGTAGAGGCCATGCCATTGGGTGTAGTCCGGTGCCATCATCGCTGCACCATGACGCGCGCGGCGACCCTCGTGATGCCACAGATAAAACCATGTCCATTCGATTTTTTCGTCGAAGGCAACATCGGTCATCAACCCCTGTTCCTGTAGCGTTGCCATCATACGTTTGCCTGGAATAGCGAATTTGGTGTTATACAATTCGACCAGACTGTCAAACTGAGTGTAGAAAGAATCGATCATGGAGCTGGTATGGCAAGCATCACATACGGCACTCATATCACGTCGACGTTCCTGCCAGGTTTTGACGGTTTGGCCCTGCTTGATCGCCTTGGCATCAATTTTCTCCGATACTGCCGGGCGCAGAGTCCAGGAAATCCGGTTACCGACATCATGGGTGACTGGCAGTTCACGAGTGGCCGACATATGGCAGGTGGCACAAGTAGGGGCGGCGTCATAATCTTCACCAACAATCCATTTTGCCGATTCCATATTCATACGGTCGACGTTGGCATAAAAGTTAATGCCGTGTTTGGATTCATCGTAAATTTCTTTTTGTGGATGATCCGGACCCAGGTGACACTTTCCACAGGCTTCCGGACGGCGTGCCTGTATCATGGAAAACTCGTGCCGCTGGTGACAGGCAGTACAGGCACCCACAGAGCCATCCGGATTCAGACGACCTATACCGGTATTGGGCCAGGTGGTTGGGTCAAGGTCACCATTGGGCATGACTTTTACTTCCGATCCATGGCATTGCCAGCACCCGTTGACCGCTGCCGGTGATTTTCCGTTCATGGTGAGCGCTCCTTCTACTACCTCCGCCAGCATGTTATCAAGAGAACCAATTATCCTGCCGGCATTGGCGTGATGACTGGCGGAAAATTCCGCTACCTCTTCGTTATGGCAGGCGGAACAGTCTTTAGGTGAGACGATGACTGAAATAGTATGACCTTCATGACGAATGGCATCCGGTTCATCATTGCTAGCTTGATGACACTCATAACAGCCGACATTAGCACCGAAATGTTTGGAGCGACCCCACTGGGCATAGATACTGGGATCTTCCTGCTTATGACAGGCAACACATTCCTTACTTTGATCGCTCAGATTCTTAAACGGTTTGAGCATGAGTGCTTTTGCATTTGCCTGTCCGGAAATGGTTATTATGAAAACCAATAGGGCGACCCAGGAGAATAATAAATATATTTTTGATTTCATCGGGGCATATTCCTTTTAATGGTATTCCCATCTGAAAACTGGACAGACATTACTCAGTAGACAGCCAGGGTGCATTTTTATTTTGAATTTTATTTTTTAGCTTAGCTGACGATGAATAAATATCTTAATGGACTTCTGGTTCATTCGTAGGTGTCTGCTTTGACCTGAGTCAATAAGCGATGGTGATAAATTTGATTGTTGATTTTGGACTATTAAACGGAATTTATTGCAATACCTATTAATGGTTATTTTGGCAATTTATTCGTATTTCTTTATAGGTATTAAGGGTGTTTGCGACCAATACGCGTGGGATAAAAAAGATCAGACTCGTGAGTCTCTCACTTGTACTCACACATAAAGAATCAACGCCATCAAGCTGACTGATATATACATGAGGGACAGTACAAGTATGGCAAGTCAGCTTGATTGATTGAGATCAGAATCATCAGATCGGACCGAAAGCCCTTGTTACTTTAATCATCATCATCATCATCGTCATCATCCTGAACTTTGATGATCTGACGGTAGATTTCGACCCTGTCGCCATCGTGTAACGGAGTATCCAGCTTTACCAGCTTGCCAAAAATACCGACCCGTTGTTTGTTCAGGTCAATATCCGGAAAGCGCTGCAGAATTCCCGATTGTTCAATTGCCTGCTGCACATTGATATCCTCCGTCACCTGGATGGGAATCCAGGCACTGCGAATCTGCTCATTGTATGCAACGGAAACCCTCATCATGCCTCCTGTAATTGAGTTAGAGTATTGTTTGTGGCTGGCTTCATGCGGTGCTGATCAATCAAGCGTTTGATCGACAATAAAAACCCCAGCATGATGAAACCGCCAGGTGGTAGCGCCATCAACAGTGCGCCCTGATAGTTGTCCATGACTGTAGTATCCAGCCAATGCAAATGTTCACCCAAGAGCAACGATGCATTGTGAAACAGTGTGCCGTTGGCGATGAGTTCGCGTACTGCGCCGACCACGACCAGTACCCAGGTAAAGCCGAGTCCCATAGCCAGCGCATCGGCCAGAGATGCTCTGGCAGTCTGCTTGGAGGCGAATGCCTCAACCCGGCCAAGAATGGCACAATTGGTAACGATTAACGGAATAAACAGGCCCAGTACCTTGTATAACTCGTGCATCCAGGCATTAATAAACATTTCCACTACGGTGACCACAGAAGCAATCAAAACAATAAACGCGGGAATGCGAACCTGTGGTGTAATGACACCTTTCAGTAATGAAGATAGCAAACTCGCGGCAATCATCACCGCTATGGTGGCAAGGCCCATGCCGAGCCCGTTAGTGGCCGTGGTGGTGACCGCCAGTAATGGACACAGTGCCAACATCTGTTCGAGAGCGACATTGTTGCGCCATAGGCCATCGCTGAATATCTCTGCATAGGTAGGATTGCTCATTTATGGTTCCTCGCTGGCCGGCAAATCAATACTCATTGTCTGCTCGTTTTGTTGGACAAACAGAAGTGCTTCATAAACAGCCTTCACCACCGCTCTGGGTGTAATGGTTGCACCGGTAAACTGATCAAATTCTCCGCCATCTTTTTTGACATGCCATTGTTGGGCCGAGGTGTTGTTCAGCGAGTGGCCCTCAAACCGGGTGATCCAATCATCTTTGGCCACCTCGATTTTGTCACCCAGTCCAGGCGTTTCTGCATGGCTGATCACTCTGACTCCAAGAAGCTCACCGCCAAGAGTGACACCGATCATCAATTGAATATCACCGCTGTAACCTTTGGCTACTGTTTGAAACGCAATTGCCACCAGATGACTGTTTTGACGGGCCGGATAAATAACCACCGGTTCTGGCAAGTAGCTGGTATCTGTTACCTGAAAGGTTTCCTGATCAGGTTGGTTATCATATAAACCGGTTGGCAATACCTGCTGCAATAACGCTTGACGGTCTTCACTCATCCTCAGGCGAATATCCTCCGTGGTGGAGTGATAGCCCATGTAAATGATAATGCTGATCATACAGCACAGTCCGGCGAGCATGCCGGCCTGGTAGCTGACTTGAGTGCGGTAGCTTGGATCAGCCTGGCCTTTGATCACATCCTGATGCATCGTGTTACCTCTTCTGCCGTGTTGTTAATGGCTGGCCGCTACGTCTGCGGCCATAGATGCGTGGGCGTAAATATTGGTCCAGCAAGGGAGTGAGAGCGTTCATCATCAGTACTGAAAAGGCAACTGCTTCAGGATAGCCACCCCAGGTACGGATCAGAAAAGTCAGCCCGCCGCAGCCGGCAGCAAATATGATCTGCGCGCCTTTTCCAGCGGGGGAGGTGACCGGGTCAGTGGCAATGAAGAAAGCACCCAGCATCAGCCCTCCGGACAGGAGATGAAACGTAGCTGGCGGGTAAAGTGCCGGATTGAGGTGATGGAAAAAAGTTGCCAGCGCAACGACTGTAGTCAGCATAGTGACCGGAATATGCCAGCTGATCACCCGGGCCAGTAATAACCAGATCCCGCCAATCAGCATTAACAATGCCGATGTCTCACCCATGCTGCCACTGGTCAGGCCCAGTCCGGACGAATATATGGAAAATTGATGTAATGTCTGTTGCGCCGGGATATTTTGAGTTAAGGCTGTCTTTAACGCACCCAGCGCCGTCGCCCCAGTCATTCCATCAGCCAGTGGTAGCACTCCAAACGTGATCTGCAGGCCTTGCCAGAATCCCGGTGCATTAGGTGAAAATATTGGAGTTGCATGTGCCCAGGTAGTCATCGGCACTGGGAACGAAATTAACAGTGCCGTTCGCGCCAGCATGGCGGGATTAAACAAATTCTGACCCAGACCACCGTACAAATGTTTACCTATGGATACGGCAAAAACGCTACCGAATACTGCGATCCACCAAGGAGCCCAGGGAGGCAGGCACAGTGCCAGTAACCAGCCGGTCAGCACAGCTGACCAGTCCAGCAGGCGAGTGGTACTCTGGTGTCGTAATTTGAGCATGACATATTCCGTACCTATGGCTGTGGCCACACTGAACAACCAGAGATTGATGGCAGGCCAGCCAAAAATATAAAAGCAAAACGCTGTTCCTGGCACCAGAGCCAGACAAACATACGCCATGATTCGATTAATGCTTGAGCGATCATGGGCATGGGGAGCAGAAACCAGATTCACGATGGTCATGCGGTGCCCTCTTCAGTATGACTGGACTTTGATTTTCGTTTGGCTGCCTTGGCGGCTTTTGCTGCGGCTTTGGCCTCAGCTTCCTGTTGTTGCCGGGCGGCCTTGGCATCACTGAGCTGGCGGGTAAGGTCGAGTTTTTTCTGCTCATTCTGACGCTGACTCAATGCGCCTTTGGCATATTGAAAGTGGTGTACCAGCGGAATATGTGCCGGACACACATATGAACAGGAGCCACACAGAATACAGTCGCCCAAGCCATAATCCTGAGCACCGTCAAGATCGTTATTCTGGCTGTGTTGTGCCATGGCATTCGGCATTAACCCCATTGGACAGGCAGAAACGCAACGGCCGCAGCGTATGCATTCCATGATTTCGGTATTGCCGACTTCGTCACGAGTCAAGGCCAGCATACCGGAAGCTCCTTTGATCACAGGCACATCCAGTGAATGAATGATATGACCCATCATTGGACCGCCGATCAATATTCGTTCCGGCTCGGTGGTTAAACCGCCGCAGGCATCAATCAGAAAACGTGCAGGAGTGCCAATCAGTGCATTGACGTTACCAGGGTTTTGAATATGACCACCGGCCACCGTAACGATTCGGGAAATCAGCGGTTTGCCATCTCGCAACGCCATACTGATGGCACGGGCCGTGGCGACATTGTGCATGATCACACCAATATCGGAGGAGCGCCCGCCAGCGGGAACTTCACGACCTGTCACAGCCTGTATCAGCTGTTTGGCTGACCCCATGGGATACCGAGCCGGTACGACTTTGACATGAATGTCATTGTGGCTGTTGCAGGCCTCGGTCATGGCTGCGATAGCCGCTGGTTTGTTATCTTCGATACCAATGATAGTGTTGCAGGCACCGCTGATATACTGAATCAATCGCGCGCCATCCACTACAGCCCCGGCATATTCCTGCATGACCCGGTCATCAGCGGTCAGGTAAGGTTCACACTCGCTGCCATTGAGAATCAGCAGATCAACTTTTTCGCGGCTTTTATCGAGTTTGACGGCCGCTGGAAAAACGGCACCACCAAGACCGACAATACCAGACTCCGCAATTTTCCGTGCCAGCACCTCGGGCGCCAGTGTAAATGGATCTTCAACCTCCGGTAACTCACACCATTCGTCTTCCCCGTCACACGCCAGCACTATGCCGGGTGCCGTCAGTCCGGAAGGGTGGGGAACCGGAATATCCCCCAGGGCTTCGATGGTGCCAGAGCTGGGCGCATGTACCGGCGCAGAAACTGAACCGGCAGCCGTCGCAAGTAGTTGTCCTTTTTTCACTTGCATGCCAGGCTTAACAATAACTTCTGCCGCTGCGCCAGCATGCTGCCGTAGGGGCAGGTATAGACGCTCCGGAATACCGAGTGTGGTAATGGGAGTTTCGGCAGTATATTGTTTGTGTCCTTCTGGATGAACACCACCACGAAAAAAGCGGAAATTGAACATCATGTCATGCTGCCTTCGGTTTGGGCCATTGCCAGTTGTCAGCATTGGTTTTTATGCTGACCATTTCGATGCAGTCATCGGGGCAGGCGTCAAGGCATTTTCGACACCCGGTGCAAGCATCTGCAAATACCTGATGGATCTGTTTGTTGGCGCCGATGATCGCGTCTGTTGGACATACCTTGTAGCAGCGTGTGCAGCCCGAACAGTTCTCTGCCACGATCATTGCGACTTTTACCTCCGCAACGACTGCCTCGGCATCAAGCTCTACGCCCAATAATTCTGCCAGCTGGGTAGCCAGTTGCATGCCGCCTGGCGGGCAGCAAGTCACCGTGGCCTGCTGAGAGGCAATCGCTTCAGCTGCCTGAGCACAACCTGGCAAACCACACTGACCACATTGACTGCCGGGCAATAGTGATTGAATTTCCTGTACCAGTGGATTTTCCTCCACTGCAAAAAACCGGCTGGCGTAACCTAATATCGTTCCAATGATCAGACCGAGAGCTGTCATAACTCCTACAAGTGAGATGAATAACATAGTGATATCCTCCATTGGGTCAGGTCGTATTGTCGACCCCGATTAAATTAATCCGGAAAATCCCAGAAAAATCATTGACAGTAATCCAGCAGTAATCAGACCTACTGGAGAGCCGGCAAACACGGCTGGCACATTGGCCAGAGACAGACGTTGGCGCAGGCCGCCAAAAATTATCATGACCAGAGTAAAGCCAATTGAAGCACCAAGGCCATAAACGATACTTTCTGAGAAACTGTGTTCTTCGCTGACATTTAATAGTGCCACACCCAGAACGGCACAATTGGTTGTAATCAGTGGCAGATAAATCCCCAGTGTTTTATAAAGCACCGGGCTGATTTTTCGAATCACCATTTCTGTAAACTGAACCAGTGCTGCGACCACCAGAATAAATGTCAGAATGCGTAGAAATTCGATGTGCAGCGGTTCCAGAATCAGGTGCTCTAGTAACCAGCTACTCATGGAGGCCAGCGTGAGTACAAAAGTGGTAGCCAGCCCCATTCCCATAGCCGTAGACAAATTGTTAGATGCACCCATGAACGGGCACAGGCCGAGAAAACGAACCAGAACCACGTTGTTAACCAGGACGGTGCTAACAAAAAGATAGAAGTATTCCATCGTTGCCTTCCCTACAGTTTTTTAGGGGCAGGTGCAGCAATCATGCCACACGATCAGAGAGTGTTTTTAGGCGGGAACATGGCTTACAGAGATCGCTAAAACAACGAAGTCGTTGCTTTTGTCGGTTTTGCTACATTTTGGTTACCAAATCGTTTTGGATGCATTGTAACAAAGCTCACAATAAACCAGTGTGTTAATACCAAACCGCACCGTTGATGGCTTTATGTTGATAGGGCATAACATTTGCAATTCGACCATTACGAGATGAACCGGTTAATGATTGACAGGACCAAGTACATGGCAATAGATCCGGAAAAAAAGATCAACGCAGAAACCGATGTGGTCGTTGATCATTCAGTCGATAAAAATAATAACAATCAATCTCATGAACTGCCGATGGAAGTTTTTTTTCAGGCAGTCGAACATGCACCTGTGGCAATATCCATTACTGATCTTCATGCAAATATTCTTTATTCCAACCTGGCATTTCATCAGGTCACCGGCTATGAAAGTGATGAAGTGTTCGGCAAAAACGAATCTATTTTGTCAAATCATACAACGCCCAGGCTAGTGTACCACGCACTGTGGGGACGTTTGCGGCAGAAAAAAATATGGTCAGGTGTGCTGGTGAACCGGCGTAAGGATCAAAGTCGTTATCTGGCTGAGTTAATGGTCGCCCCGGTTGAGGCAGAGAATGGAGAAGTGAACCATTATCTTGGTATGCATCGTGATGTTACGGAGGTTCATTCTCTGCAACAACGATTATCTAACCAGAATAAATTGCTGGAACTGGTTTTGAATCAGACTCCCGCGGCTTTGGCTTTGCTTGATGAAGACCACAATCTGGTGCTGAGCAACAAATCCTATCAGACCTTGTGTCAGCAACTGGGAGCGGTGGAACCGGCTGAGGCCATTTTAGACATTCTTGTCGCTGAACAACCGGATCTACTGAATAACGAAGATGGTTTCGCCAATAAAGAAGTCAGCTTCGAAGGCAGTGGTGATGATCAGAGTTATTTCAGTTGCTTTGGCAACTGGATTGATGCCGGCATGGAAGGGGCAGAAAACTTTTTTGAGCAAACAACTGGTAAACATCTGTTACTGGTCATTAACGACATTACCCGATTAAGACATCGGCAGCAGGAAACCCAAATGAATGCTCTGCGGGTATTAATGGCAGAGGAAGAGCTGCTGGAAGGATTGCAGGAAGCTTTTAATGGTGCCATTCATCAACTGCAAGGCCCCGTTAACCTGATCGATGCTGCGGTTACAATGATCAAACGACGCGAAGAGGACAAAGACAGCGCCCTGTTAAAAGCATTGGAAGAAGCTCGCTACGCTGGTATTTCTGCGCTGGAGGGTTTGCGTGACCTGGTGCCGGCCAGACCGGTGGAGAAAAAAATCCCTGTCAACCTTAACCAGTTATTGCGGGAAGTCATCAGTATTTCCTCCAATCGTATTCTGGCTAACGGTATCGTTATTGACTGGAAGCCGGCCATGCACTTGCCATCTTTGATTGGACAGGAGCAACGATTGCGTTCGCTGTTCAAAAAACTGCTCGATAATGCCATCGATGCCGTCAGTGCGCGTGGAATTAAAGTGCGGGAAATTTGTATTTCCACCCGCTGGGAGAATCAAAACCTGATTGTTGACATAGCCGATACCGGTGAGGGAATTGCACCGGAGTTGATGATCAAAGTATTTGAACCGTTTTACAGTTCAAAACCCAAAGGCAAAATTGGCCGCGGCATGGGATTATCTCAGGTTCAGGATATTGTGAATGACCACCTGGGAACCGTGCATTTTGATCGTGACTACCGTCCTGGAGCTTTGGCAAGAGTCACTTTACCCGTATCACCATAGACCTTAGGCCCGAGTGAGTGAAGCGAATGAATGCGACTGAAACCATCGTAGTCAGCCGATTGCAACTGCTGGAAAAACAACTTCTGGTTTTGTACCGAGTGTCCAGCGTGTTGAATAAATCTCTGGATATGAAACAGACTCTGGCGGAAGTGCTAAAGATTCTCCATGATGATGCAGGCATGCATCACGGCATCGTTACTTTATCTGATCCCAGTCATGGCGGTTTGTCTGTCGGCTCCATCCACGTAGAGTCAGAGGAGATTAAGCGGTCCTCCAATTCCGTGCGTTATCGGCCTGGGGAAGGCATCATCGGACGCATATTCGAAAGTGGTGAAAGTATCGTACTTGGCCGCATATCCACTGAGCCAAGATTTCTCGATAAACTAGAATTGTATGATCTGGAACTGCCGTTCATTAGTGTGCCGATCAAATCCAGAGGGGGCAAAGTCATTGGTGTGCTGGCTGCTCAGCCGGCCATCCTGTCGGATATTCGCGTCATGTTACCTGACTGTACCCGATTGATGGAAATGGTTGCCAACCTGATCGTACAGACCATCTCTCTGGCCCACACTGTCGAAACAGAAAAACAGGACATCAAAGAAGAGCGTGATGAACTGCGTCGTCAGGTACGTAGTAAATATGGTTTTGATAACATGGTGGTTGGCCACACAGAACAAATGCGGCGGGTTTTTGATCAGGTTCGCCGGGTGGCCAAGTGGGACAGCACTGTACTGATTCGTGGAGAATCCGGCACAGGTAAAGAACTGATCGCCAGCGCGATTCATTACAACTCACCCTATGCTAACAATCCATTTGTTAAACTGAATTGTGCGGCATTGCCGGAAACTCTGCTGGAGAGTGAACTGTTCGGTCATGAAAAAGGGGCGTTTACCGGTGCCGTTCGGCAACGCAAAGGGCGTTTTGAACAAGCTGATGGTGGCACCCTGTTTCTTGATGAGATCGGCGAGATCTCGCCGTTATTCCAGGCAAAATTGTTACGGGTACTGCAGGAAGGCGAGCTCGAACGGGTCGGTGGCACCACCACCGTCAGAGTCAATGTCCGCATCGTTGCAGCCACTAACCGGAATCTGGAAGCGGAAGTGGAGCAGGGAAACTTTCGTGAGGATCTTTACTATCGGTTGAACGTAATGCCTATCAAAATACCGCCACTGCGGGAACGAATTGAAGATATTCCGGATTTAACAGAATTCCTGCTGGCACAACTTGGCAAGCAGCAGGGACGTAAACTGACGGTAACGGATAATGCTCAACGTATGCTGATGTCACACCACTGGCCGGGCAACGTGAGAGAACTGTCTAACTGTCTGGAGCGTGCAGCAGTGATGTGCGAGAACGGCGTCATCGATCGGGATGTGATTTTCTTAAGCGGTCTCGACATCGATTCGGCAGTTTCAATCAAACCTTCCATTGCTCAAACTAACCTGGATATTAATGATCCTGATATGGATGAACGGGAGCGGGTGGTTGCGGCACTTGAACAGGCTGGTTGGGTACAGGCCAAAGCCGCCCGATTACTCGGGATGACACCGCGTCAGATTGCCTACCGGATTCAGAGTATGAACATACGGGTGCGGAAGATTTAGGGGGCCTCAGAAAAATAGGAATCGTTTTGATGCAGGCGAGGAAGCACCACTCGCAACACCGCAATTTGCTGGATGGCCTTGAATGACAATATGCAGGTTTAAACATCTTGCCGAATAGAGGAGAAGAATATGTACATCTGTATATGCGAGAACGTGACTGAACGGCAGTTGCGCGCTGAAGTTCGGAATGGTGTGTGCTCCCTGAGTCAGGCCCGGCGCAGCTGTGGGGTTGCCAGGCGGTGTGGTGTGTGTGCACAGGAAGCCAAACTGGTTATTCTTGAAGAGCAACTCAGGGCAGCACCCGTGACGACAGCCACCGCAGGTTGAGTCGCTCAAACCAATGTTGCCAACATCAATTTTTTGCGCCACCTGAGTCTTTGTGATTGATTTTGTGAACCAGGACATTACGTTCATCCGCTCATTTCTGGTATAACCCTTACCTCTTAATGGAAGATGCCCCCCGCATCAAATTGTGTTCATTTCATAATGGTAAGGAAACGCCCTCATGACTGGCCCCTACTTCCCCTGGGATGACGATGACTCCCGGCAGGACTCATTGACAGACTCCTGTTCCCCGAACAACGACGAAGAGATTTCCACCCGCCCGGAAGGGTATCAACGTATCGATGAATACCGTTTGCCGGCACCTGTGCGTGACTTTGTACGCAAACAGGGTTTTGGGCATTACTGGCAGCAGCGCGAGGTTAACCGCATGCAGTGGGCCGGAGAGCCGGCTCCTGCGGGCATTGTACTGGTGATCTTTGACGGCCGTAGCGCCCGCCGTGTTGACCGTTATCAGCAGACTCAGCATGGTCATCAGCAGCTTTATGTATTCCGTAAACCGGGCGCTTTCAAACAAACCCGGGGTATCGGTGGCTCTGCCAGTACCGGGCGTTATGAACAGTACGACGCAGAAAGTGCCCAGATCCTTCAATCTCTCGATACTGCCCGTCCGGTCAAACTCGAACTCACCAACCTGGCCTGGCACCAGCGGCAGTACCGGTTTGAAGAGGAAGCCCTGCGCGGCTGGTTCAGTATTGCCCATCTGGCTGGTCATGAAGGTAAGCAGCTTAACGTGATTGTGAAGGGTGATAACGATGAACAGGGGCGGCGCATTGTCAGCCAATTTTTCGTCACCCTGAAAGCCGAACAATATCGTTATGAGTTTGAGGTACCCGGCCTGAAAGCCGACGACGTATTCGACCCGGCCGTCGGCGATTTGAGATTCAGCGTCAAAGGCCTGCTGGGCGAAGGCAAATTCAGCGGCCCGGCGACCATGATCAAACCCACCCAGCTGACCATTCAGCAGATCGCCGATCAACTCAAACAGATCGAACAGAACCGGGGCTACGAACAGGCCCGCTACGCCGCCAAACAACTCGATTACGACGCCATGTGCAAACTGGTGCATCACCGCGACCTGGCCGACAACGACCCCAACCTCATGCCCAGCCGTTTTATGCTGCTGCCGGGCGCCAGTGACGAACAACTGGAGGCCCAGGGCAACCTCGATGCCTTTCCCTGGTCGGTTCATGAAGATGGCCCGCAGTACTTTTCCGTCGCGTTTTTAAAACAGTGCCTGCAATTGAGTGGGCATTATCAGAGTGATGAGCCATTGCCGAGGTGGAGTTCTGAAGTTGATGACCAGGCGGTCGACGAACACGAGCATCCCATTCACCCAGCCAATACATTTGCTGATGATGACAGTGTTGATCGCCAACCCAACGAACTTAAAGCCGAATTCGACGATGCCCTACAGCAGGCCTACACGCAGTATCTTAGTGAACATGGTGTTAAAAAAGTCCTGAAAGCTTACCAGCCGAAATCGGAAGGCCGTTACATCGTACAACCGGGTGACAGCCTGCACAGTATTGCTGACACTCAGGGGTATCCATACTGGACCCTACTGTGGGAGGCCAATCGGTCAGAACTGGAATCCCCTGATCTGTTGGCTGCAGAGACCGAGCTGATCTTGCCGGAACTCAATGCCGATGAGCTGCTGGAATGGCTCACAGAACAGGGAGAACAAACCCTTTACTGGAGTCAGAAAGGATTCTTTTTTCCGGCTAACTACGTCTCCTACTCGCTGCTCGACGACGATCAACAGCCCCTGAGTGGACTTGATAGCTCACCCGAGTGGATCGCCGCTCAGCGCACTACTGACCAATATCGTTTCTACCATTTCTCCCTGACCCATCATGATGCCTGTTATCTGATGATGCCCAACGATCAGAACCTGGTTCTTGGTCTGGTTCGAGGTCAGCTTAGTTCTACTGGGCAGGCGCTACGGCGCATCCTGCCACCGCTTTGGAATGGCAGCGAAAACGATCCGGCTGCCGCCGTCGACCTGACTGAGTCCCTGTTTTTTGATGACGATCCGGACTATCACAGCGTTTAACCGATTAAGGATGATTTCATGACCCAATCACGATTTGATGCACTCAAAACCGCACTCAAGCAAGCGGATCAAACTTACACCATACAATCCGGTGATAATCTATATGACCTCGCCAAAGGCCTGGACTATGTTAACTATCTGGTGATCTGGCGTGCCAATACGGACAAAATCAAATCCTCCACCGATTCCTCCAGCCCTGTCCTTCATGTCGGTGATGAACTGACCCTGCCCAAATACACCGTCGCCAATTATCGGCCTGAGGTGGATCAGGCCATGAAAACAGCCTGGCAGATCGAGCAGGAACAGGCCAATCATCTGGCCCGTGCGCGAACTGGAGTCGTACATGGCACCGGTCAGCAGAATTGGCAAAGTGTGCGTATTTATTGGGGAAATGAAGATCTTGAAGATCTCAACACCACCTTTCCGTTTGCTCGCATTCACGAACTGCCAGACAACATCCTGAGCAGTAAAGAACGCCCGGCCGTTGCTGTACTTGATCAGGACGTGCGGATCAACCGTTTTGAAAATCTTGCCGGCAACGTCATCCTGCAACAACAAGAGGACAAAACCGTAGAGTGGGATCAGGCACTACGCACCCATGAAGATATGGCAGAAGCGCACGCTCAAGCGACCCGTATGCAGGTTGAAAGCGTTTATGTTCCAGATACCCAGCTTGATAAAAACTACGACTTCGATGATCGCAGTGGCCGATATGGAAAGCCGAAAAAACTGCGCAAGCTGGATAAATGTCGCCGTGGTCGTATAGCCTCAGCGGTCAGTCAGCACGTCATTGTTCGTATTGAAATGAGCGGCCCGGTCACCAAACCGGCCGAACTGCCGAGCCTTGATACCTGGGCATTTCTGCAACCGCCCAGTATTGGTGGCAACCCCTACCGGCTCAACGGCAACAACCAGTGGGTGACCGATGATGCCCAGAAAGCCGGCTGGTTCCACGGTTGGATCCTGGGTGTTGAAGCCGAAGAGATCGGCAAAAACCTGTATAAAGTGCCATTGACCCAATTCCGTCCACTGTTTACCGAGCAAGAGGGCACTGACAGTCATCAAAGCTTTCAGCAGGTACTTGAAGCCCGCATGAAAGTCGATGACAACAACCCTCGTGTGGTGTACGTAAAATATCCGGCTATCGTCTACAACGACTGCACCAAAGAAGACTTTAAACGCCGCCGCCAACAGCTGCTTGAAAAAGAGAAATACCAGGATGTGCTCAGCATCGAAGTCGGCAGTTACATGAAAATCTGGGTACGTAACCATACTTACAAATGGATGGATGATGGCCCTAAAGATGAATACAACGAAGACCTGCCCAACAGCATGGCGGTGGATGATCCCTACCTGTTTCCGCAAACCCTGAGCGACGGTCGCAGTAACCCCGGGTTTAATCCGCAGTTGTGCCGTAACCATACCTGGCGGCGGGAACGACTGGTGGATGGTCGTATCGAAACCGATCCCGACACCGGCAAAGTACGTGAACAAGCCGTTGACAGCGCCAGTAAAAGTTATGGTGATTTACTCTACGTCGGCCTCTATCCGGCAGAACTGATAAACGCGCTCAACCGCGTCAGCCAACCGGAGCAACCCGGCAAGCCGAGAGAACTGAACGTATTTAACTGGCTTGGTACCAGCGTTGCCTATGCCGTACTGCTCAATACCCTAAAACGTATTCTGCGCCACGCGGCCGCCAAAAAAGCCGCTAAACAATACGACCCCAGCCTGCCGGATCGACAAAAGCCGGAATACTGGGAATACGAATACGGCAAGACGATCAAAAAATTCCTGGGCACCGTCATGATTCCCGAACTGTTTGCCGTGCAGGCGGTAGACAGCTTTAGCAGTAAATTCGATTTCGATGTTGCACTGAACAGGATCAAAGGCATTTTCAAACAAGTGGGGGATGATGACGAACTGGGCAAAAAAATTGACCAGATCGACACCTCTAAAAGTGGTGCCGAGATTCGTCGGCAGATTCGCGACCTCAAATTACCTCAGGCCATGATTGAACGCTTTGACATCATTGTTGCCAAAAAAACCGGTGTCGCACTCAAAAAGGCCCTGGATGATGAAATCAAAACCGCCAAAAACGAAGTCAACATCGCCGGCACCTTCAAAACCACCCTGAAAATCTACGGCCACATCCTCAACTTCGCCCTGCTCGACAGCGACAATCCCTTCCTCACCGCAGATGAAAAAAAGGCCCGTCATGATAAAGATGCTGGAGCCCTTGCCCGGGTACTCGACAGCGGCAGTACCAGCCTGTTTGCTCGTCTGTGGGGGCGGTTCCAGAGCGCGAATAGCAAAGACCTGCTCAAGGCCATGAAAGAACTGATCGGCAGCCTGATGAACGGTGAGGAGCAACATGCTTTAAGCTTTGAAACCTCACTGGACCTGCTGAGCTTCAACGACGCCAAACTCTTTCCCACACCGGCCGGTTCCCCCTTACCCCCACCCCTGAGCTTTATCCTGTACTCTCTGATGGTGCGGTTAAAAGGCAAACTGCCGTTGACCCTGGCCGGGCAATACCAGGCATCGGCCAAAAACGCCCTGAACCTGGATTTTGAAACCCTGAGCGATGAAGCCCGACAGGAAAAACTCGATCAAAACAATGCGGTGATTGAAAAAGGTCAGCAATACGGCGGACTCACCATTGGCCTGGGAAGCGAAAAAGCACCCGTGAGTGCAAGTGTCGAAGTTCTGTTCCAGCTACAAGCAGCGTGGACAGCCGCGGTTCAACGATTCGATGATCAGAGCAACGGTATTCACTACACCGGTACCGCCAGCGATCAAGACTGGGATGAAGGCCTGCACGACATGCTGTGGGGGCCGTTGATCAAAGACATCTTTGATTACATTGAAGTCAGCTTCACCGTAGGCCCGAAACTCGAACTGAGCAACCACGTTCAATGGCAACTGGCCTACCTGTTCGAAGATGAACAAAACCTGCAAAACCCAACATTCGCATCCCAGTTCATCAACCAACTGAAAGACCTGGGCGGCCAGATCAAACTCAGCTGCCCGATCAGTGCCAAACTTTCCGTCTTTGCGTGGCAAACCGACATTATGACTGCACAACTGGCCACCCTGAAAAAAGAAGAAGCCACATTTTTTGATGATGTGACCTTGTTCGGGAAGGATGTAGTAGACAGTGGCGTGAAGGTGACATGGGGGGTTGGCCAGTATACAGAATATTTATTTCGTCATTATCGAACTCCAGAAGAAGTTTATATTGGAGATCAGATCAGTGTAATTTTAGGAGCGCTCAAACGGCCCTTGGATACTACATTCAAAGGTGAGTTCTTATGGGCCGAAAATCAAAACGATTCAACTAAACTACTAGTTAGTTTAAATGATAGAAATTTCCATATCCAGCGGTCTATAGATTACATCGATAGTGCTGAAGAAAGTTTAAGAAAAGATGTTGCTGAACAGGTTAAGGATTTTGAAGAAATTATAAGCATAGCATTACAGATCAGTTTTAACCAAAAAGCAGACTTAGAGATAGGAGCTCATGCTCAGCATAAGAAAATCAAGATCCTGAGCTTGTCTAAAGATCGGGACAATGCCTATTCTATTAGTGGTGATCAAAAACTCTGGGAATTGTTTAAGAAGAAGAAAGAAATCTATCTAAAAGCCAACATTTTGCCCAAAAATCGAACGGCTATAGAACTTTTCAATAACCAACCAATTAAACTTAAACTACCTGTGGTAGAAAATATCCGAGGCCATGTTACACGCAAAGGCCAGGATTGCTTGAAATTCAGTGTCTGGTTCCGAAATTTTAAACGCCAATATGAACACGTATGGATACAACTGGTGGAAACCGGAGATAGTGTGTTTGATCACCCTTTAGACGTAAAAATCCGGGCATGGGATGAGACCGAAGAAGCCTTTAAAAACAAACCATACTCAAAGTGGAACCTGGTTCGAATGAAACAGGATGTGGCTGATAAAAATAAATATACCGTTGAAATTCCGTTAGCAGGGTTAAACCCCAAGCAAATCCAAGAGGAATTTGATAGCTGGCTGGAGGACTTTGAGTTGGATATCGGTATTAAGTTTGGTTATTTTGAAGCAGTGGATGGTGATGAATATTTACTGGCAGAAGAGCTGGATGATCAAACTACTGCCAAGTTGGATATTGAGGCTTATAAGCCGTACATGAATAAATAATATATTTATCTATTAATGAGTTGAGGACGGTCTAGGTACCCGTCCTCAAAGTAATAGCTTTTAGTATTGAACGCCTTTAAGCTTCATATAAAGGCGGTATTCACCCGTCAGATTACTAATATTCCTGGCATCAAATATTTTTCCTGTGACTTTGAGGTTGGAGCTTTTATAAAAACAAGCTCCAGTCTCTTCACTGTATTCGCAGCGCTCGTCGCAGACATCTGCTGGTAAATTGGTTTCGTTTGGATAATTCAATAATGCTGTCAATTCTGGACCGGACTCTTTAAATATATCTTCTATGACAAAGGCTGGCCAATGATTAGCGTATATATATATAGTTATATCTCTATTAATATGCTTATCACCACTATGAACAGCAAGAATACACTGTCCATCCTTTGGTCGGTATCCTCCTGTAGACTTTGCACTATAAAAGTTCGTCACAGTCACTTCTTTCCCAAGATACCGTTTCTCAAATTCTTCAAACCCCATCTCGTCAATCATCGCCGGCGTAATCAACTTATCATCATCCACGGTACCAATGGTTCGAAGGTCTGGCTTACAGGCAGTAAAGGTAACCAGGCAAGCACCAATAGCAATAAGTGTTTTGAGGTTCATGGGTTCATCCTTAAATATCGACTCGAAAAGAATGCTGATCATTATCTGGTTTTGAGTGTGAAGTGCAAGGAACTGGTACTAAAAATGACGGAAGGCTGAGCGCCCACATTCCCCAGTTCAAAGTAGCTTTCAGATGATCGTGGAGTACTTGAATTACCTGCTGGTATGCAGTGTTTCTAAATCCCTGGTATTAGCCTCTCTCAGTGCTTGTATCTGTTGCCGCTCGCATTCATTGAGATCTTCAAATAATTGATTCAGCCGCTGTTGCAAATGTTCGAAAAACCCGCAGGCGGCATGCGCAATCGCGGCCGTTTTTTCGTCATCGTGTGAGGTCAGCATATGGATAATTGCCTGACCACCGGTCAGGGTGTTGGCGGTGATGTTCAGATCGTGTTTGATGGATTCGAGAGACGGAGGGGTTGTGGTCGTCATAATATCCTTCCTGTTTTGAAGCAGTTATGTGCCCCCTAAACCAGTTGCAAATGGTTTTGGGGGCAGGCCGAACGGGTTGCAACAACCGTCAAAACAGAAACGGCCCAGCCGAAGCAGGCCCGCCGACCTGCCATAATGAACAGGCGCGAAGGTTCGCAGGCGATAAAAAACACCAACTTGTTTTTTAGCCTCTGTTTTGACCTCGGGGTTGCAATCCCGGCGCTGGATTTTGCTAGCGCGTGGCAGATGCTACGTGATCAACCGTTGCAGGGTTAATATCAAAGATACCCATGGCCGAGGTACGGCCGGCTACAACCCACAGCTGTACTGCAATCACAGCTGGCGGCGTGAACGCATTATGGACGGTGAATGGGTTTCCGACGAAGACGGCAAAAAAGTCTGTCGCAGTACCGACCACTTCGCCGAAGGCGATATCCGGCGGGTAGACGGCAACATGCTGTACGTTGGACTCTATCCCTCAGAACTGATTGAAGCGCTGAACAAACTGGACCAGCCGGAGCAGCCGGGCCAACCACGGGAATTGAATTTTCCGGTCTGGATGGGCGTCTCCATTGCGGTCAGCAGCTTCGCCTGGTTAATGAGCAAACTCATGGACCGCCTGGCCGAACGCAAGGCTGGTAAACCGCATACCGATCCAGATCCACAAGCCAGGGCCAATAAGCAGAACAGTGCCTACTGGCAGCACCACTATGGCAAAGCGGTGTTGGAGTTTCTGGATCAATTTAAACTCAAAGAAATACTGGCTATGATCGCTGTGGATGGTCTGCGCAACGAGTTCGACCTGGAAAAAGTCATCGAATCGATCAGCCCCTTGCATGATTTTCTCAAAAGCAGTGACCTGGATACCCTGGAAGATCGCATCACCCAGGTGGATCTGAGCAGTCCGGAAAAGGCGGTCAATGATATGCAACGACTGATGCCGGAGATCTCGGAGGAAGCCCGGGCCGGCTTTGAAGCCACCGCCAAAACCTATACCAACCTGCAAGACGCGTATGACGACCTCATCAAAGATGTCAAAGCGGAGATCAATCTGGTACAGACCTACGAAGCGACCGTAAAAATTTACAGCCAGATCTTTCGCTTTGCCTTAATCGACCCCACCAACCCGTTTACCGAAGAAGAGCATCAGGAAGAACTGGATAAGAGGGATAAACAGGTTGCCAATCCGGATGCCGGCTTTTTCAAGCGACTGATGGGCAAAACCAAACTGGCCAAGGCCGAAAACTTTGAGGACGTCTTCAAAGAACTGCGCAACACCTTTATTGAAGGTCTGGGCGAAGGCGACCTGACCGCCAGCACCGGCACCATTGAATTGGCCTCCCTCAACGACACAAAATTCTCACCGCCACCGTACGGCCGCCCCTTACCCGGCTGGCTGGCTTTCCTGTTCTTTGCGCGCAAAGTGCATGTGCAAGGTCAGCTCAACCTGGAAGTCGAGGGCAAATACGTGACCGCCGAAGAACGCCAAAGCGTGGACGGCCGGGAACTTGATGAAGAGACCCACACCCTCAACAGCACAATCGCCGAAGCCGGCCAGTCCTATGCCGATCTGTTGATCAAACTTGGCTCCAAAAACCGCGATGACGGCGAAGCCCAGGCCGTGGAACTGGAATATGCCTATCAACTGATGGCGGCCTGGACTGCGTATAAACAAGGCAATGACGCCAAGACTTTCAAAAGCGATGACCCCCTGGCCAAACGGGATGGCATCCTGACCAAGGAGTTGAATCATGTCACCTGGGGACCGATGCTCAACGACGTACTCGACTACCTGGAAATCAGTCTTTCGGCGGCGGCAAAACTGAGTCTGACAACCGAAGTGGCCTGGCGGGTCGGTTATCTGTTCGAACATGAAAACAACCCGGGGCGTTTATACGGAGAACTGGGCAAACTGCTCAGTGACATCGACCTCACATTCCCGGTTAATGCCCGGTTATCGGTCTTCTCCTGGAGCTATCACATTGCCGAAGCCAAACTGGCGAATGTCAGAACCGAAGAAGCGAGTTTTTTAAGTGACCTGAAACTGTTTGGGAAGGACCTTTGGGATAAGGGGATTACGGTGAGTTGGGGGGTTACAGATTTCACTAGACATCTCTATCGTCACTACAACAATTCAACCCGGGAAGTCTATATTGGCGATGAAATTGGGGTAGTCTTAGGTTACTCAAACATGGAGCTGAAGCCGGATATGAGTGCGAGGTTCACCTATATTTCAGGTGGTACTGACCAGAAGCTGATTGAGTTGGATTCGGAGCAGTTTGAGTATGTTGATAAAGACGGCTATTTAAGCAAGGCATCAGATCATCCGAGTAATTCTACGGATGAATTCCAAAAAGCAATAAGAGCTTTAACCAATGTCGCAGGCACATATACCCAGATAACGTTGAGTGCAGCAGTAGAGCAAAAATTTGCTCAAATTCGAGGCACGGAAAAACAGCAAAAACATATTCTGGATTTATCCAAATACAATCAAAAAATGAAAGCACTCTGGAATGATATAGCAGGAGCCAGTGAGCTAGAACTGCAGTGTGCGGTGACTCCAAAGGCGGGTGATCGAAATGATCGATTACTGGAAAATGACGATACCTTTATCCTTAAGTTACCAGTAGTGCGTAGCATCTCTGCGCATTCTGAACTTGGCGATAAAGATACTCTTCATTTTGCGATTCGTATCGACAACTATAAACGTGACAACGAATACGCCTGGATTCGGTTGTATGACCGAGACCGAATGGGGACTGATGACTCTATCCGGTTCGCGGTACCGCAAGATCTGGATAAAGATAGCCAGTTGGATCAACCTGAGTACCAGGATTGGAACTTTATGCGTTTAAGCCGCAGCGAAACCCATCATAGGGAAGGTGATACCAGCAATGTTTATTACCTGGATATTCCCTTAAGTTGGTTGGATAAAGCCAGTGTTGAAGAAGCGCTGGATATGTCGGATCGTATAACCAATACGGTCGAGTTAACGGTTGAACTGGCCTATTTTGCCAGCACCAATCTGACAGGATTTGGTGAAAAATTGAAGTGGGATTCGTATTTGTTTAAGGAGGATCTGACAGAAGGGCGGGATGTGATTCATGTATCATTGGATCATCCGTTACTGCAATAGACTGTGAAAGGGATGACTGTGTCAGGGCATGGCACAGTCATCATTGATCATCCGGCAAATACTTAATATTCGACACCTTTAACTTTCATATATAAAAAGGATGTTCTTCCTTTTTCACTTCCATCAATTTCAAATAACTTTCCGGTGATCTTTAAATCCGGGCTTTTATAGAAGCATGCCTTGGTTTTAGGGTCATACTCACACCATTCATCACAGATCTCAGCGGGTAAATTGGCTTCTTGAGCATAGTGTGTGCGTTCAATGTCGAATGTGTCGAAGTCTTTGAAGGTATCTTTTAATACAAAGTCCGGAAAATAGTTGGTATATATATATATATTAAATTTTTTACCGGACTTTTTATCTTTGGTTGAAAATGCAACTTCACACTGCGCTTCATTTTTTCGATAAGTACCAATCAGACCCGATTGATAAAACCCGGTCACCGTCACTTCCTGCCCCAAATACTTCTCCCGAAAAGCGGTATATCCCATATCCGCTAATGTCTCAGGTGTAATTAACTTATCATCATCCACGGTACCAATGGTTCGAAGGTCTGGCTTACAGGCAGTAAAGGTAACCAGGCAAGCACCAATAGCAATAAGTGTTTTGAGGTTCATGGGTTCATCCTTAAATATCGACTCGAAAAGATTGCTGATCATTATCTGGTTTTGAGTGTGAAGTGCAAGGAACTGGTACTAAAAATGACGGAAGGCTGAGTGCGCATTCCCCAATTCAAAATAGTTTTCAGGTGCGCCTGGAGTCATTGGATCGCTATTGAATTATCTTATAAACAGTCGTTTAAACTCAAACTACCTGTGGTGGAAAATATCCGAGGCCATATCACGCGCAAAGGCCAGGATTGCTTGAAATTCAGTGTCTGGTTCCGAAATTTTAAACGCCAATATGAACACGTATGGATACAACTGGTGGAAACCGGAGATGGCGTGTTTGATCATCCTTTAGACGTGAAAATCCGGGCATGGGATGAGACCGAAGAAGCTTTTAAAAATAAACCATACTCACAGTGGAACTTGGTTCGAATGCAACGGGATGCGGGTGATAAAAATAAATATACCGTCGAAATTCCGTTAGCAGGGTTAAACCCCAAGCAAATCCAAGAGGAATTTGATAGCTGGCTGGAGGGTTTTGAATTAGATATTGGTATTAAGTTTGGTTATTTCGAAGAAGTGGATGGTGATGAATATCTACTGAAAAAAGATCTGGACGATGAAATTAGGGCCAAGTTGGATATGGAGGCCTATAAACCTTTTATGAGCTAATACAGATAAACACTGTATAACTTGAGATCAACAAGGGCTTTCAAAATTGATTGCCCTTGAATTAAGAATTTGCCATGTACTTAATACTCGACGCCTTTAAGTTTCATATACATATAGTAGTAAGTGCCTTCTTCAATTAAAAACGGTTTTCCTGTTATCTTTAGATGAGGACTTTTATAAAAACAAGCACCGGTTTTTTCGTTATATTCGCAACGTTCCTCGCAGACATCTATCGGTAAATCTGTTTCTTCAGAGTAATCCAGCAGACTCGTAAATTCCGGACTGGATTCTTTGAATTGATCTTCAATGACGAAATCCGGAAAATGGTTGGCGTATATATATACAACGAGATCTTTATTGATTTTATCATCACCATTGCGAACAGCAAACACACACTGCCCTTTCTCAAGATTGTAACCACCCGTAAATCTGGATTTATAGATATCGGTTATCGTCACTTCTTTCCCTAAATATTGCTTCTCAAACTCCTCAAACCCCATCTCATCAATCATCGCCGGCGTAATCAACTTATCATCATCCACGGTGCCGATGGTTTTAAGGTCCGGCTTACAGGCAGTAAAGGTAACTATACAAATGCTGATGGCGATGAGTGTTTTGAAGTTCATGGTTTCATCCTTAAATATCGACTCGAAAAGATTGCTGATCATTATCTGGTTTTGAGTGTGAAGTGCAAGGAACTGGTACTAAAGATGACGGAAGGTTGGGCGTGCATTCCCCAGTTCAAAATGGCCTTCAGGTTATCGTGGAATCTCTGTGTTTTTGTCCAATTTATTAATGAAATGCAAGGTCTTTAATTCCCTGGAATTGACTTCCTATAGTGCCTGTATCTGTTGCCGCTCGCATTCATTGAGATCTTCAAATAATTGATTCAGCCGCTGTTGCAGATGTTCGAAAAACTTCGTAGGTGTTGCTGTTGTCATGGTTGCGGTCTATTGGGATATCAAAAGCATATGCCCCTGTCAGTTTGCAAATGATCTGGGGTAGGTTGGATGGGGTGCGATGATTGCCCAAAGATATGCAGTCCAATCAACAAGCTAAAATGTACAAGCTCAAGGATAGAACAGTGTGGCATAGTTAGGAGGACACGTTTTATAATCCTTCCTTCCAAATTCGCTGTATGGCTTATTTCTGTATGCAAAAAATCATAATTTTGATCACTTTACTATTTGTTCTGTTTATTGCCCGTATTATTTTTTTGGCCGATACCGGTGCTGAAAGTATTTTCTTCGATCTTGTCAAAGCAACTCCTTATGGCGATAAAGTAGGGCATTTTTGTTTGTTCGGTTTGCTGACGTTGCTATTGAATTGGGCCACTCGGTTTCGTCAGCTTGGTTGTTACCGCTGGCGTCCTTATCTGGGGTCAATGCTGGTTGTGGTTTTTGTGGTGCTGGAGGAACTTAGTCAGGGCTTTTTTCCGACTCGTACTCTGGATATCACTGATTTGCTTGCTGATGCTGTGGGTATTACGGTGTTCAGTATCATCAGTTTTTGGTTGCAACGCATTCAGCAACGTAGCCGGGCATGTTAGTCAGGCATTGGTTATGAGTACACTTTGTTCTAGGGAATCTCTGAAAATGGCCTACTTTCGCACAGGACGTTGTCAGCCCCCGTCTCACATCCTCATTTACACCTGTAAATTGTGGTGTTGCGGGTGGTGCTTCCTCGTCTGCATCAAATCTATTCCTATTTTTCAGAGGCCTCTAGGTTGTATTCGTTTTTTCTGCGGTCAATCATTAAGAATATTATTCGATGTGATTTTTAAAACAGAGTATTGACTCACTAAAAATATGAGCGTAAATTTCGCCCTCGTTTTTAACCCACATCTCATTATCAGGAGGCTAAATATGTATCAGAATCAAATCATTGCGCGCCTCGTGTCTTTCTCTTTCCGGTAATACTCTTTTAGCCGGTCAGTCAGACCGGGGCTCCAATATTAACTTATTACAATTACTTTGAACGATTTATTTGTCGATGCAAATCTTATTTCGCTTGTGATTTGGCTAAGGACTCACAGATCGTTTGACGTTGAATTTTAAACGCTTCGATACCGTTATTTTTCTGCCCGATTGTGGTGGAGCTGTGCGGTATTGGTTGGAGTTTTATTGTGGCGATATCAAAAAAATGGCTGCACGAAGCCGAGCAGTTATGTGATGAGCCTGGTCCTGAAGATGGTTTGGATCCACGCTATCTGGCCAGGTTCTGTTTAACCCGAAAAACCAAACGCAATCAACCTCTGGAAAAAGTTGCCCAAAGAACTATATCACTTCTACTCATGGCCGAACTGGCGGATGACGTATTCAGAGATATTGAGGTTGCAGCAGTGCAACTCTCGGAGGATGGACAATTTTTGTGGGTATCAATATATCACTATTCATCTGTACAGGCTCAGTTGGAAACGGTTTTGCAAGAGCTCAATGCAGTTCAAGGATATCTGAGGGCTCAGGTGGCCAGAGTGGTGAACAGAAAGCGGGTTCCGGTTTTAAAATTTAAAGTATTGAAGATGGATCGATAGGAGGAAAATAGGATGCCTATACAAACGTTGATGACCAAGGGAAAAGCCCCGGTCAAAATATACACCGATGAGGTGGAACCGGCTGCTATGCAGCAACTGTATAATTTGTCGCAGCTGCCATTTATTCATAGTCATATTGCGGTTATGCCAGATGTGCATATGGGGAAGGGGGCGACGGTTGGTTCGGTGATTCCCACCAAAGGTGCCATTATTCCTGCTGCTGTTGGTGTGGATATCGGATGTGGTATGAATGCAGTGAGATTGTCGGTTAATGCATCGCATTTGCCAGATAACCTGCGCCGTATCCGTTCAACTATCGAAGCGGCGATCCCGGTTGGTTTTAACATGCATAAATCCGATCGGGCGCGGCCGACTTCAATTCGCGCCCTGGCTGTGGGGTTGGATCGAATAATTGGTAAGCATCGCAAGATTTATTCGATGCAAAAAAAACCATATCAGACCTGGATTCGGCAGTTGGGCACCTTAGGGGGTGGTAATCATTTTATTGAGTTGTGTCTGGATGAAAATAACGATATTTGGATCATGTTGCATTCCGGTAGCCGTGGCATCGGCAATGCAATCGGTCAGTATTTTATTGAACTGGCTCGCCGCGATATGGGTCGCCATCTGATGAATCTGCCGGATAAGGATCTGGCTTATTTTTCCGAAGGAGCTGAGCACTTTGATGACTACATCGAAGCGGTGGAGTGGGCACAAGAATATGCCATGACCAATCGGCGGGAAATGATGCGGATGATCCTTGATTCATTACGCAAACAGTTTCCAGGCTTTAAGGTCACCAAGGAAGCGATCAATTGTCATCACAATTATGTCAGCCGTGAATATCATTTTGGTGAGCATATTTATGTCACCCGTAAGGGAGCGATACGGGCGGGAGAAGACGAATTAGGCATTATTCCCGGTAGTATGGGAACAAAGTCTTTTATTGTGCGCGGTAAGGGACAGCCGCAGTCTTTTTGCTCGTGCTCTCATGGTGCCGGCAGGACGATGAGTCGCAGTGCCGCAAAACGGAAATTTACTGATATGGATGTGGAGTATCAGACCGCAGGCGTAGAGTGCCGTAAAGACAGTGGTGTGATCGACGAGATACCCGCTGCATATAAGGATATTGATACGGTAATGGCTCATCAAAGTGATTTGATTGAGGTGGTGCATACTTTGAAGCAGGTGGTTTGTGTCAAAGGATGATGAAATATGGAGTCTGTTCTTGTGACGGGCTCCTCCGGCATTAATGATTTGCAGATCGTCGCCGGTGAATGATGTTCAGGCTGCCAGTATCCATTGGGTTTGGCAGCCTGATCAGGATGGAATATGAAACAGGAAATGGTCACCGAGGTAATCGCTTGTCTTTCTGAAGACAGGACACTATTTCGATATTTTAAAGGGCAGTACGCTGCTTATTTGTTATCGTGTATCAGTCGGTCTGGTACGACTGTCCAGGCTGTGAAGCAGTCGCCGTTCAGAAGATTATTGGAACAACCCGATGTCAGAAAAGTACTTTCGATCAATGGAAGTGGTTCTCTTATGTCTGGTTTGTTTGATTATGTCTGGAGTGAATCGTGTCAGTCGTTTGTGTTGACTCTAGGACAATGGGGTGCCAAGCGATGGAGCGCTCAGACCACCCGTAATGGTTATAATCTGGTATTACAGATGAATTTTTCCGAGCAGCACAATCGCGCTTATCAGCGACTGTTGAAACCTACCCGGGATCATGTGTTTAATTATGTGGGTCATCCCGTTGCTGAGCGGCAAAAAAATGCTCTGTATCGTGATACCCTGGCTTGGGCACGATTGGACTTTGATCTGGACACTGGAGAAGCCTTAATTGAGGAAATACAGAGTGATTGGGTTCGACGGGTGAGAACGGCATTGTCACAGTTGAATTCAAAAGGAAAAATTGCTGCTTATTATGGTCGTTGTCTACAGTGTGATGGTAATACCTTCCGACGCTATGCGGAGGAGATATTCTTGCCGTTTGCGTCAATCTGGTCCGAAGCCATGTTAACGGCAGCCATACGTTTTATCCGTGAGGAGCTTGGTATTGATCGTATTTATTATCATGCTCATGAGTCTGGGGCATTGTTGAAGGGTATTCATGGCAGTCAACCGCCGAGATCCTTATATACTGATTTGCCGAGAAAATTTTGTTTTCAGGTGACAGACCAATCACCGGAATTTATTCGTGAGGATCGGATATTCAAGCGTAAATGTCGTGCCATTCGAACAAAACTGTTATGGCATGAACTGATTTTATAGAAACTGAAAAACAGGAGAAAGACATGATGCAATCTGTGTTAATCCAGTGTCTGCGTGCCGATACCCAGCGTATGCAGGCATTGCAGCAGGCTGCATTACTGTCGCTACCGGACTGGTGTATCGCCGCGGGTTTTGTACGAAATCTGGCCTGGGATTATTGTCATCATAAAACTGTCGCAACGCCGCTCAATGATCTGGACTTAATTTACTTTGATCCAAAGGATACTTCACGGGAGCGTGATCGCGATTATGAGCGACAGTTGCAGCAGATGACCGGATTACCGTGGTCGGTAAAAAATCAGGCGCGCATGCATCTGCGTAATGGTGATCCTCCTTATCATTCATGTACTGACGCCATGACTTATTGGGTAGAGTGCGAAACTGCTGTAGTTGCCCGTCTGTCAGGTGATGAGGTCGAAATCGTGGCACCATTTGGGGTTGAAGCGTTGTTCCAAAAAACGATCACGCTGAATGCCAAGCGTCCTAAACCAGATGCCTTTCAGCAACGTATTGAGCAGAAAAACTGGTTGCGTAATTGGCCTGAGCTGGTGGTTCGCTATGAACAGTCTCCAACTTAAAAAGCCTCGATTGTTGTTGGCTACGGTAAGACTTGCGCATCATTATTGACAACCCGGTGATGGTATCTGGAATGGTCGGACCCTTGGCTTTACAGGTTGAAAGCAATGTCAGTACCACTAATGTAAGCACCGCTGAAATTATAGCCCGGTAATATAAATTCTGATATAAATGAGATATATTCTCATTTTCAATACAGAATCAAGAGGCGGGTTGCCATGATAAACAGACGGGATTTTCTTGGATCGATGTTATCCACGGTTGTCGGTGCCGGAGCGCTGGGTATTCCCAGGTTTTCGTTGGCCGCCAGCGGTAGTGATGATCCCTATGATTATATACTGACAGCCGAGCCCGCTGATATTTCACTGGTTCCCGGGGGCGTTACCCATGCCCTATGTTTTGACGGTGGTTATCCAGCACCGATTATCCGTGGACGCCAGGGCAAAACACTGCGGATTCTGTTCAAAAACCGCCTTAATGAACCCACCACAATTCACTGGCATGGTTTGCGGATACCAATCGAAATGGATGGTGTTCCATTTCTGTCGCAACCACCCATCGCCGCCGGTGAGGATTTTCTCTACGAATTTGTACCGCCGGATGCTGGCACTTTCTGGTATCACCCACACGTTAACAGCATCATTCAGCTGGGTAAGGGGTTGGTGGGAGCGATCATTATCGATGAAGCAGAGGCTGTCGATTTTGATCATGAAGAAGTGTTGTTGTTAAAAAACTGGCATGTGAATGATGACGGCAGTTTTAGTGAATTTACCTCGCCGCGTAATGCAGCCCGGATGGGCACCCCTGGGCGGTGGGAAACGGTTAATGGCCAACATAAACCGACGTTTCCGGTGCCAGCTGGGGCCCTGACCCGTATCCGGTTGCTGAATGTTGATAATACGCTGATTTATAACGTCGCTATCCCGGATCATTCGGCCTGGGTGATTGCTATTGATGGCAGTCCGGTGGATCAACCATATCCTCTGCAGGTGCACGCCATGGGGCCAGGCATGCGCCTTGATTTGGCGCTGGTAACGCCAGTTGCAGGTGAGTTGGTCAGGATCAAGAATGCCAAAGGCCGGTTGATGTTTGATCTGGTGAACCTCCAGGCTGAAGCATCTGCATTCAAACGCCAGACTGTTCCAGTTAAACCGTTACCAGCAAACCCGATACCAAAACCAGATATCGAACACGCTGAAACCGTCAATTTTGTCTTCGAGTGGGAAGGTGCTATCAGCCCGGCTGATAAGGATGGCAATAGCGATCCGAAATTCTGGACCATCAATCGCCGTGCCTGGGACAAAATGACAGCAGATTATATTCCGGATCCGGTAGCCAGACTGGTGTTGGGCAAAAATTATATATTTAATCTGCGTAATAACACGCCCAATCGCCATCCCATCCATTTGCATGGATTTATCTGGAAGGTATTGAACTCCAATAAAAAAGAGATTGTGCCGTTCCATACGGATACGGTTTTACTGGAAAAATACGAAACTGTTCAGGTTGCATTTGTGGCCGACAATCCAGGCCGTTGGATGTATCACTGCCATGTGATTGAGCATATGAAAACAGGGCTGATGGGGTATATTGAGGTTGTCTGAGGTTTGAACTCTGCAAGTATTGATATTTTATAAACCGGTAAACCCGCTGATATCGATCAGCGGGTTTTTTATAGCGGAGTCGTCAGAGATCAGTTTGTAGTGATACTCGGGAAGCCGCTTTGAATTTCCATAGAAAGGCGACTAACGCTACGACTGTGGCCCCAATACCCAGCACAGTGGAGATCTGCATGGGTAGATTAAAGCCGATAGTGGCATTGGCAAGATAGGTGATGGTGACCGCTGTCATAAACGCAGCGGGTATCGTGCATATCCAATGCAATTTACCTTCTTTAGCCAGGTATGCAGCAGCAGCCCAGAGCATAATCATGGCGGTGGTTTGATTGGCCCAGCCGAAGTAACGCCAGATCACACCAAATTCCGCTTTGCTGACGATGAAGCCGATGATGAACATCGGAACGGCGATCAATAACCGGCGTGACATGACTTGTTGCGGCAGTTTCAAAAAATCCGCCACGATCAGACGGGCGCTTCTAAACGCTGTATCACCGGAAGTAATTGGCAACACAATGACGCCGAGTACTGCTAGAACACCACCGACGCTACCGAGTAATGAAGTGGATACTTCATGAACAACGGCAGCCGGGCCCCCGCTAGCCAGAGTAGCGTTTAGAGCCTCAGTGTTGTCATAGAAGGATAGCCCTAGTGTACACCAGATTAACGCAATCACTCCTTCACCAATCATCGCTCCATAAAATATGAACCGGCCGGCACTTTCATTTTGCATGCAGCGGGCCATAAGAGGAGATTGTGTGGCATGAAAGCCGGATACTGCGCCGCAGGCGATGGTGATAAACAAAAGTGGCCATAAGGGCAGATCGGTTGGATGCAGATTGTCAGCAAAATTCAGACCCTGGGAGTAGAAACTGTGGTCGCTGACCGCCAAGCCAATTACCAAACCAATAGACATAAACAGCAGTAGAGCTCCAAAGAACGGATAAAAGCGACCAATAATCTTGTCGATAGGTACGATGGTGGCGATGATGTAATAGGCGAAGATGACCGCAACCCAGAAAGTCACGCCCATATCGGCCAGGTTAGCCAGAAGCTTGGCTGGGCCCAGTACAAAGACGATGCCGACCAGCAGTAATAAAATAACTGCGAATATGTTCATGAAGTGACGGGCGATGACACCCAGTTGTTCACCCACAACATTGGGTACGGAGCCTCCGTTAGAGCGCACGGATAACATGCCGGAAAAATAATCATGTACCGCACCAGCAAAAATACAACCGATGACAATCCACAACATGGCCACCGGGCCATACAGTGCGCCCAGAATCGGTCCAAAAATAGGGCCCAGGCCGGCAATGTTTAACAACTGAATCAGATAGATTTTTTTATTGGACATCGGCACATAGTCCACGCCGTCTGCCGAAGTGGTTGCTGGTGTTGGGCGTTCTGGCATCGGGCCGAAGACCTTTTCCACAAATTTTCCGTAGGTAAAGTAGCCAGACAATAAAATGCCGACACAAATCAAAAACCAGGCCATATAGTATTCCTCTGTTATTTTTATCGTTGGAGTTCCCAGACAGCAAACTAACGCCACCAGAAAACAATTGCCTTTACCATATTTTGAACGGCGATATACTGGGTTAAACGGTGATATTTGCCAGCTGAGTGGTTTTTGTTGGCGTGCCTGGGTGAAGCGATCAGACAATGCTCGGGTTGTCAGAATGACTGGCAAAGCGTCTTTCCAAGAGTTACGGATGTCGATTGGCTGTGTCCAGAGTTTTTCAACCTTATTAAATGAAGCTGTTATGGAAATCGAATTAACACCGGCTAGAGACTCAATGTTGATTGAGAATCTATTTCAATATTATCTTTATGATATGAGTGAGTATATGGGCTGGTCTCCGGATGTCACTGGTTCATATGCAGTCGATAGTGCTGTTATCGGGCTGCATGATTATTGGCAAAAAGACGGACATTACCCGTATTTGATTCTGTGTGATGGTAATCTGGCCGATTTTTCTCTTTTGCGCCGTTATCCCTTTGATCCTGATTATCATGATATCGGGCAGTTTTTTGTCTTGAGAAAATATCAACGTCAGGGTGTGGGTGTCATGGCGTTCAGGCAATCTGTCAGTCAGTTTCCAGGACATTGGCTGACCAGAGTCTTACCTCATAATTTCAGAGCTTTATGCTTCTGGCGTAAAGTGATTACTGATATGTCTGTGCGGCAACCGGTTGAGCAAGAGGAAGACTATGGTGATAAAAAGATGGTGTTCATTCGTTATGAAATTGAACCGTTGCTGCTTAATGTCTGAGAGGATTGTATGAATATTGAGGTTGCCTGCAAACAGGATTTTGATGATATCTGGCCGGTATTTGAGGAAATTGTTCGTGCCGGCGAAACCTATGCATTTGAGCGCAATATTGAACGACAGCAGGCATATGAACTATGGATGGAAGCGCCCAGACAAACATATATTTGTCGGGAAGATGGAATCATGCTTGGCACTTATTACATCAAATCCAACCAGATGGGGCCGGGAAGTCACGTGTGTAACTGCGGTTATATGGTATCGCCGGCTGCCAGGGGAAAAGGCATTGCCACGAAGATGTGTGAGCACTCGCAAATAATGGCCAGACATTTTGGTTACAAAGCCATGCAGTTTAATTCGGTTGTTTCAACTAATACGGTAGCTGTTAATTTATGGCATCGGCTTGGGTTTGAAACCGTAGGTCGTTTACCTAAAGCCTATTGTCATGCCCGGCTCGGCTATGTGGATACTTTGGTCATGTATAAATGGCTGGAAAACGGCGACTGATTTTCATTTAAATGACTCTGTGTGTGTCTGAAAAGTATGGGGATAGATTGGATGACATACGTACAGCTTTTTGACGCACTCAGATCGAATTCATATACCGTTTTTAGTGTAACTCAGTTATTTCCGGTTTGTTAAAGTGAACAGTATGCATTTCATAAAATGTGAATGTTGTGTTGATCTTTGTTTTATATTTTTTGAAATACCAAATTCCCACCTCTTTTGTAGACGTTGTATATGGCGGGCTTTTCTATCTGAATCGATAGTCCGAAAGTATGATGTTTTTTTCCGTAAATAGGTCTAGTCTTTTTTTATTGATTTCGTTTTTAGTATAGATTTTACATTCTGAATAAGTAAAACAAGAAAACAGAAAAAACATAGAACAATAAAATAGTGTTGCTAGAAAGCCATATGAATTGCTCAGTATAAATTCTTAAAGAAGCTCTAAAAAATAGGAGCAGTTTTAATTCAGGCTTAAAAATACCGATCGCACAATCACAGTTTGCTGGTATAAATGAGGGTTAGAGAGGGGGTTCTATTTAGATGAAACTGACCAAATTCGGCAGGAAAATAGTTCGTTTTTAAGAGCTTCTCTAGGAAATCAGTTTTATTTTCAAGAATATTGTTTTGTGAAGTCTTCGTTTTGAATGTATTGATAAAGATTTCAAAGAACTAAAATGAACGAAACAGTGATGAGAGATGTTTTTGTTTTAGCTCTCTGCATGTTGAATTCCAGAACAGTTGTAGAAGGGCTTTTTTATAAACTGACTTTTTATAGGAGGAAATTTGCTATATTTCATTAACCTGTAAAAACCCCATGTCAGGTTAATGTATCTTTTAATTTTGAAAGAACAGTTCTGTGAGTTTTTCATGGTCGGGTATGGGCTGATTCTGCAAGGTTTCATATTCGGGAAGAATTGCTTAAACACTGAACTGCCTTTTCGTTGCCATATCTACTTGGGCCTGTTAAGGCCCTTTTTTAGTTGTATTGAGTCGCTTTTCTTAATTCCTCTTTTTGTACATTTCCCAATGCAAAGTGTATAGACAGTCCACCCCTTGCACAGCACTGCCACTGCCTCTATGAATCGTTTTGCACTACCTTACATATTGTTGAAGTCCAATGATTGTGTGGTTACCATCGCCGCACTGTCTCTTTAGGCTGGAACGATGGAGCCGATTATATCGGCTTCGGATCAGCTGCTGTGGGTCAGCGATCGTGCTTGCGGCACTTGTCAGATGTTGCAGCCGATATTGTTGTTTTGTTTCGTTAGGGAGTGGTCGATATGGCCGTAGGTCAAGAAAAAATCGTGGAAAAAATCAAAAAGGGAAATCATGGAGAGCTGATTAGTTCAGGTTTCTGGTTGAGCCAGGTCTTTATGCTGATAGCGACGGTGCTGGGGGTTTATCTTGCTGCTCAGACCGGTTTAAAGCAGGCAATTATCTTTGACGACCTGTCAGATAAACAGGAACAATACTATCTTCGCCAGTCCCTGTACGACGAAGTGACGGATAATGTCGCGATATTGAAAGAATATGATAAGAATTTTCTGAAACAGGGTGTGTTACTGGATCGCTCAACCAAAGCTTATCCGGATGTGGGATTTTATGTCTGGGAAACCATGAAAAACTCGCCAGCCACGCTTGAAATTCCCAGCTATTTTATCAGTGAGACTCGCCGGTTTTATAGTAAGGTTGAGTTTATTATTCGTCTGCTGGAGCAGCGGAAGCTGGCAACTGGTTATGCCAGTAAAATGTTGAGAGCTGAAATCGCCGATATAGAACCTGTGTTACAGAAACTTAAGCAGAATCTGGATGGCATTGCACTTGAGTTGAAGCAGAATGATATTGTCGTGACAAGCGACCTAAACGCATACTAGTGTAGTGTCTCAAATAAAACGCATATTGTAATGGGCCGCCGAATTCACTTCTCTACGTTAAGTTCAGCCAACGGCGTCCCACTCTTCGAGAAGCCCTCAAGACGCCCACCGCTTCATTCCAGCGCTTGACAAGGGAATGCCCATTGCCTGCGAGCTGCGCCTCGCTGTGAACATCTTGAGGTGCTTTTTTAATATAGGCTTTATTCAAGACACTACACTAGTGCGATGTTTGAGGTGAGTACGCTTTGACTCAGACCGTCAGGGCACTGTGATAGTTGTGCCCTGACAGATACTGAACGGGTGGAGCCGCTTACAGTTTATCGATACTGAACGGCAGGGCCGGCAATCCCGCGGAGTTGTAGAGATTCACTTCCGGGAAGTCCGCCCAGGCATATTTCAGTGATACCGGAACGTCCACCTGTTCGCTCCATACACGTATCTTATGGCCTTTGATCATGGCTTCCGCTGGATAATACTGCCCATCTGCACCGGCCAGAATAAACCCTTTGACAGATTCTCCCTCGCTCAGCGAAAAGCCTTTGCCGACATGATCAAAACGGATGCTGACAATGTTACCTTTTACTTTATGGCGACGGTAAGTCGGGCCCTGGCTCAGCACCTTTTCATGAAAACTGACACGCCGTGCTTCGCCCCAAAGTCGTGAAGCGACATCCTGTTTGTTACGCGGGTGAACATCATTTTGCTCGCCAATATCGATTGCGGTTGCCATGCCGGTATTTGGTAAAGACAGTGCTTGAGCCTGCATGTCGCGCAGTAAAGCCCATTGGCTGTCAGGCTGAGGGTATTGTGCCTCCATAAAGCCGGCCAGTTGTACGAACAGGAAGCTGAAATCCTGTTGCCATTGCTGTCGCCAGTCTTGAATCAGCTGAACGAACAAATCACCATAGTATGATGCAGCTTCTGTATTGCCTTCTCCCTGATACCAGATGACACCACGGATGCCGTACCCCTGCACTGGATGGATCATTGCGTTATACAGAAAGCCGGGTGTCCATTCATAACGAATATAATCCGGAATAGGGGGTTCCACCAGGTTGCTGTAGTGCCAGTCATGGCTGATATCCATGGTTTGGTCGTTCACGGTCAGGGTGACCTGGCCTTCACGCCCGGCAGCGGGATGATTGTCCCAGCTGTTACCTACCCGGACCGCTATCAGGTTGCGCCCCTGTTTCAGCAGACCGGCTGGCAGTGTGTGTAGTGAACCCTGAACTTTCCAATCTTCAAACTTAATCAGTTGTTCGTTGACAAAAATAAAGGCTTCCTGCACCAGTTCTCCGAGATTCAGCACCGCTTCTCCATTAGGAGCTTGATCAAGTATGACCTCACGGCGCAACCAGGCCAGGTGTTCAAAAGGCTCCTGATTGGGCAGGCGAACCACGGACCAGTTGGTATCCGGGTAATCAAAGCGGTAAGCGCCCGTTGCCAGAGCATCCTCTTCACTGACCAGCCGGCCGAACTTTTCCTGCGCATTCCGTTCATTCTGGGCAAACAGAGAAGTCCAGTCATGACCCTCTTGGTAGATGTCTAGGGTTTTCGGTCGGTAATAATCCAGTTTCAGCAGATTGTCAGGACTGACCCAGGCTTCAGCGGGTGTTCCTCCCCAGTTGGCTTCCACTATCCCGACCGGTACGTTCTTTTGCAGGTGATTGTGCAGGGCAAACAGGTAACCAATGGCGGAAAAGTTGCCGACACTTTCCGGCGCGGCCTGTTTCCATTGGCTTTCGCCGGTATCGTTTTGAGGAGTGGCCGAGACAATTTTGGGAACTTCAAAGAAGCGAATTAACGGGTAGTTAGCGTCCGCGATCAACTCTTCGCCGTGATTGATTTTCCAGTCTAGCTTCCATTCCATGTTTGACTGGCCGCCTGCTATCCAGACATCTCCAAAATAGAGGTCTCGAATATGGTGTTCCTGAGTGGTTGTTTGAATCGTCAGGTCATAAGGGCCACCCGCTTTATGGGGTTTCAGGACAATACGCCAGGAACGATCTTCATTTGCCTGAGCATGATAAGTGTGACCTGCCAGCGTGAGGGTAATTTGGGTGCCGACGTCTGCCCATCCCCAGATCGGATTTGTCTGATCCCGCTGAAGTACCATGTGATCGGAGAAAATATATGGAAGTTTCATATTTGCGTGTGCCATAGAAGCCAAAAACAGCAATATTGCGCAGGTAAGTAGCGCTGTCATGTTTCGTATCATAGCGAACTCCCGAAGGAAGGTTAACGGAAAGGGAAAACGTTTATTCATTATTGTTGTTTGATTTCTGCGCAACCCATACAGATTGTTCGGTCAGGAACGTTTTTCAGTCGCCTGGTACGAAAAATCTGTGAGCAGGGAGGCTATTGATTCACAATCGAAGGCAAAAGTGCATCCATCATTTGTCTTATTAACGAGATTGCTTAGGTACAAATAGTTGTCGGGCCAGGAGTTTTATGGCTTTGATTTTTTTCTACCAGAGTAAGTTCTTAACCAAAATGTGATTTGTTTGCCTGTTTAACAGGTAAGGCGGAGGTGATAAATGATGGAAGACTGTATTCATTAACGAATTGGCATTTATATTTGAGGGGTTAACCAGGCTTTCAGATATGGATAAAAACGTTCTTTTAACGGTAAATTGTTATGAAGGGCACAAAAATTTAATGCCAGTGTCTGCATTAATAGTGCTTCGATTCCTTCCACCAGAATATGTAACGGGACATCTGTGCGAAAATGTCCGCCACTCAGCCATTGTCCCATGACTTCCTCAAAGCGTCCGAATGTGGTGGCGATCGGACCTATCTCCTCAATAGCCGCTGCGCCCGAACGGCGCAAAATTACATCAAACACATACCGCTCAGAAGACATGAAATGCAGTAGTGGTAGCAATTGGTCTGTCATGTCGGAGACATCTTTTGGAGTGGCTGCACGTTCCAGCTGATCCAGATAGTGGTCGATTTCATTTCCGATCAACAGGTCCATCAATGAGTCTTTGTCTTTAAAGTGGGCAAAAAAAGTGCCTTTCGCGACCCCCGCCTGTGCGACAAGTTCTTCTACACGCAACGCTTCATAGCCGTTTGTACGAATCATTTCGACGGCAATATTGATCAATTTGTCGCGGGTTTCTATCGCTCTTTTTTGGGTGGATTTTCTCATTTCGGCAATATGTCATAAAAACTGACTGTGGTCAAAAAAAATATTGACCGTGGTCATTATTTGGGTTTATAAAGTGACCGTGGTCAATATTTGGAAAATCATCATCATGAAAACAAAACGTATATTCATTCTGAATGGGCATCCTGGGGAAAAGTCTCTGTCCCGTTTTTTAGCTGAAACCTATGCTGCAGCAGCGCTGGACGCAGGGCACTTGGTTCGACTGTGTCATATACATGACCTGGAGTTCGACAGCGATTTCGGTTTTGGCGGTTACCAACAGGTAAAGCCCCTGGAACCCGCGCTGGAAGGTGTGTTGGAGGATATTGAGTGGAGTGAACACATTGTCCTGACGACTCCAATGTGGTGGGGTGGTCTGCCGGCCAAACTCAAAGGTCTGATTGATCGGGCGTTTTTGCCTGGGCGTACGTTTGACACGCATAACACCCGGTTTGGTCTGCCTGCACCATTGTTGGAAGGACGCTCTGCACGAGTGATCATGACTGCTGATACGCCCGGGTGGTTTATGCGATGGGTGTATAAAAATGCGATGTTAATACAAGTGCGCCGGCAGATTTTGGGGTTTGTTGGCATCAAACCTTCCCGGTTCAGCTATTTTGCCGGTGCCAGTCATCCTAAAGAGGGGATGGTAGAGCGATGGGCTGAACGTATTAAAAGAATTGCGGTAATCGCCAATTGAGCATTATTGTCCGATCCTAAAAAGGCAAAAATGTTTATTAACCTGGCAATTAAATAGATCGACCTGATCGTTTTGATGGTCTCCCTGAAAAATCCGTTGTTGTGATGCAAGATATTTCGATTTTTCGGGGCTTGTTTTGACTGAGGGGATCTCTGAAAAATAGGAATAGTTTTGATGCAGGCGAGGAAGTACCACTCGCAACACCGCAATTTACTGTCGTAAATGAGGATGTGAGACGGGGGCTGACAACGTCCTGCGCGAAGACAGGCCATTTTTCAGAGGTTCCTGAGGTCAATAGTGTGACCCGGTTTCTCGGTAGTTCCCTCCATGACAATATTTGCCCTAGCTCAATTTTCACCGGACGAATATTCAGTTTTTTTGGCGATTTTTTGTCCGTTTAAACAGCGGTATCGCCCAATCTGATGATACCGATGCTCTGACAAAACGCGCACACTAAGGCCGGGTGCGCTCAGGGTGAATTTTCTAAGTAGATTCATATTTGCCCGGTTCGTGGATGTCGCCCCGCAAATAGCCCCGCATGATCATTGCCAGGTTAATAATAACAATAACGTTGATTTTACCTCGTGCATGATCCGCATACCGTACAACCTGTACGTAACGAGGTACAGATATTTATGAAACAAACTATCAGAGTGTTTTCTGGTTTTGCACTGTCCATTGTTCTGCTCGGATGCCAGCCAACATCCTACCAACCTATTGAGCATGGTGTTGTCATTCAGCCCCAGGAAGGAGAGGCGCGGCTGATTGGTGTGCAGGTTTATCGTGATAACATTTTCCGTATTACTGCGTTACCGCATACCAGTCCCGGTGTTCTGAGTAACAGTATTCAAGTTGTGGCGGAACCTGACGCGAAATTCAAGGTCCGTCGTGAGCGGCACAATATCAGAGTGACTACTCGTAAAGGCAGCGCTTTGATCAATCCTAAGAATGGAAAGGTTGCGATTTATGATGCCCGTGGCCAACTATTATTGGATGCCGTAAACAGTGGTGAATTCGGTCCGGTCACAGAAGACCCGACAACTCCGGATCTCAACAGCTATGCGTTGAGGCAGCAGTGGAATAAAAACTCGGATGAAGGTTTTTTCGGTCTTGGTCAGCATCAGAATGGGCTTGTCAATTATGCCGGTGAGACTGTTGAACTGAGTACGCATAACCTGGAATTTTCCGTGCCTATGCTGGTTTCCAGTCGTGGCTATGGCATGCTCTGGGATAATGCGTCCATTACCCGGCTGGGTGATCCAAATGGCTATCAGGCTTTGAATGAAAGTCTTGTCTTATATGATGAAAACGGAGTTGCCGGTGGTTTGACCGCTCGTTACTACGATGGTGACGAGCTGCTGCTGACTCGTACTGAGGCTGAACCAGATTATCAGTTTCTGGTGAATAACAATGTTCGGGAGCATCCATTTCCGGCAGAGCTTCAAGATGTCTCGAATCCGCATGTTATCTGGAGTGGTAGTATTCAGTCAGACACCAGTGGTGAGCATGTTTTTAAAATGTACAGCAGTGGTTATACCCGTTTAAGTCTGAACCACGAAGAAGTCTTGAACCGTTGGCGTATGAACTGGAACCCTTGGTATCACGATGTGCGCTTGAATATGACAGCCGGTCAAAAAGTACCCATTGAGATCGACTGGGATTCGCAGGGAGGTTATTTTCGCCTTAACCATATTCCACCTCGCCCCTCTGCTGAACAACATTCTTTGTCATTGGCTTCCGAATCTGGCAAGGCGATCGATTACTATGTCATTGTCGGTACGGATTATGACAGTGTGATTTCTGGTTATCGGGAATTGACCGGTGATGCGGTGATGTTACCAAAGTGGGCTTATGGGTTTTGGCAAAGCCGGGAGCGTTATCAGAATCAGGATGAACTGGTGGATGTGGTTCGTGAGTATCGCCAACGGGGGATCCCGTTGGATAATATCGTATTAGACTGGTTTTATTGGCCAGAGGATGCCTGGGGCAGTCATCAGTTTGAAGCATTGAATTTTCCCGATCCACAAAAAATGGTTGATGAAGTGCATGAGCTCAATGCCAATATTATGATTTCCGTTTGGCCTAAATTTTATCCCACGACTGAGCACTATAAAGAACTGGACGAAAAAGGTTATATGCTTAATAAAAATGTTGAGGTTGAGGCCAACCGCGATTGGGTGGGCCCCGGTTACCTGAACGGATTTTATGACCCTTATCCACGGGAAGCACAGCAGATCTTTTGGCGGCAGATACGTGATAATCTCAATGTGCTCGGATTCGATGCCTGGTGGCTCGATGCCACAGAACCGGATATTCATTCCAATCTGACCATTAGCAAGCGTAAGGAAATTACCACACCGCTGGCCGTTGGCTCTGGTACGGAATACTTTAATTCCTATGCGGTACCCAATGCTGAAGGAGTATATCTCGGAGAGCGCGAAACCGATCCTGAAAAACGGTCATTCATTTTGACCCGATCCGGGTTTGGCGGTATTCAAAGAACCGGTGCGGCAGTCTGGAGTGGAGATACTGTCAGTCGTTGGTCAAATCTGAAAGATCAGATTGCAGCTGGCATTGGTGCAGGCCTGGCGGGAGTACCAAACTGGAGTATGGATATCGGTGGATTTACACCGGAAAACCAGTACCGCTATGGTAGTGATGACATTGTACACAACTATGCCGACATGCCAGCGGACTACGTACAGAACTGGCAGGAGTTGAATCTAAGGTGGTTTCAGTTTGGCGCGTTTGTACCGTTGTTTCGTTCCCACGGCCAAAACCCCTATCGGGAAATCTATAACATTGCCGAGCAGGGATCAGACATTTATGAATCTATGGTGTATTACGCCAAGCTACGTTATCGATTAATGCCTTATATTTATAGCGAGGCCGGTCACCTGTATTTGAATGATGGTACGTTGATGCGCGGATTGGTCATGGATTTTATGGATGATCCAAATGTCTTTGATATTAATGATCAATATATGTTTGGACCAGCGCTACTGGTGAACCCCGTATACCAGCCAGGAGCTACTTCCCGTCCGGTTTATTTGCCTGAAGGAACACTCTGGTACGATTTTTATTCTGGCAAAGTATTTGATGGTGGACAGAATGTGGAAGCAGCTGCACCATTGAATCGCATGCCGATATTTGCCAGGGCTGGAGCGATTTTGCCTTCTGGACCTGAGATTCAGACGGTATTTGAACAACCGGATGCACCTCTACAGTTAACGGTTTATGCAGGCGCAGATGGTCGATATGATCTCTACGAAGATGATGGTAGAAGCTATAATTATGAACATGGTAAATACAGTATTATTCCCATTTATTACGATGATGAAAGTCGTACCCTCAGAATAGGGGCTCGTCAGGGAAGTTATAGCGGGATGCTAAAAGAACGTGAGTTTCGGGTCCGTCTGGTGGAAGGTGAAAACTCTGATGCCAGTAACTTTGATTCTGCGGCACTCACGGTTAATTATCGCGGTGAGACTGTGGATGTGACGTTGTAATCCGTTAACCTGACAATCAAAGAGATTATTTTGATCTCTTTGATTGTCGCTAGATTGATAAAGTCTTCTGCCTGTCCATATGGTAGGAGAAGGTCACCATTCTTAGAAATACGCTGCTCTTAAAGCTTGAACATATCCAGAAAGCCTTTCATGAAACGCCGGCTCACCGGCAGCTCTGCACCAGTACGGGTATGAATGCTCGCAGAGCCATTCTCCATCACTTCTATTTCGGCGATGGCTTGAGGATGTACCAGATACTGTCGGTGGCAGCGTAGCATTGAGGTTTTTTCTTCGAGAACTTTCAGGCTCAATTGCGAATGCAGTTGCGTATTTGCTGTATTGATATGTACGCCGCTTTGATTCGAAAATGCATATTCCACATCCTGTAGCTGAATCAGTTTAATGCGGTTCTGATAGTAACAAGGTATCAGTTTCAGTTGTTGATGTGGAATTGCCTGAACCTGACGAGAGGTGAGGGTTTGACTCAGACGCCTGACCGTTTTGGCCAGACGTTTTGGCTCCACAGGTTTGAGTAGGTAGTCAAACGCATTATCTTCAAATGCCTGGATGGCGTATTGATCATACGCGGTTACAAAGACAACCAGAGGTCGCTCCTGTTCATCCAGCATATTTACCAATTCAAGCCCGGTGACCTGAGGCATTTGTACATCGACAAACATGACATCGACGGGTAGTTGACGGATATGCTTTAAACACTCTATGGCATTCGGGAATTCTGCAACGACCTCACACTCACCCAATAAGGCCAGTTGCTCTGCCAGTTCTTCCCGTGCCAGAGCTTCATCATCAACCAATATGGCTTTCAACATGTTTTCAGATACCCGCTATTGTTGTTATGGGTTGGATCAAATTACTCGTTTTGCAAGGGTACCAGCACCCGGGTGTAATGGTGCGGTTCAGATTCCACCCGTAAACCTTTATGTGAGCCCAGCAGGTTTTTTAGACGGGTGTTGACGATATGCAGGCCAAGCCCTTGATGTTCAGGTTTGTTACTTTGTAGAGGGTCCTCATTGGGATACAGGCCGGCATTATCTTCGATAGCCAAGTAAGGTTGGTCCTCCCGAATAGTACTGTACAGTTTTAATTCGCCGGTTTCGAGTGACTGAGAGGTACCATGCTTAATCGCGTTTTCCACCAAAGGCTGAATCGTAAAACTGGGTAACCGGAACTGTTCGAAAGTGGCGTCTATATCCTGAGATATAATCAGTTGATCAGAAAATCGGGTTTGTTCTACATGCAGGTAAGATCGGGTATGCTCCAGCTCCTGAGCCAGAGTTGAAATATCCTCTGTACGCTTCAGGTTAGTGCGCAAAAAAATCGCCAGATCACCTACCAACTCCCTGGCTTTGGTCGCATCCTTACGAATCACGGCTGTGATGGTATTCAGAGCATTGAAAAGAAAATGGGGATTAATTTGAGCTCGGACGAGTTTAAGCTCAGATTCGATCAGCAATTGTTTTTGTTGTTGATAACGACTGTTCAATAGTTGTTCTTCCAGAATATGAGCGATCCCTTCACCCAACGTCCTATTAATATTTAAAAACAACCTGCGTTTGGATTCGTAAAGTTTGACTGTACCAATCACCTCATTATCTGACCGTAACGGAATGACCAGTGTCGAACCCAGCGGACAGTTCTTTTGTCGTGAACATTTGTAAGGCACGTCAATCCCATCCACAAACATAACCTGATTATGTTCAATGGCATGCAGTGTCACTTTTGAGGAAATAGGTTTTCCGGGCAAGTGGTGATCTTCCCCCATGCCAACAAAGGCGATGACCTCTTCGCGATCGGTCAGCGCAACTGCAGACACTCCAGTTTCCTCAAGAATGATTTTGGCAACATCGCTGGCATGTTCCCTGTCAAAACCATGGCGGAAAATTCCCATCATCCGGGAGGCCAGTTGCAGGGCTTTGGCGGAGTAAGTCACACTGTATTTTTCATAAATGGACTTACGGTCCCGTATCATCGCCATGAATAAACCTGCACCAATGGAGTTAGCCACCAGCATGGGAGTGGCAATCAGGCTGACCAAATGAACCGCCTCCGTAAACGGCTTGGCCACTAACAGGATTATCAGCATCTGACAGGCTTCAGCACAAAACGTCACAATTGCAGCCAGTATCGGTGAGTATAAAGCATCCGGGGTGCGACGATATTTAAGAATAAAGAAGTTTACCAGACCTGCCAGTAACCCTTCCCAGGTGGTTGAAATGGCGCAGGCAAGATCCGTAAAGCCTCCCAGCGTGTAACGGTGTATCCCTCCAGTCAGGCCAACCAGAAAACCGATAACCGGCCCTCCAAATAACCCACCCAGTACCGCACCCACCGCACGGGTATTGGCGATTGCGTCATTGACCGGTTGACCAAAATAGGTTCCCAAAATACAGAAGCCGGAAAAAATCAGATAAATCAGAATTTTATGGGGCAGTCGTAATGACAAATTAGTCATGGGGGCAAAAACGGGGGTGCGACTGAACAAATAGGCGATAACCAGAAAAATGCTCATCTGTTGCGCCAAGGATAACAACAAACGCCAATCGAAAGACATAATACGGCCTTACTTCATCCAAAACAGCTTTGCAAGTGTAGCACGGACCTGCTGCTACACATCCTGTCTACTGGCTAGCGAACCACTCACAACGCCCAGCTTTGTGGTTTTGTAAGCAAATGGTTTTCTGCCAGATCCCTTATGAAGGAACATTGCTTTAATTATATTTGTTATTAGGGTAACAAATTAGCAGAAATTGGTGCGGACAGACAATTACCAGCCTTAAATTATTTAAATAAAGGCAGCTGAGTCATTAAATCCAGAGTAATTTAGAGTGATCACGAGAGTTAGGATGCTTGAAACTGTCTGGGTATAAGACGGATAAACTCAGGGTGTCGACACTACTTTTTACCAATACAGACTTCTAAGGGGCCTCAGAAAAATAGGAATAGTTCTGATGCAGGCGAGGAAGCACCACTCGCAACACCGCAATTTACGGGCGTCAATGAGAATGTGAGATGGGGGCTGACAACGTCCTGCACGAAAATAGGCCATTTTTCAGAGGTTCCCTAAACATTTGAGTTCTGCAAGGTGCTCATAAATTGCCCCCTTTTGATTGCATACTTTATTCATAAGAAAAAGAAGACAGAGATTAGCCTCTGCTCGCAAGGCATGTTATTGAGCCGTTTTCCCCTGTTCATCTGCGACACATTCTCAATTACACCTCGCCTCAGCCAATTAGAAGCTTTCATGTGCCCAGAAGGCCCATAAATTTGATTTTGGTTATTTTTTACACAAAAATGCTAGATATTTTATTGATTTTAAAAAAAAGCAATAAAATTTGATGGTTTTTTTTGTGATTAATATCACATATTATATGAGAACTGAGTTTGTTGAATGCATGGTAGATCATGCATAATCTACAAAAAATTTAGTAAAGGACTGTGTTTTTTTTGTTCAAAAAACACTCAGTTAAATTTGGTGTTCCAAGGATGATGATGGATATGTTGTATGAAAAGGATCAGGTAAAAAGCCCCTTTCTCCCACTGAGTATTCCATTTTCTACCCCCCACCATGATGAAATTACTTCGTTCAGTGCTTGTTTTTGAGCTCGGCTAGTCAGTGTTTAAGCCGCTGTTACGATGTTGAATTTAAGTTTTCGATATTGAAATAAGATATTAAAAAAGTGAGTTAAAAATATGAAAAAAATCAGAAGTTTTGCACTTGCCTGTGTTTTGTTGTGCCCGGTTTTTGCTTTTTCAGGAACTATCGAAAACGCAACTATCAAGAGACTGGAAATGTCAAAGTCGCAAGAGAATTGGGTGCTGATCGATATGGATGGCTCCAAGAGCGATTGTACGGTTCTTGCTAGTTGGGATTTTGCTTTAAAAACAGACACTGATTATGGAAAGCAGATGCTGTCACTCCTGATGTCTGCATATATCGCCGGCAAAAAAGTTACTCTGATAGGTTACTCTTCTCCGGTATGTGGTTATTTGGGTATAGAAGAGTTGGATAAAATACGAACGGTTAAATAAGATTGAGTGCGACTTCGAACTTTCTCTATCAAAGATAAGTTGAAGCCAGCACAAGCCCCTTTGTAGTGGTCAACTAATTTTGGCCACCCCTTTATAGTTTTTAACGTACTCTTTTTCTTTCTGATTTGGTGTTAGTCCACTATTAAATACATGTGGCCTTTGTTGGCTATAATAGTCTACCAAGTAGCTTACTATGCGCTGTTTAGCCATTTCCAAATCTCCATCCCCCTTCACTGGAATCCATTCCGTTTTTAATGCGCGAAAGGATCGTTCCATTGGACTGTTGTCCCAGCAATTTCCTTTGCGACTCATGCTTTGTTTAATTTTGTTGCACCACAACATTTGTCTAAACTCTGTACTGGTATAATGACATCCTTGCTCGCATACAAATCCATCACAACTGCTAAGTATACCTATCGACCATCGACCACCGATCCAGATATAAGTGACATCACCACACTTGGTTTGGAGCGCGGGGGTAAATTGCCGATGCAACAAGTTAGGGGCGATTGAATGCTCCAAGCCTCCACGTTTATATCGGTGCTTCGGAACTTGGCAACTCATCAAACCTAACGCCTTCATCGCCTTACGAGCCCGATAACGGCTAACCTTATAATCGGCAGTGGACGCAATTGTAGCCACGGTGCGAGATCCTGCAGAACCACCACTTAGTGCATGCGCGTATTTAATTTTGAATGCAATAACCATGTTGATCTATTAGGCGTTTTTGGGTGCTGTAGCCAATATTTAAAACGACTGCGATGTACGTCAAAGACGGTGCACAAACAACGGATGCTGCTCTCTTTCAGTCGCTGAATAAGCGCAAACCTTTTATCGAGTCGGACATCAAGAGAGCGGTAGCCTTTTTAGAATTTCATTCTCTTCACTTATCCGTTCGACTTGTCGCTCGAGCGCTTTAATCCGTTTTTGATCTTCTGTCATTGGAATCGCAGAGATAGCGCCACCGCTTAACTCTTGTCGAAGTTGATGACCCCACTGATCCATGGTTGATTTGTCGACATTCATGGCGTCTGCGGCTTCCAAAACTGAATACCCTTGATTCACAACAAGCTGGGCCGTTTCTAACTTAAATTCGTCACTGAAACGACGACGAGATTTTTCACTCATATATCCACCTGTTTTCATTATGGTGATAGTATCGCCTCTTAACAGGTGGCCAAATTAACTATGCTACTACACTTATCAGCACTCAGGAGCGGGCAATGCAAAAGGAGAACCGATAGGGAAGGTGGGATACTCTTGACAAAAATAGAGACAAAGGTTTGCCATAATCCATCTAACCTATTGTTTTCAAAGTAAATTCGCGAGACTGGACTCGCTTTCCGGATTGGGAGTTGAATCAGATCTATATTGAAGGGTTCCACGACAGCACTGCTTCCATTTGCCTCGTCCTATCGTACCGCTTACATTTCATAAGAAGGGCAAAAGATGATTTATACTTCTTATGCCCTTTTTAGTTGTTTGTTAAAACCCGGTTACGGACACTAAACCATTACCATTTTTACTGAAGTACATTTCATCACCAACCATTTCTGGGAAGCTACCCTCTTCGAGCAAATGTACAGACGAGGTGAACTTTATTCTCCCATTCTCATATTTAAACCGTCGAACTTCCCCATTTACTATTAATACTGGTATTCCATTCAAATTTTGAAGTCGGAACTTAGACTCGATCTCATAAGAAATATCTTTTGGCATGAGTACTTCTGTATGAATTTTAACAATTCCATCGTCATTTTGACGAAATATATTAAGGGACAACTGTGTTTCATTGTTAATAGTTTCGGATTCTAGAGAATACAGGTATTCATTATCTGAAGCGATCTCTATAGGGTGGCCAGAAAATGTAACAGTGTCAGGTTTGGGTAGCACTGAAGGAATTTCTTCGCCTACCATAAAACGTTCGCATGTGAAGAATACATTGCAATATAAAATATAAGGATTGACATAAAAAAGATAAGAATTCAATTTAATCTCTCCCAGTTCGTGTACTTCAATAGTATTGCCATCAAAGGAATAGCCATATAGCTGCTCGTCAACTACTGCGTAAATATGATTTGAGTCTATCTTTATCGATTTTTGTGCAATAGGGCTTGTAGCACTAATTTTTTTCTGATTAACCAGCTGAATCATTGTTGCTTCCGCCTGGCTGAAATCGGCCATGTAGGAATACCCAAATAGTCGATCAACATATGCAATTTTATTATCTGATGTTATAAATTGAGTGTCAGTCCCAACGGAACTAAACTGTACAATACTGGCTATTTCCTCAGATTCTGTAGTATCCATAGAAACCTGGGCAAGTTTTCGTATATTGTTGTAAGGCCTTAGATGGTCAAAACCTGTAAACGCTTGATTATTTGAAATATGAAGTTCGTGGTGCGCTCCCAAACCCGAAGCTTTTTTCTTGGTTGCCTTCTTTTGACTAGTAGAGGCTTTAGATATGCCCCAAAAATCTGTTGCCATCAGTAACCCATCATTTTCAATTAACATATCGCTTACGAAAGCCGGAACAAGAAATAGGCTAACAGGGTTATCCATATTGAGATAATCAAATTCTTTTGCTTCTCGAAAATCGACAATTGTGAAGCCTGAAGCTCCTAATGACACTCTGATTGCGGGGGAATCCAAATTTATTCTAGGCTTAGCTATCCACTGCTGAACGTCTTCGTTAAATTCTAAGAGTTTGATAGATGGTGTTCCTACATCTTCGAGAATAATATAACGTGACATAAATGAAACGACCATTCTGGAGTCATCAACATCCACAGCTAAAGGAGGACTAATCTCAATAGAAAAATAATTTGTGTCAATAATATTTCGAGTCCAGTTTAAGGGCTGGTCAGCAATATCAGGAATAGTCACTTCTACCGTCGCAGTTGCATAGTCGCCAGCTGGCTGAAAGAAGTAAAAAGCTCTGGAGTTTGCGTAGATGCGGTATTCTGCTGCGTTATACACGTCTACATTCGATGTGCCCAAGTCAAAGGATCTGATATCTTTGGGGTTTGAGGGATTAGTTGTATCAACCAGGAACACGCGCATGTTAGTCGTAATGCTACCAATATGGTTTTCTTTTATTCCTCTGTAGGCTACATATCCTTTTACAACCGCTAAACTCCTGATTTGGGGGTATTCGGAATCGGCACTATTAAAATTACCCAGCTCGCGAATATTTGACAAGTCAGATATGTCAAAAATTTTAACACCATCATCGCCTAGTGCGGCATATAGCTTGTTATCATCGATTTGAACATCAAATACGGTACCAATACCGTCGATTTTTGTGAGATAGCTATAACCAGATTTCTCATCTAAATAGAAATAAATACCTAATTCCTGTTCGGCAACGGCTAAGAGATTATCTTTTTTTGTAAACTTCAGGGCTGTTCTTATCGGATCAAAGTTGACAAGGTCCTCATGATATTGATCAAGTGTTGAATCGATAAGAGTGGATTCCATTTCAGAAGATATCAGGAGTTTATCTCCTAGAGCCTGTATATCGGAGATTTTTGTAATACTGGAGGTTACGCCGGTTCTTTCATATTTGTTCTTTCCAGAATTGAACTGGTATCTGTAAAGCATGTTTTGGTAATTATAGGCAGGAAGAGTATAGAAAATACGAGATGAATCGTGTTGGTGGTATTCGGTACCTACATATGAATTAAAGTCCATAGCAGTATCATATGAGATATATAGTACATCGCCGACCGTATATATGTTATTTGGGAGTCTTTCATGGCTTGTTATAATTTCAATTTCATCAGTTGATAAACTCAATATTTTAACAGAGTGATCATGGTAGAAAATTATTTTTCCATCCGCAGCATTTATCAAAGATAGCTGCTCGTCTGATTCAAACAATACTTCGTCGCTTGAATTAATGCCTTTACTGATTTCTGCGAGTTTAATAAAGCGTTTGTTTCCTTCTGATATTAAGTATGCAAATTCAATGTCCGATAATTTCTGTAACGAATGAATATTTCCCACAACGTTATTTGAATAGTCAATTGTAAAAATGTTATTTGACAAAGTAATTTTTGAATATCGAGCATTAGGATATTTACCATTAGCAACAGCAATTATTGAATTGTCAAAGATAAGCATACCGTTCAAAGCACTGATTTCGGGTAATTGGTATTTAAAATTCAATAGGCGCTTATCAGCCCATGTCGAAACGTCAGAAACTGCAAAGCCTTTGCCACTACAATATACGACAATTTGGTCGTCTTTTAGATGTTTGACACGAAATGAATTTCCAAAACCATTGCAATCAAATTTTTGCCCATTATTTGACAGCACCGGTAAATTTCCTTTTAAGTCCAAAATAGCCACCGAGTCGTTTCTGATGCCTAATACATAGTTATCCGTTTCCAGAAAAGTCAGGTTTGTCAGTGCATCGATACTTTTATTTACGACGACAGAGCAGTCTATATTAATACTTTCAGGATCATCTCTTTGAAGATTATATGAGGGGTGTTCAATCACACAGCTTCTATCCTGTGGTTGGCTGATAAGCTGAGGCCAGAGCCGCTCTCCCTCGTAAAACGTATTTTGTAAAATTACTTGTTCCTGACCGGTTATTTCGAGCGACTGACCGTTTATGTCTATCTCTATTTGCTGATCACTGGGCAATGACATTGTTGTTACTACAACATCTACTGGAGAAGCCTTAGCCTCTATGGGGCTATCCTTTGAATTGCATGCTTGAAGCAGGCCTATTAGTAATAGGATGTATGTAGCTCTGTTTAACATGTGTTTTCCCTAGGTTCTTTGAACAGGTATTTCTAATTAGAGATTTTTGATATTGGAGGGAGAAATCAATGATCTGCGAGGTCACGCTAATATATGGCTCTACAACTGATCAACGTGCGGAACTTTGTATTCCTTCGGATATCTCCCTGCTGTTACTTTTACGCTTACAGCGAGTCTCTTAGTGTAACGATTTTGTCAGATTAAACATATAGGCTGTTGAAATTTTTAACGCTGTTAGGATAGAAATTCATAGGATTGTTGTAGCCACTTTTCTCTTGCTCGGCACTCCACCCGCTATTCCCTAATGTGTTCTTCGTTAACGGATATTGAGCTCTCCTTTTTGGTTGAGATTCCTACTGATCCGCTATCCAGAGTTGCTATATCTATGCGGCCGGGCAGTTACTGGCCGAGCAGATCGTTTCTAATAAAAAGGATGTTCAGACTCGTTACCTACATAAGGATGCTCTGGGAAGTGTGGATCTGGTAACCGATGCATATTGTAATGTTAAAGATGCAGGAAGTTGACCTGATTCATATGACCGAACGGATGTATGATGCGACACTGGCTCAGTTTATCAGTGTAGATCCGAATATACGGGCTGACAGTTTGAGCCAGAGTTATAATCGCTATTCCTATGTGATGAATAATCCCATGAAGCACACCGATCCAAGTGGGTACTTCTGGAATAAATTGGGGCATGCGATAGTCGGGGCCTGGGATGCCATCAAGCCATATGCAGGTATTATAGTAACCGGCATTGTGATGATTGCCTGTACTATATGTGGCCCTTACGTAGCATCTATTTTAGGAGCTATGGCTGGAGGAGCGACGCAGGCAGCTGTTGATGGTCAAGGAGTAGGCGGTATTGTCAGAGCCGATATCTTGGGCGGGATCCAGGCTGCTGTGTATGGCGGTATTGGTGCTAGGTTGCCAGGTCCCTGCTATTTTTGCGCATGGGTTTGCAGGAGGTACATTTACTGTCATACAGGGTGGTGATTTTGGACAGGGCTTTATGAGTGCGGCCTTTGCAAAGGCCGTCAC
>NZ_JBNKSF010000040.1:0-3187 GCF_050297175.1 Gynuella sp. | reverse complement strand
TGATCGAGGTAATTGATAACAACCATGCTGTTCTGGTTGTAATCGTACGGAATGAATTTTGGCATTGAATAACTCCGTTTATCGTGGCTTTATTCTATCATTCCTTTGGCCTGATTTTGGGTTTTTCTACAGCCTCAACGCCAGCCATAACAGGCAACAAACGTGTCGAGTGATTTATCTGGTTAGCCTTTGACTTTATATATGGTATTTCCTTTCCTGCTTATAGTGGTTTTGACTCTTCCTTGTTTTTTGTACTCCTCTAAACAAGCTTTAATGTCTTTTGTTGAATGTCTTGCCAACTCCTCGAAACCATGTTGCCTTGATCCCCATTTCTGAATTCGAAGTGGTGAAAAATACCAAGTATCAAACTCTTTAAGAAAATCAGCCACCAAATCACACAAGTTAATTGTTTTTCCTGGCGTTGATTCCCTCGTAAGGGGTTTGCTTGTGCTTTTTGTTTGTAGCTCTTTAACCTTTGCCAAGATCCCCTCAGCCACTTCCAACCACGCCACATCCTCATTCTCGAATACGGATATGGCTTTATTATCATTTGGTAATGAGTGTAGTACTTTTAATTCTGACTCTAACCATAAACAGGGGCTTAATATAATGGGAATTACAACTGCATCTCCTGATTCATGTTTTTCAAGGGCACGAATTGTCTCGGTGTCATAGCAGTAATCTGATGCAAGAAAATTGGAGCTTACCAACAATAGTATTATGTCTGAATCCTCTAGGTTGTAATTTATCTCTTCCTCCCAATCGCTGCCTGCGGAGATTCTTCTATCGTGCCACTCGCTAATATACTTATTACGTCTCAGTATGGAGAGATGAGTTTCAAGCTTTTCTCGATACGATTCATCTTTATGAGAATAACTGTAGAACAATTTCAGTTTTTTCATCGTTTGTGCATCCTCGCATCTTTATAAATAGGCTAACGTCTAACATGCAGTTGAACAGAGTGCGCACGTAGCGGGTACTTTGTCCAAATCCATGCCTTTGCCAGGCGCATTTAGTACAGTTTTACTTGCCTGATTCATGTTTGCTCGCATAAAAATAGCTGTATGTCATTAAGATAATCAGAGCAATTCCAAAAAGAAGCAGGGCCAAGCTAAATTCAATGGATTTGCCTAGAGAAAATATGACTCTTACAGTAGTGATCAATGTAACAACGACAATAGTAGGTATCAGTACCCACTTTCGTTCAATTGGTTTTCTATCGGCCATTAGCAACATTAAGGTCCATGAGAATGCAATAACGGAAAAAAGACCCATTGGATATGCTATTTCCCCTAGCCCCATCCTTTCCGGTATCCATGCAAGGATTGCAATAACGAAATCAGCTATTGCCGCGACCCAATAACTCAGCCTTAACAATAGTATCGACTTTTGCATCATCTGCTTAGCTCGAAGGCCTTAAATCCAGATATAGTCATGGTGGTATGAAATGTGTAAATGCCTGACATTATGTTAGACAGTGTCGTGTTTTTGGTGATGGCCGCTGACGCGGCACTGTTGTGCGAAAGGCCGAATCGGCCTGGTACAGTTCGAGGTAAAGCTGGCCAGTGCAGGTTAGCCCGGGTTCTGTCTAGGAGAGTTGATATGAGCGATATTCCCACCTTCGTCCCTGATTCCATGTTGTGATTGCTCTCTATCCTGCTGATGCTTCATGCATTTCATGACGATCGAGTAGACGTCAACGGTGATGCGTGAAGCGTGTCGAGGCTTTAATTTAGGCCTATAGCAGATATGAAATCAAGCGGTTACCTGGATCGTATATCGTTCGGCACTGGAAACCATAGGCGGCCAAAATTATCACCTGGGTCCTGAGTTTCAGACCTGGATAGATGCTAAACGGAATTTCTCGACCAAGTGACGCATAGCCACCTGGCCGCCATGGGATTGGTGCGTGCTTTGGTCTCTTACATCCAGACTTATGTAAATTCAGCTCGCGACCACACGCTTTCGCGCACAGCGCATGGGGGATATTGGAGAAATGATCATGTCCGCTTTTCTCTGTTTCTCAGCGTAGACTTCTGTTATGTCGATGTCTCACTGCCGGTTGTGTTTCGGGTTTACAAACAGCAGCAATCAAAACGTTTTCGCAATACCAACAAAGTCTGGTGGACAACACCGTTCAAGCTTGCGCGCGCTGCTGGGTGCAAATAATTAATGTATGTTACTTCAATAAGATAAAGAATATTTTCTTCTGAAGCGAAAAACTGGCACGCGGCCTGCATTTACAGTGACATGAACCACAAACCCAGAGGTTCATACCTTAACAAACCTTTTTAGACCAAAGTGAGGATAGAGACATGATGATCAAAGACCTGAAAGTGAGCAAAGAGCTGGATCGTGAGGCCCTGGTTGAAGTGCGTGGTGGATCGGCTTATGCCGGTGGCCAGTTCGCACCGCAGTTCGTTTCCGGCGGCGGCATCCTGAGCCCGACTGTTGCCAACAGTTCTCCGATTAACGCGCCTGTGGCTCTCGACAACGACACCTATTCGTCGCTGGATCTGGAACTCAACACCGCCAATGTGTTCGGTTCCGCCTTCACCGGCATCTTTCAGTAAGCCGACTGAATCACCTGATGGGTGAAACAAACGGGGGCCTTCGGGCTCCCGTTTTTTATGTGCGAGTGATCAGTAACCGCGTGGGCATCGTAGTGAGAGAGCCTGGATTTCAAGAGTTACTGGTCGACAAACAGGGTACTTCAAGCCGTTGCGTGGCAACGAACAGATAGGCCAAGAAATGACGATGGCGATCCTGGAGGTTTACCCGGAGCAAAACAAAAAACAATATGAAACAAAAAGATAAAGAATATTTGCTGAGTGCAAACGGAAATTGGCACGCGGCCTGCACTTACAGAGTCATGAACCACAAACACAGAGGTTCATAACCTTAACCAAACCGTTTATACCAAAGTGAGGATAGAGACATGATGATCAAAGACCTGCAAGTGAGCAAAGAACTGGATCGTGAGGCCCTGGTTGAAGTGCGTGGTGGATCGGCTTATGCCGGTGGCCAGTTCGCACCGCAGTTCGTGTCCGGCGGCGGCATCCTGAGCCCGACGGTTGCCAACAGCTCTCCCGTGAACGCGCCTGTGGCCGTTGACAACGACACCTACTCCTACCTGGGTCTCGAGCTCAACACCGCCAACGTGCTGGCCTCTCTCGGCACGATCATT